>DATNDS010000001.1:0-5231 GCA_035553215.1 Gemmatimonadaceae bacterium
GCGTTGATGAATCCGAACCAGAGCGGTGGACCGTGCGGGCGGTTGGGATTGCCGCCCGGCGGCGCCAGCAGCGCGCCGCGCACCGCTCGTCCCACGAGCGCCACGCCGAGTGCGATGCCGATGCCGACGAGCAGGAGCACCGTGACGTTCGCGAAGCGGCTCGAACGCCAGGTGCTCGCCCGGGCGGCCAGCGACACAATGAGTGGCGTGAGCAGCGCCCAGAGCGCCGCCTCCTGCAACGTGACAACGACCCATGCGGAGAGCGGGATGGCATTTGGTCCGCCACCTCGCGGAATGAAGAAGTCGTTGCCGATGTTCAGGAGCGCATAGATCGCCCAGAATCCCACCATGAAGGCGATATCGCGCGCGGTGAGCGGAAAGCGCTCCGCCGTCATGGCGAGCGACATCGCATCCGGCCGCGAGGCGTCGGGCTTCTCGAACAGGCTGATCGTCACACGCGAATCATAGACAGGGCTCGCAGCCACGCGCGAGAGGCCG
Organism: Gemmatimonadaceae bacterium; assembly: GCA_035553215.1. Taxonomy (GTDB): domain Bacteria; phylum Gemmatimonadota; class Gemmatimonadetes; order Gemmatimonadales; family Gemmatimonadaceae; genus JADGGM01. The sequence goes on from DATNDS010000001.1 coordinate 499, forward strand.
CTGCACGAGATGCACCTGCGTGTGCACGAACGGCACGTGATGGCAGCGAATGCCGCGTGCGGCCTGCGGGTGCAGTTCATATCGTCCGCCGGTCGATTCGGAACGCTGGCGTGCAACTCAATACAAATCAGTAACTTACGCGCTCCAGGCGCGTATCATTCAGCAGCGGGACTGGATACACGGTCCCCGCCACTGATCGCTGAGAGGAGACACCATGAAGAAGAAATTGCTGACCATCGCGCTGCTGGCGACTGCGCTCGTCACGAGCGGGTACGTCGTGTACCGCCGCACTCGCGCCGACGCGACGCCGGCCTACCGCACGGCCACGGTGCAGCGCGGCAACATCGAGTCCACGGTATCGGCTACGGGTTCGCTCGGCGCCGTCACGACCGTTCAGGTCGGGACGCAGGTGTCCGGTCAGATCGCGGCGATCTACGCGGACTTCAATACCAAGGTGAAGAAGGGACAGCTTCTCGCGCGCATTGATCCCACGCTGCAGCAGCAGGCCGTGGCCGACGCCGAGACCGGCGTGGCACGGGCGAACGCCACGCTGCAGCAAACGCAGGGCGACTACGCACGCGAGAAGCAGTTGCACGATTCGGGATTCGCCACCGACCCCGAGTTCGAGACGGCGCAGCTCAACTATCAGGTCGCCGTCGCGAACGGCAAGTCGGCGCAGATCGCGCTCGACAAGGCGAAGCAGAACCTCGCGTATACCTCCATCTACGCGCCGATCGACGGCATCGTCGTCGAGCGCGATGTGGATGTGGGACAGACGGTCGCCGCGAGTCTCTCGGCGCCGCAGCTCTTCGTGATCGCGAACGATCTCTCGCAGATGCAGATCCTCGCGACCGTCGATGAGAGCGACATCGGTCAGATCCGGGACGGACAGCCGGTGACGTTCACCGTGCAGGCCTACCCGGGCGAAACGTTCACCGGGTCCGTGCGCCAGGTGCGCATCAACTCGGCCACCGTGAACAACGTGGTGAACTACACCGCGGTCATCGCGGTGGCGAATCCAAATGCCAAGCTGCTGCCCGGCATGACGGCGACCGTGAAATTCGACGTGGGCTCGGCGCGGAACGTGTTGCTGGTGCCGAACGCCGCGTTGCGGTTTCGCCCGGCGACCACGACGAGCCCGAGCGCTGCGAACGCGTCAGCCGGTGCGGGGCGCGTGCGGAAGCCGCAGACTGGCGCGGCGGATTCGAGCGCCACGATCTGGTCGCTCGACGTGCAGGGCGCACTCGCGTCGCTCAAGGTGCACACGGGACTGACGGATGGTACGCGCACGGCGGTGTCGGGTGCCGGGCTCACGCAGGGAATGAGCATCGTGATCGGCACGAATACCGGAACGGCGACGGGCGCGGCGAGTGCCGCGACCACCAACCCGCTGCAGTCGCAGAACAGCGGGCGGCGTGGTGGTCCTCCAGGTGGCTTCTGACCGGCGAGAGGAGATGACCATGTCCACACCAGTGATTGCGATCGCGGGCGTGAAGAAGATCTACCGGATGGCGGGAACGGAGGTGTTCGCGCTGCACGGCGTGGATCTCACGGTGAACCAGGGTGAGCTGATCGCGATCATGGGATCGTCCGGCTCGGGGAAATCTACGCTGATGAACATCCTCGGATGCCTCGATACACCGACGTCGGGCAGCTACCGGCTGGACGGCATCCGCGTGGATGGCATGAGCCGCAACGAGCTCGCCGATCTGCGCAACGAGAAGCTCGGCTTCGTCTTTCAGGGCTTCAACCTCCTGGCGCGCACCAGCGCCGTGGAGAACGTGGAACTGCCGCTGCTGTACGATCGCCGGAACCGCTGGACGAACACGCGCGAGCTCGCGGTGGAAGCGCTCAATCGCGTCGGGCTTGGCGCACGGCTGGATCACGAGCCCAGCGAGCTGTCGGGTGGACAGCAGCAGCGCGTCGCCATCGCGCGGGCGCTCGTGACGCAGCCCACGCTGCTGCTCGCGGACGAGCCCACCGGCAATCTCGACAGCCGGACATCGGTCGAGGTGATGGCGCTCTTCCAGGAACTGAACGCGCAGGGCATCACGGTGATTCTCGTGACGCACGAGCCCGACATCGCGCAGTATGCGCACCGGGTGGTGGAGATTCGTGATGGGCGCATCATCCGCGACCACGCGGTGGCCGAACCCCGCCGCGCCGCGGAGGATGTCCAGACCATGTTCGCCGAGACGGGGAACGTCATCGGCATGGCAACGCAGGAGGCAGCATGAAGACCAGATCGCTACTCAGCATGGCCCTGGGCAGCATCCGCAAGAACACGATGCGGACGATGCTCACCATGCTCGGCATCGTGATTGGCGTGGGCGCCGTGATCATCATGGTGGCCGTGGGACATGGCGCGCAGTCGCAAATCGAGTCCCAGATCCAGAACCTCGGCACGAATCTCATCGTCATCACGCCGGGCAGCAGCACGGCGGGCGGCGCGAGCCAGGGGGCGCAGACGTTCAACCGCCTCTCCGTGGCGGACGCGGACAAGATCCGGTCCGAGTCCACGCTGCTGTCGGGCGTCTCGCCGGTGGTCGTGACGCGCGCGCAGGTGATCACCAACACCGGCAACTGGCGCACCGAAGTCGATGGGGTGTCGCCGGACTATGCGGCGATTCGCGACTGGAACGTCACCAGCGGCGCGTTCTTCACGAACGACGACGTGAGTGCGAGCCGCAAGGTCGCGCTCCTGGGCAACACGATCGTGAAGAATCTCTTTCCGGACAGCGATCCGGTGGGCGCCGAGATTCGCATTGGCGATGTGCCATTCACCGTAATCGGCGTGCTCGCTCCCAAGGGGCAGACTTCGAGCGGCCAGGACCAGGACGACGTGGTGCTCATGCCCTACACCACGGCGCAGGACCGGCTGAGCGGCCGCACGTTCCTGGCGCAGATTCTCGCGAGCGCGCAGTCGCCGAATGACATGGCAGCCGCGGAGGACGAGGTGCGTGGCATCATGCGCGATTCGCACGGACTGCTCAACGGTGGGGCGGACGACTTCACGGTGCGTGATCAGACCGCCATTGCGCAGGCCGCGACGAGCACCACGTCGGTGATGACCGGGCTGCTCGCGGCGATCGCATCCATCTCGCTGGTGGTCGGCGGCATTGGCATCATGAACATCATGCTCGTGTCGGTCACCGAGCGGACGCGCGAGATCGGCGTGCGCATGGCCGTCGGGGCGCGCGGCTCGGATGTGCTCACACAGTTCCTCGTGGAAAGCGTGGTGATGAGCGTGCTCGGCGGATTGATCGGGCTCGTGGCGGGATACGGCGGATCCGTGATTCTCGGTCGCGTGATGGGGTGGAGTACCTCCACGCCGTTGATCGCCGTAGCGGCCGCGGTGGGATTTTCGGCGGCCGTGGGCGTGTTCTTCGGCTACTATCCCGCGCGCAAGGCGGCGGCGCTCGACCCGATCCAGGCGCTGCGCTACGAGTGAGGCGTACGGGCGCCCTCCGGATCAGCGGAGGGCGCTCACGTGTTGTCGTATGCCAGGTCGTCCATGAGCTCCGCGAATCGCGACCAGGAGAGGCGCTTCTCCTTCTGTCGCCGGCCGCCTCGCCAGAAGAGCGAACCGCGGCCGATCGTCAGCTCACCGATCTTCTCTCCACGCGCACTGATCTCGAGCGTCAGACTGGTGCCGGCCTTGGTGAGTTCCTGCACGTGGAGCTGCGCACGCACCTGATGCTTGCGGGCGAGCGGTCTCCTCCGCGCGGTCTTTCGCGTTGGCATGCGGCCTCCCTGGTGTCTATTTCATCATCACGATGGACAGGTCTCCCTCCCGACGCAGCACGTTCACCGCCACGTCATGCTCGTGCCTCACGAGGAGCAGATCCACAGTTGCATCGCCCACCTGCAGGTTGTCAATGCGCACTTCCTGCAGGAAGTCGGGAAGAATGGGGCGCGAGAAGATGAGTTTTCGATCGCAGCCGCGCACGTCCAGGCCCAGACACGCTTGCAGCAGGAGGAATACCGCGGCGGCGGCCCACGATTGGGGCGCGCACGACACCGGATAGCGCGTGGGACTTTCGCCGGCGCGCCGATGAAAACCACAGAAGAGCTCCGGCTGCCGGTGCAGATCGAACCAGAGACTCGCATCGAACAATCCGGCGAGTACCTGCACGGCCTGGTCCCTGAGTCCGTAGCGGGAAAAGCCGGCTGCGATGAGCGCGTTGTCGTGCGGCCAGATGGATCCGTTGTGATACGACATCGGGTTGTAGCGCGCGGCACTCACCGCGACGGTGCGAATACCCCAGCCGGAGAATCCCGACGGATCCGTGAGCGTCGTTGCGACCCGGCGGGCACGCGATGAACCCGCAATGCCGGAGTAGAGGCACTGTCCGGCATTGGACGTGACGACGCGGCAGGGCTGCTTGTCGCCATCCAGGGCGAGCGCATAGGTGGACAGCTCCTCGCACCAGAAGGTGTGCTCGAAGCGCTGACGCAGCACCCTGGCCTCATTGGCCAGTTGCTGCGCCCGCGCGGGCAACTCCATGGCACGGGCCAGCCCGGCGGCGGCGACCTTTGCCGCGTAGACGTACCCTTGCACTTCACAGAGCGCGATGGGCGGACGCGCGAGTGCCCCATCCTGATGGAAGATCGAATCGTGCGAATCCTTCCACCCCTGCTGGATGAGACCTGTCGGGGTGCGGCGCGCATATTCCACGAATCCATCACCGTCGCAGTCGCCATAACGGGCAATCCACTCGAGCGCGCGCTCC
>DATNDS010000002.1:0-3690 GCA_035553215.1 Gemmatimonadaceae bacterium
TCCGGCAGCCGAGCTCCTCCGAGGTTATCAAAGGGGCAAGTCCAATCAGGAGCTCGCCATGCCCCGCTTGCCACGTTACGCCGTTCCTGGGCACCCGCAACACGTCATCCAGCGCGGGAACAATCGCGGCGTGATCTTCGCCGAACCTGTTGATATCACCTTCTTCCTCTACAGGCTTGGCCAGGCATGTCGTCGATTTCGCTGTGAGATCCATGCCTACGTGCTCATGACCAACCACATTCACCTGCTCATGACACCGCACAAGGCCGGCGCCATCGGCAAGGTCATGCAGTCGGTCGGCACGTCCTATGTTCCGTATTTCAACGAAGCCTACGAGAGAACTGGCACACTCTGGGAGGGGCGGTACCGCGCGACCGTGATCGACAGTGAACGCTACATGCTCGAATGCATGCGCTACATCGAGCTCAACCCCGTGCGTGCAGGACTGGCGCGACACCCCGCGCAGTTCGTGCACTCGAGTCATCGCGCCAACGCACACGGGGACAGGGACGGGCTGGTCACACCGCATGAGATCTACCTCGCTCTTGGCCGCACGGCCCCGGAGCGCCAGGCCGCGTATCGCGCGCTATTTCGCACGCACCTCCCCGATGCGATGATCCAGGAGATACGCGAGGCGACCCACAAGGCGTGGGTGCTTGGACAGGGGCGATTCGCCGAGGAAATCGAGCGTCTCTGTGCGCGGCGCGGCGCGCCTGTCCGTCGCGGCCCCAAAAGGGCCCAAAAAGGGTCAGAGGCTGATGGGGGTCAGACCCTTTTGCGCGCGCAAAAGGGTCTGACCCCCATCAGCCTCTGACCCTTTTTGGGCCTACTCGCTACGCAACGCCTCCGTCGGATCCACCCGCGACGCCCGCCGCGCCGGAATGAAGCTCGCCGCCACACCCACGGCGAGCATCGTGAGCCCCACCACGATGTACACCAGCGGATCGCGCGCCGACTCGCCGAACAGGAGCGGCTCCAGCTTCCCCGCCAGTGCCAGCGCGACCACGCCGCCTATCACCACGCCCGATCCGCCCAGCAGCAGTCCCTGCCGCACCACCAGCCACACCACGTCGCCCGCCTGCGCGCCAATGGCAATGCGCACCCCCATCTCGTGCGCGCGCTGCGCCACGTTGTACGCAATCACGCCGTACAGCCCGATCGTCGCCAGCACGACCGCCAGGAGCCCGAACACCACGAACATCGTGCTGCCCAGCGACCACGATCGCGTCTCGTTGCCGAACATCGTGGCGTACGGCGTGGCCGTCACGTACGACGCGCCGGGCATGAGCTGCTGCAGCCGCCGCCGGATCGCCTCCGCGTGCTCCGGTGCAGCGCCGCCCGTGCGCACGAGCAGCATCGTGTTCTCCTCATTGAATTGCGGCGCGGACAGATAGTAGTAGAACCCCGGATCGTTGCTCAGCTTCTGGCTCTTGATGTCCTCCGCCACGCCCACCACGTACGAGCACGGCAGCGTGTCCGCGTTGATCCGGATGCACTTGCCCAGCGCGTCCTCCCGCGGCCACAGCGTCTTCGCCATGGTGGCGCTCACCACCACCGCGCCGGGCGCGCCGGCCACATCCTGCTTCTCGATGCCGCGCCCGCGCAGGATGCGCGTGCCCATCGTCGCGAAGTAGTCCGGCGTCACCGCGTTCAGGTCGAACTCGCCGAGCCGGTCCACCGAGTCGATGCCCGCTACGAATATCCCGACGCTCCACGAGCTGTAGAACGGAAGACTGGTGCTGAGCGTCGCGTGCTCGACGCCGGGCATGGCCTGTGCGCTTTCGAGCAGCCGCTCGCGCAGCGTGACCGCCTGCGCGCTGTCCAGCTTCACGCCGCGCATGGCGAGATCCACCACGAGCACGGAGTCGACGTCATAGCCGAGCCGCAGAGTCTTCACGTTGTGCAGACTGCGCACGAAGAGTCCGGCGCCCACGAGCAGGATCACACTCAGCGCGCCCTGCAGCACGAGCAGCACCACGCGCGTGCGCGAGCGATGAATGTTCCCCTCGCGGACCCCCGATTTGAGGTCGACAGTGAGATCCGTCCGGCGCGCCTGCAGCACGGGAGCCAGTCCGGTGAGCAGCCCCGCCAGCACCGCGGCGCCGCACGCGAAGAGCAGCGTGCGCGTATCCGCGATCACCGGGGCGTTCGCGCCCTTGGGCAGGAACACCGCGCGCAGCACGGACCCGCCCCACTGGCCGATGATCAGTCCACCGATGCCGCCCGCGAGCGCGAGTAGCATGCTCTCGGTGAACAGTTGCGAGAGCAGTCGCGCGCGACTCACGCCCAGCGCGACGCGGACCGCGATTTCGCGCCGCCGCCGCAGCGCGCGCGCCAGCATCAGGTTGGCCACATTGGCGCATGCGATGAGCAGGACGACGAGCGCCATGGCCCCCACGAGCGCGGCCACCTTGGCCACGCTGCTCTGCTCCGGTCCCCGCTCCTCGAGGATGTTCCCGACGATCGCGTGCGGACGTGCCAGCGTCTCGGGCGTCATGTCCTTGTCGATGTCGCGCTGCACCGCGCGGCTGCGCAGATACGCGCTCGTGAGATCCGCCGTGGCCGCGGCCATGGTGACACCCGGCTTGCGCTCCGCGATCATGCTGGCCCACGTCCAGTGGTACGTCGTCCACCAGGTCTCGTTCTTGAGTTGGAGATCCACCCCGGCCGCGTACGAGGAAATCGGGATGTACGCCACCGGCGGCTGGTTCGGCCACAGTCCCGCGAACGCGGCGGGAGTCACGCCAATAACAGTGTAGACCGTGGCGCCGATCCGCAGCGTGGACCCCAGCGCGTCGGGCCGGCCGCCATAGCGCGACTGCCACATCGCGTAACTGATGACGACCACCGGCGCGCCGTTCGGTGGGCTGTCCTCCGCCGCCGTGTAATAGCGGCCGAGCGCGGGCGGCGCGTCGAAGAAGCCGAAGAAGCTCGCGCTCACCGCGCCCACCTTCATCTCGCGCGCATCGTTCCCCACGCCGATCGCCAGGTCGCGCTCGGTGAACTCCGCCGTGCGCGCGAAGGTGTGCGTCCACTTCGTGAGGTCCACGTAGCGCGCGTACTGCACGGCGCCGTTGATGAACTCCTTGCCGCGATAGGTGGACGCGAGATACACGCGGTGCGTGAGCCCCGGCTCGGCGAGCAGCGGGGGCGGCCGGAAGAGCAGCCGGTCCACCGCCGAGAAGATGGCGGCGTTCGCGCCGATGCCGAGTGCGAGCGTGAGGACGACGGCGATCGTGAAGCCGGGCTTCGCGCGCAATCCGCGAATCGCGTAGCGGAGATCGCGCGAGATCACATCCCACCAGTTCGTGCGCGGCATGGACGGTTCCTTCTCGAAGGGATACGGGTGAGACAGGTGCGACGCGGGGAAAGTTGCCCGAAGATAACGGGAAGCGGCGCGCGAAGCGCGCCTGGGGGGAGTGCCCCAGCGGCCTGCGGCCGCGGGGCTGCGGGAAGCGGGGCCAGAGGCCCCTGCGGGAAAGCGCCTTCGCGGAGTACCGGAGGCGGCGGAGTGGGCGCCGTTCCGCAGCCGTCGGGCCGGTGGGCCCGGCAGCGCTTCCCGCAGGGCGCCGCAGGCGACCGCTTCCCGGCGGCGGCCTCCGGCCGCCGCTTACTCCGCGCGCATCGTAATCGCCGGATCCGTGCGCGCCGCGCGACGCGCCGGTACCCAGCTCGCCACGAGCGCAACGC
>DATNDS010000003.1:0-9555 GCA_035553215.1 Gemmatimonadaceae bacterium
CGAACGCCTGCTCACGGCCACGAGCCAGATGAGCGCCGCAAGAACCAGAAAAAACGTCATGAGCCGGAGCACACTGATCACACCCCCACGTCGCCGGATTTCGGCGAGCGTAGTGCCCAATCGCGCGGCGCGATCGCGATAGGCCTCGGCGACCTGCGCGGCGCTTCCGGGCGTCGCGGGAATCCCCTCTTGTTCAGCCAATTCAGCGCCAGTGATCATCATAGCAAGAACAGTATAAGAACATTATGTGACCACTATAGCGCCTCATACGTTGGAATCAATTCCATGCTCAGGAACTCCGTGGCGCGCCATTCGGCGTAGTAAAACGGGCGCCACGGTATCCGGCCGCTGACGAATCCAACGTGTCCACCCCAGTTCACGAATTCGGTGTGCAAGGCCGGATTGTCGTGGGCGATCCGGGAGACGTCGTCGAGCACATCGCACGGCAGGAACGGATCATCGCGTGCGCTCAGGAGCAAGGTAGGCACGCGGATGCCGGCGATGAATCGGATCGCGCTGCACTGCCCATAATAATCGGCCGCATCGCGGAAGCCATGCAGCGGCGCCGTCACGCCGTCATCGAAAGCGTAGAGCGAATGCGCGCGCGCAATGGCTCTGCGGCGCACGGCGTCCGGAAAGCGTCGCTCCTTGGCGCGTGCCTTCTGTCGCAGCGAGCGGAGGAACCACGCCTCGTAGACGCGCGAAAAGCCATGGCCCACGCGGCGGGAACTGCGCGCCAGATCATAGGGGACGGAAATGGCCGCCGCCGCCTTGACCTGCGATGGAAGCGTACGACCACGCTCGCCCAACCACTTGAGCAGGACGTTGCCGCCCAGTGACACGCCCACGACCACGAGAGGGCGCTGTGGCTGTGCGCTGCTCAGCGTCTGCACGAGGAAGTCCAGATCGCGCGTGTCACCCGAGTGATAGCACTGTGGCAGGCGATTCAACTCGCGTCCGCACGAACGAAAGATCAGGACATCCGCGGCCCAGCGCCGTCGCGCGGCCTCGTGCAGCAGCCCACGGGCATAGTGGGAACGCGCTGAACCTTCGAGTCCGTGCAGGACGATCAGTCGCGGGCGATCTTCCGGTGCGTCCAGACGCTCGAGTTCGAGAAAGTCGCCATCGGGCGTCTCCCATCGCTCGGTGCGCGTGACGGCATCGCATGGTCGGGGCACGAGCTTGCCCCAGAGCGTGTGCGCGTGCGCGCCCGGAATCCACCACGCCGCGCGATACGGATGCATCACGGGCAGCGCGGGCACAGCAATACCGCCCGGTTTGTGATCCGATAGATTTGGGGCACTCTCGAATTTCATCCCGATTGACGTACGCATGGAAGTCCAGATTTTCGGCACGCGCAAGAGCTCGGAGACGCGCAAGGCGCTCCGCTTCTTCGCCGAACGCCGGGTCAAAACGCATTTCGTGGACCTCGCTGAACGAGCCGCATCACGCGGGGAGCTCACGCGCTTTGCGCAGCGATTCGGTGTCGCCGCGCTCGTGGACACCGGGTCCCGGCGCTATGCCGACCTTGGGCTCCGTGCTGCCGGACTTTCCGACGAGCGCTGGCTCGAACGGCTCGTGGATGAACCGCTGCTGCTTCGCATGCCTCTCGTGCGCCAGCAGAACCGGCTGAGCATCGGGGGAGCCGAAGCGGAATGGAAATCCTGGCTGGCGGACACGTGACGACGGGGGGTTCACGCCTAGCGGTGCGGGTCCCGTCGTGACACAGATTTCCATTTCGGGCACCGCCGTGGAGTTCGGCGCGACGACGCTCTTTCGCGACATCACGTTCACGGTCGCCGCAGGCGAGCGCTGGGGCATTGTCGGCCGGAACGGCATCGGCAAGACGACGCTCTTCCATCTCATCACGGGCGAGATGACGCCGACCGCGGGTGTGATCGCGCGGCAGCCCGGACTGCGTTCGGTGCTGCTCGAACAGTCCCGGGATTTCGCCGGCGCGGTCACGGTCTGGGAAGCGGCCGCCGGCCAGTTCGCGGAGCTGCTCGACCTGGAGGCGTCGCTCAGCGCGCAGGCGGTGCGCCTGGGCGAACTGGGTGAACGCGCCACGGAGCGGGATCTCAATCGCTACGCGCATGATCTCGAACGCTTCGAGCGGGAGGGCGGCTATACGTTCGCGCCGCGTGTGGATGCCGTGCTGCACGGACTCGGCTTCGACCCGGTCGCAAGCCGCACGCGTCCGCTCGAACAGTTGAGCGGCGGTGAACGGGGCCGTGTGGGTCTCGCTCGTCAGCTCGTAGCGCCCGCCGATGTGCTGCTGCTCGACGAGCCCACCAACCATCTGGACCTGGAGACGACGGCCTGGCTGGAGCAGTACCTGCGCGACTGCGGCGAGACGGTGCTGCTGGTAAGCCACGATCGGGCCTTTCTGGAGAACGTGGTGGATCACGTGCTGCACTTCGAGGCCGGGACGGCCACGCCGTACACCGGCCCGTACTCCGCCTTCGTGCAACAGCACGCAGAACGGCAACTGGCGCAGCAACGCAGCTTCGAACAGCAGCGGAAGACGATCGCGCGCGAGGAAGATTACATCCGCCGGAACATCGCCGGGCAGAACAGTCGCCAGGCGAAGGGCCGGCGCAAGCGTCTCGAACGATTGCCGCGCCTGAGCGCACTGCCCAGTGAGGATGAGGCGATGGCGCTGCGGCTCCAAGCCGGTGAACGTGGCGGCAACCAGGTGGTTGTGGCGGATGGCGTGCGGCTTGGCGTGGACGGCCGCTCGCTCATCACGGACTTCACGGCAACGGTGCAGCGGGGCGATGTCGTGGGTTTCATCGGTCCCAATGGCACGGGCAAGTCCACGCTGCTGCGCGCGCTCATGGGCGAACGGGAGCTGATGTCGGGGGAGCTTCGCACCGGCGGGTCGGTCGAGCCGGCGTACTACCGGCAGGACCTGTCACAGGTGCCGGTGGATCGCTCGTTATACGACATTATCGGCGATCTGCGTCCAATGTGGGGACGCGGCGCGATCCTGGCTCATCTCGCGCGCTTCGGCTTTACGGATGACGCCGTCCAGCGTCACGCGGTGACGCTCTCCGGCGGAGAACGCGCGCGCGTGGCGCTCGCCATGATCATGCTCGCGCGCGCCAACCTGCTTCTGCTCGACGAGCCCACGAATCATCTCGACGTGGAGAGCATTGAGGCACTCGAAGACGCTCTGGAGCGCTATGATGGGACCACAATCCTCGTGAGTCACGACCGGGCACTACTCCGTGCCCTGGCCACGCGCGTATGGGTGCTGCACGAGGGGCGGATCACGGATTTCGCGGGGAGCTTTGCGGATTGGGAGATCGCCAGCGCCGAGCGCGCCCACGCGGCGGTGGTGACCGCCGGCGAGGAAGAAGAACGGCGCCGCGTGCAGGAGCGCCGCATGACGCGACAGCGTCGCGCCACACAACAGCCGGATGCCGCCAACGCCCGGGCGCGGCAGCGGGCCATGGAGGAAGCGGAGGCCGGAGTCGAACGGCTCGACGCGCGAGTGGCGACCCTTACGAAAGCACTGGAAGATCCCGACCTGTATACGACGGCCGACGGCACAACGCGCGCGCTCGCGCTTGGCGCCGAACTCGATGCGGCGCGACGCGAGCTGGATGAGGCGTTCGCACGCTGGGAGGGAATGGCAACGGGAGAATGAAGAGCGGCCTGAAGGCTGGGCGACGGGCCGGGCGACATGTGAGGACCGTCGCCCCAGCCCTGTCGTCAGTCGAATTCTCCGATGAAGCCGATTTCGGGCTCGAGCTGAAAGCCGAACTTCTCCCGCACGGCGCGCTGGGCAATCGCGATGAGCTCACGCACGTCCTTCGCCGTTGCGTGGCCAAGGTTCACCATGATGTTCGCGTGTATCCAGGAGATCTGTGCATCGCCGTGGCGGAAGCCCTTGAGCCCGCACTGGTCCACGAGCCGGCCCGCACCCACACCTTCGATCTTCTTGAAAATCGAGCCCGCGCTGGGGTGCCACTCGAGCCACGGATGGCGTGAGCCGCGCCAGCTCAGATTTTCCTGCATGATCCGGTGCATGATGGCGGGATCACCAGGCCGGAGCTGGAACGTGGCGGCAAGCACGACGTCGGCGCGATGGTGGAACACGCTGTCGTCATAGCCGAATTGCACGTACTCGCGGTCCACCGTGCGCCGTTCTCCTTCCTCGCTCAGAATGTCGCACGACTCGAATACCTCGGCGATGAACATCGTGCGCTCCCGCTCGGGCGCGGGCGAGAGAAAGTGCAGATTCTGCCAGACGGCACCGCCCACAGTGCTCGGGATGCCCACGTAGTGCTCGAGTCCGGACCACCCGCGATTGACGGCCTCCGGAATGAGATCGCGCATGATGACGCCGCTCTCGGCGCGAACGCCGCCGTCATCGCGCCACGCGACATGCGATGACACGTTGTGAATGACGAGACCGCGATAGCCTCGATCGCCCACGAGAATGTTCGCGCCGAGTCCGAGCACGAACCACGGAACACCCGCCACGCGCGCGGCCATGACGGCATTCGCCAGGTCATCGGCAGACTCGGGCTCGTAGAAGAGATCGGCCGGGCCGCCGATGCGAAACGTGGTGTACGGCGCCAGCGGCACCGATGTGCGGAGACGTGCGGGATCGAGCGCGGCGCAGAGCGATTCCACGGCCGGACCGGAGCGCAGCGACGTCATCTCGCTGCCCGCACTCAGCTATTCCCTGCCGGGACGGCCGGCATGGATGCCGCCGGTGTCGCGCGTCCGGCGAGCACGCGTTGCACATCCGCCAACGATCCGCCCGCCGCGCGCAACGCCACGAGCGCATGATAGACGAGATCGGCCACCTCTTCCGTGGCGCGACGCAGATCGTTGTCAGCGCACGCGGCCACGAGTTCCGCAGCTTCCTCGCCCAACTTCTTGAGGCGCAGGTTGCGATCTTCGAGCAGGCGCCGGGTGTAGCTCGGGTCATCGGCGCCGGCTGCCTGTGATGCCGGCTCCGGCTCCGACGGCGTGCGTCCCGAAGCACTCGCTTCGCGAGCGGCACCCGCGGCGCGACCCGCAATCGTGGCATCGAGCGCGAAGAGCGCATCGCCGGCATCCGGTCCCACGAAGCAGGACATCGATCCGGTATGACAGGCGGGTCCTGCGGGAATCACACGCGCCAGCAGTGTGTCGCCATCGCAGTCGCACGCCAGTGACACGACTCGCTGCGTGTTGCCACTGGTGGCGCCCTTGTGCCAGGGGCCGCGCTCCCGGGAGAAGTAATGCATCTCGCCACTCGCCAGGGTGCGCTCCACCGCGCGCCGATCCGCGTACGCGACCATGAGCACCTGCCCGCTCGAAGCGTCCTGCGTGACGACGGTGATCAGCCCTTCGCCTTTGGTGAAATTCAGCTGGGACAGGTCAAACATGCTGCTCCTCCGTCCGTTCATGATCCAGGGCATTCAAGATATCGCGTGCGCCCTCAGCCAGCGCACGATTGGTGGCGACGGCGCTGCCGGCGGATGCGGTCCGCGCCCCGTACCAGTCCGTGAAGGCACCGCCCGCTTCCTCGATGATCGGCAGAAACGGCGTGGCGTCCCAGACGCCGAGGACTCCGTCCACCATGACCTCCGCGCGTCCGGTGGCCACCAGCAGATACCCGTAGCAGTCGCCCCATGAGCGGCTGAGCGCGGCCCGGCTGGCGAGACGCCGCCACGCCGCGCGCTGCGAGGCGCTCCGCGGGAATTGCTCGTCGGTCGTGACAACCGTTGCCTGCGCGATGGACGATACCGCGGAGACGGAGCAACGGACACCGTTCCACCAGCATCCCTCTCCTGGCGCCGCCGCCAGCATTTCGGCCACTGCTGGATAGAACGCCGCAGCGGCGAGTACGGCGTCGCCCTCGGTGATGGACACCAGCGATCCCCAGAGGGGCACACCGCGAATGAACGTCTTCGTGCCGTCGACCGGATCGAGCAGCCAGCGCCGCGCGGTCCCCTCGCGCACGAGCCCGAACTCTTCTCCCAGGATGCCATCATCCGGGAAGTGCGCCTCGATCCAGCGGCGCGCGGTCGCTTCGGCCGAACGATCCGCAATGGTGACGGGCGAACCGTCTGCCTTCGTGTCCACGGCGACCCCAGGCCGAAAGTGTCTGAGCGCCGTCGTGCCGGCCAGCCGCGCCACCTCTTCCGCCGCCTCGAGCAGCGACGCCATCACGCCACCTCGCGAACGACGATGCCGCTCGACGCCAGACAAATCTTGATGTCGCGCACCGTCGTCAGGCCGTCGTGCACCATGCCCGCGACCAGCGCCGCGTCGGCCTCGCCGGCGTCGAGAACGGCGCGGACATCACTCGCCGAGCCCGCGCCGCCCGATGCAATCACGGGAACGTGCACGGCGCGCGCCACGGCGCGCGTGAGGTCGAGGTCATAGCCGCTGCGCGCGCCATCCTGATCAATGCTCGTGAGCAGGATCTCCCCTGCCCCGCGCGCCACGCACTGTCGGGCCCATTCCACCGCATCGAGCGTGGTCGGCGCCGATCCGCCGTAGATGCAGACGCGCCAGCTCCCGCCGACGCGCCGGGCGTCAATGCTCGCCACCACGCACTGCGCGCCAAACCGGTCCGCACACTCCGACAGCAGCGACGGGCGCTCGACTGCGGCCGTGTTGAGACTCACCTTGTCCGCGCCGGTGCGCAGCGCGCGCGCGACGTCCGCCACCGAGCGCATGCCGCCGCCAATCGTGAGCGGAATGAACAATTGCCCTGCCGTACGACGCGCGACATCGAGCAGCGCGCCGCGCCCCTCGGCGCTGGCGGAGATATCGAGGAAGACCAGTTCATCGGCCCCGTCGGCTTCGTAGCGGGCAGCCAGCTCGACGGGATCGCCCATGTCGCGCAGCGCGGTGAAGCGGACTCCCTTCACCACGCGACCGTCCCGAACGTCGAGACAGACGATGACACGACGCGCCAGCATCAGCGTACGTCCAGATGCACCGCTCCCTTGGTGCTGAAGACGGCGTCGCCCTCACACAGGGCATCGCGCAGCGCGAGCCCCAGTGCCTTGAACGCTGCTTCGATGACGTGATGGCGGTCGCGGCCGCGCAGCACGCGCACGTGCAGGGTGGCGGCCGCGTGATCGGCGAATGAACGCATCCAGTGGTCGTAGAACGAACTGGGGAGCGGACCACGATAGTACGGCCTGCCGCCCAGATCGAGCGCGACGTCCACGAGTGCGTCGTCCATGGGAATCACCGCATGGCCGTAGCGAGCGGATTGCGCGGGCAGCATCGCGCGCAGCGCCTCACCGGTCGCGATCGCAACATCTTCCACGAGATGATGGCGGAGATCGCCGTGGGCGTCCACCGAAAGGTCGAGACCCGAGTAACGGGCGAGCGTGCCCAGCATGTGATCGAGGAACGCTTCGCCGGTGGCGACCGTAGCCTCTCCGCTGCCGCGTTGCATCTCGATGCGCACACGGGTCTCCCCCGTTTCCCGTACGACGACTGTCATTCGCAGCGCTCCATGGTCATTCGGCAAACTCCTCGGCGACGGTGCGCCCATCCAGCACGCCCGTGTACAGGGCCATGCCCACTACCGCGCCCGCGACCCCGCGGTCCGCCAGTTCGTGCAGGCCGTAGAGCGAGGCAATCCCGCCCGACGCGATCACCGGATGCGCGGACAGCTCTGCCACCTCCTCCATGAGGAAGAGATCCGCACCGGCGAGCTGTCCTTCGCGATGCACCGCCGTCACGAGGACGCCGGCCAGATCATGATCGTTGAGCGACTCGATGATGCTGGCGATGTCCCAGGCCATGGTATGCGACCACCCGTGCGTGGCGAGGCGGCGCCCGCGGACATCGGCGGCCACGATGATCTGCCCCGGAAACAGGGATGCCACCTCATCGAGCCACACCGGATCCTCGATGGCCCGCGTTCCGACGACGACGCGATCGGCGCCGCCCATCACGAGCCGGTCCACCTGCGCGATGTCGCGTACGCCGCCACCCACCTGAATGCCGGCGTCCACCTCACGCAGGATGTCCTGCACCAGGTCGGCATTGTCACCGCGCTCGGTGGCGGCATCCAGATCCACGACATGCAGGCGGCGAAAGCCCAGGCGCGCCCAGCCGCGCGCCACCTCCACCGGATGCTCCAGGCGGACGCGCTCCTGCTCATAGCTGCCGCCGACGAGCTGAACGCACTTGCCATCACGCAGATCCACCGCCGGAATCACGATCACGATCGGGCCTCTCGCAGAAATGCGTGGACGAGCGCCACGCCGGGAGCGGAACTCTTCTCGGGGTGAAACTGCACGCCGACGGCGCGATGTGCACGTACCATGGCCGGAAACCGATCGCGCTCGTGCAGGGTCCAGGCCCGTATCGTCGTCGCGTCCGACGGCTGGCACACGTAGCTGTTTGCGTAGTAGGCCATTCGCAGGGCCGAGGTGCGCAGCAGCGGGTCGCGCGCGTCATCAATGGTGTTCCATCCAATGTGCGGAATGCGCCGCGCCTGCAGCCGGCATACACGCCCCGCGATGACACCGAGACCGCTGCCGGTTCCCTCATCACTCCTGTCAAAGAGCAATTGCATGCCCAGGCAGATGCCCAGACACGGCAGTCCATCCAGCACCGCATCGCGCATGACCTGCAGGCCGGGCGCCAGGCGTGCCGCCGCGGCACCAAACGCGCCCACACCGGGAAGCACCAGCACATCGGTGTTCACTACCGCACGTGCGGGATCATCGTCCATGCGCAACCGAACGTCCGGAAGCGCGAGCGACTTCGCCAGCGAGTGCAGATTCCCCGCTCCGTAGTCAAAGATCGTCACGCGCACTGGCGTGCCTCATCGAGCGCGCGCAGGGCTGATTCCATCAGCGACCAGGGGCCGATCGTGATGCGAAGCGCATCACCCAGGCGCGGCAGCGATGCGAACGGTCGCACGGCAACACCCCGCTCCCGCATGCGCCGGGAGAGATCGTGGGCGTCACCAACCGGAACCAGCACGAAGTTCGCGTGGGAAAGTACCGGATCGAGGCTGCGCGCGGCCAGCGCCTGCGTGAATCGCTCCCGGATCTCAATGGCTTCGGCAACGTGGGTACGGACCCAGGGCATGTCGTCCTGCAGCGCAGCAATCGCCGCGCGTTCGGCCAGGGCATTCACCTTGTATGGTCCGCGCGACTTCTCGACTTCCGCCACCAGTGCCGGGCTGCCCACCGCGTAGCCCACGCGCAGCCCGGCCAGCCCGAATGCCTTGGACAGCGTGCGCGTCACAAGCACATTGTCGAACCCGGG
Source organism: Gemmatimonadaceae bacterium (assembly GCA_035553215.1). GTDB lineage: Bacteria > Gemmatimonadota > Gemmatimonadetes > Gemmatimonadales > Gemmatimonadaceae > JADGGM01. The sequence continues at coordinate 9,253 of DATNDS010000003.1, forward strand.
GGCCTCACGGGCCAGCCCCGGACCCATGAACTCCGCATACGCCTCATCGAGGATGACGACGCCGGGCGCTTCGCGGATCACGCGGTCGATGGTGGCGCGCCGTGCGACGGTGCCCGTGGGGTTGTTGGGCGAGCAGAGGTAGATCACCGTGGCGCGCGTCGCCAGCAGTGCATCGGCGTCCACGTCGAACGTCGCGGTGAGCGGAACGGGCACCCCGTGCAGTCCGTTCATGCGCGCGAACGTGGGAATCATCTGGAACGATGGATCGGGATAGGCAATTCCCTGCCCCGGCTCCGCGAACGC
>DATNDS010000004.1:0-28609 GCA_035553215.1 Gemmatimonadaceae bacterium
CAGTGGCCCGACGGCCAGGCGTTCAGTGGCTCGGGATTCTGCGTACAATCCGGCGGTGCGATTCTCACGAACCGCCATCTCGTGCGTCGCAACGGGACCGACGGCCCGACGCGCATCGCGGTCATCTTCAGCGACACGAAGCAATGGCTTCCCGCGCATCTCGTGCGGGTAGACAGCACCGCCGACCTGGCGGAGATCCACCTCGACGCGGACGGCCACTATCCGATCGTGTCCGGCCTCGTGCAGCACACCGACACGATCCCGGTGGGACGGTCGGTCGCCATCATCGGCTACCCACTCGGCACCGACACGCCCATGGAAGGCAGCGGCATGCACATCACCGCGCGGTCATCGCTGTCGGCGGGCACGGTGAGCAAGAATCTGCGGACGGTCCTGCAGGTGGACGCGTATGCCGGCGAAGGCTCGAGCGGAAGTCCGGTGTTCGACGCGAAGGGCCACGTGATCGGCGTGGTGTACGGTGCCGCGCGCGACAGTCAGGGACGCATCGTGTACGCCGTGCCCGGCAGCGCCGTCGCCGCGTTTCTCGCGCTCTGACGCATCAGCGCGCGATCCACCGCGCGGCTGCCTGCTGCATGGCGGGCTCGCCGCCCCAGGCCGTGGCAATGGCACGGGCGGCCGGGAGCTCGCGAATGAGCCGGGGATGGCCGAACTGCAGCACCAGCGCGTCGGGCATGGCATCGCACAGCTCGTGCATGACTGCCTGGGTCGCATCGCTGTAGCCGGCGCGCCCCTTCCCCGCGCGCGCTTCACCAAACAGCGCGATCATCGGCACCGCTGATTCGCGCGGCTCGCGCGTGTCCAGCACCCGCACGGTCCAGCCGTCCGCGCGGAGCGCGTCCACGAACGGCTTCGCCACGGTGGGCGCCGGGCGGTCGGGCGTGTCATCGTCCACCACGATCACGTCGAGCGGCGACTGCACATCCGGACGCGTGCCGCGCACCATGCGCACCACGCGATCCGCGAGCTGCTGCCCCCACGCGATGTCGGTGCTCGATGGCTTGCGATACTCGTTGGGGGGCGACGCCCACTGCGCCCACTTCAGCCGGCGGCGCACGGACTGCTGCACGAGATCCGGATTCAGCTCGTGCTTCTCGAGTGCATTCATGAGCGCGCTCGCTACCGCCTCGAGGTCCCCCGGATAGAGCAGCAGATCGCACCCCGCGTTCAGCGCCGCCACCGCCACCGCGCCCTCGCTGCGCCCGCTGATCACGCCTTCCATGACGAGCGAATCGCTCACGATGAGGCCGTCAAAGTGAAACTGCTGCCGCAGGAGCCATCGCAGCATCTCGCGTGAGAGCGTCGCCGGCACGCCACTCGCATCGAGCGCCGGATACGCGACGTGCGCGGTCATCATCGCCGCGACGCCGGCCGCGATCGCCGCGCGGAACGGAATGAGATCCACGTCGAACAGCTCCTTCTTCGTGGCATCCACCGTGGGCAGCTCCAGGTGCGAATCCGCGGTCGTGCGCCCGTGTCCGGGATAGTGCTTGGCGCAGGCCAGCACGCCTTCCGCCTGACACGCCCGGATCCACACCGCGGCCAGCTCGGCCACCCGTTGCGCATTCGCGCCGAGCGCACGCGTGCCGATGATCGGGTTGTCGGGCGCGATATCCACGTCGCACACGGGCGCGAAGGCCCAGCTCACGCCGAGCGTTCTGGCTTCACGCGCGGTGAGCCGCGCCGCGCGCCGCACGGCATCGGGATCATTCAGCGAGGCGATGGCGGCGAGCGGCGGAAGGCCGGTGGCGCCGGTGAACTGCTGGCCGGCGCCGCGCTCCATGTCCGCGGCAATGAGGAGCGGCACGGTGGAGCGCTGGCGCAGCTCCTTGATCAACTGGCGTACCGCGTCGACCTCGCCGCCGTAGAGAATGAACCCGCCGACACCGAGCGCCAGTGCGCGATCGATGAGATCGCGGTCGGCGTCGAAGCCCCCCGTGCCGGCCCAGTGCAGCGACGGAATGAGGAGACTGGTGATGCTCATGCGGGCGAAAACGTGCCGAGCACGCGCGGTCCGCGCGCGCCCGTGGCGGCGGGTACGTTGCCGGGGCGGTTGGCCAGATGGAGCCATCCCAGCAGGGCGAACGCGACGGCTTCCTTGGCGTCGCCGTCGAAAAAGAGCTCATCGAAGCGGCGCACCGCGACGGGCGCCACCGCGCGCACAATGGCGTCGACGAGCGCGGGGTTGTGCGCGCCGCCTCCCGAGAGCACGACGTCGCGCACCGGCTCACGTACGAAGCGGCGGTACGCGTCCCCGATACTGGCCGCGGTGAGCGCGACGGCGGTGGCGACGATGTCGCCCGTGCTCGCGGTCGCGCGCGCGGCCCGACAGCGCGCGATGACCTTCGCGATGTACGCGCGGCTGAACAGCTCCCGCCCGGTGGACTTGGGTGGCAGCGCGGAAAAGTATGGATCCCCAAGCAAATCGGTGACGACCTCCGATATCGGCGTGCCCGTGCGCGCCAGCGCGCCATCCACGTCATAGGGCAGGGAGGGCGCGAGTGCACGGGTGACACCATCGATCACGGCACATCCCGGGCCGGTGTCGAACGCGCGGACCTCCCGCGCCGCCGCGGCGCGAGGCGGGACGACCGTCACATTGCCGATTCCGCCGAGATTCTGCAGTGCGCGCCACGAGTCCGTGGCGGCAAACAGCAGCGCATCCGCCATGGGAACGAGCGGCGCGCCCTGCCCGCCCGCAGCCACATCGCGCACACGGAAGTCGCTGATTACATCCACGCTGGTGCGCTCCGTGATCACCGCGGCCTGTCCCATCTGCCATGTCGCCAGCGGCGGCGCGTGCCAGACCGTGTGCCCGTGCGACGCAATGGCGCGCACGTCGCTCGATGCCAGTCCGGCATCCGCCATCACGGCCAGCGCGGCGTCGGCGAGCCAGACGCCGAGATCGAAGTCCAGCCGGCAGTACTCCGCCGGTGCGGCGCCCTCCACCGCGCGCAACAGGCGCTCGCGTTCGGCGCTGCTGTACGGGCGCGCCCGGTACGCCAGCAGCGTACAGTGCACCCCCGCGTCCGCGTCCGGCGTGAACCGCGCGGCGGCGGCCGAAATGCCGTCGGCCGACGTGCCCGACATGAGTCCCACGATCACGGCGCCCTGCGGTTCGTCGCGCCGGTCGTCCGGCGGCCGGTCGATGCTCATTCGACCGGCGGCGGCGGGTCGCTCACGACGCGACGGATCACGCCGCCTGCCGCCGCGAGCTGCACCTCCGCCTCGCCGCGCGACACGCCGAGCTTGCGCATGACGATGGCCGTCTTCACGCTGCCGCCGGCGGCGTCGATGAGCGTCCGCGCGTCGTGCCGCGTCACGCCGCACACTTCCATGAGAATGCGTTCGCCGCGATCCACGAGCTTGGCGCTCATGGCCCGGAGGTCCACCATGAGATTGCCGTACGTCTTGCCCAGGCGGATCATCGCGCCGGTGGTGATCGTGTTGAGCACGAGCTTCGTGGCCGTGCCGGCCTTCATGCGCGTGGATCCGGTCACGACTTCGGGACCGGTGAGCGGCACGATGGCGACATCCACGAGCTGGAGGATCTCATCGGGTGGAGGCGAACAGGCGAGGATGCCGGTTCGCGCGCCGCGCCGCGCCGCGGATGCGAGCGCGCCATGCACGTACGGCGTCGTGCCCGACGCGGCGATGCCGAGCACGAAGTCGCGCGCGCCCACGTCGCGCGCGGTCATGGCATCGCCACCGTCATCACTGCGATCCTCGGCGCCTTCGCGTGAACGCACGAGCGCCTCGAAGCCGCCCGCGATGATTCCCTGCACCATCTCGGGCTCGGTGCCGAACGTCGGCGGACACTCGCTCGCGTCGAGCACTCCGAGCCGGCCCGACGTGCCGGCGCCCACGTAGAACAGGCGTCCGCCGGCGCGGAACGCCTCCTCCGTGAGCTCGATGGCGCGGGCGATCTGCTCGCGCTGCGTGGCGACCACATCGGCGACGGTGCGATCCTCCGCGTTGATGAGGTCGACGATCTCCAGCGCAGAGGCAAGATCAATTGTGGCGGTCCGGGGGTTGCGGCGTTCGGTGAGGCGCAAGGGCGGGATGGAGGAAACGGGGAGCGGGAGCGAGGAGCGGACACCACATGATATGTGTACGCACAGGGGGCGCGGGAACGCATCCGGTTCCCGTGCCCCCTGCAACCTACCGTACCTGCCGGAAGCTACAACCCTACTGTACGGTCGCGGGCTCCGTGAGCTTGATCGCGATGTTGCCGCCCTGCGGCACGCAGCCCTCATAGTTCGCCGTTCCCATTGCGACGGCGGTGCCAGCGGCGGCGCCGCCCGCGGCGCCAATCACGGTGGACTTGGTGTTGTGCCCGATCACCTGGCCAAGGATCGCGCCAATGATGGCGCCCCCGGCGACCTTCTTCGCATCGTTCCCCGTGCTCGAGTTGCGCACCTTGTCGACGTCGACGTGGTCAATGCTCGCCGTCACCGGATACGTCTTGCCGTTGAAGGTGAGACTGAGCACGCTGAACGTCATCTGAATGGGTGACGTGGCGTTCTCGCTGCGCTTGAGGTCCGTCACCTGGATGAGCGCCTTCGCGCCGGCTGGGATCACCGCGCCATTCGAGCCGGTCACCGCGTTGGTCACCGTGGCCGTAAAGCGGTCGCCAGGCTTGTTGGTATTCGTGCAGATCCGGTCGTTCGACGTCAGGCTGATCGAGGTACCAGCGGGCACAGAGCCCAGTGCGCCTTCACTGCCCGCCGAACTGGTGGTGACGGAGTTGCCGGACGGCGTGGTGGTGGGCGCGGCGGGTGCGGGCGCGGACGACGTCGGAGTGCTCGTCCTGGGCTTCGTCCTGGCCGGCGCGGGACGGCGCGCCGGAGCCGGCGCCGCAGGTGCCGCAGTGGATGCGCTGTCCGCCGGCGGGACGTCCTTCAGTTGCGGCTGCGCCGCGCTGTCTGCATTCGCCATCTGCAGGTCGCGCGTCAGCGTGGAATCCTGAGCCAGCGTGCCGTTCTTGCCATTGTCCTTGTTGCATGCCCCGGCAACCAACGCAACGGACAGGGCCAACGGAGCTAGTACACGTGAAATGCGAGCCATGATGGTCTCCAGAGACTTGTCTCGAATGGACGGAAAGGGATCACCGACATGAGTGGACGGTCGAACACCGTCGCGCGATACGGCGTGTCAGCCGGATGGATCCGTGTGTCGCAAGGCACGTACCACGGGTCACGTTCCCTCGCTCGGTACACCCCGCGCGCGACGAAGCTCCAATCAAGGAAATTTAATACCCCATGACGCGAACGCGACCGCACTCCGGGGCACGAATGACAGACTGTGATGCGCATCACCACCGGCACGCATCGTGACATCCGGTGTGATGCATCGTCATGGCGCCCGGCACCGCGGGCGGCTAGAATAGTCGCATGGCCCGCGTGTACCCCGATGCTCCGGCTGATGCGCGCGTGGAAGCGCTCGAGGAGCAGAACATGCATCTCGCGCGCGTGATCGCCGAACTGCGCAACCAGGACGCGCTCAAGACGCAGTTCCTCGCCAACATCTCGCACGATCTGCGCACGCCGCTCACGGCCATCATCACACACGCCGAGATCATGCGTGACGGCATCCTCGGCGAGCTCACGGACCGGCAGGCGGAGAGCATCACCGGCATCATCAGCGGCGGACGCCAGCTCCTCGACATGGTGGGCGAAATTCTCACCTACGCTCGCGGCGCCGCCAACCAACTCACGCTCGCGCGCACCGAATTCACGGTGGAAAGCGTGGTGGAGCAGGTGGCGGTGATGAGCGACTCGCTCGTGGGACGGAAGGAACATGCGCTGAGCGTCGACGTCGCACCCGAGCTGCCCAGCGTGTATGCCGATCGGGAAAAGATCGCGCATGTGCTGGCCAACCTGCTGGGCAACGCGATTGACTTCACGCCGCCGGGCGGACGGGTGTGGATCGCGGCCCGATTGTCGCGCGACGCGCGCGCGCCCGCCGCCGTGGAGATCGAGGTGGGCGACACCGGCATCGGCATCGCGCCCGAGCACTACGATCTGGTATTCCGCGAGTTCGCGCAGGTGGATGCGTCGGCGTCGCGCCAGCACCACGGCACCGGGCTCGGGCTGGCCATCGCGCGCAAGTTCGTCGAACTGCATCACGGGCAGATCTGGGTGGAGAGCAAGCTGGGCGAGGGGAGCCGCTTCTTCTTCACCGTGCCGCTTCGCGCCGCGCCCTGACGCGTGGCGTCGCACGTGCTGGTGGTCGAGGACAGTGCGCTCCTGACCAACGCGCTGCGCCTGCTGCTCGAGGTGACGGGGCATCGCGTGAGCGTCGCCGCGACCGTGCGCGACGCGGTGAGCACGGCCCGCACGACGCGTCCGGATGTGATGCTGCTGGACGTCACGCTGCAACAGGAGGACGGGCTGGATGTGCTGCGGGAGCTGGAGCGCACCGGTGACGCGCCTCGCATCAGCGTCGCGCTCACGGGACATGATTCGCCGGAGGTGCATGAGCGCTGCCTGGCCGCGGGATGCCGCGACGTGCTCGTCAAGCCGGTGAGCGGGGCGGAGCTCTCGGCGCGCATCGACGCCTGGCTGCAGGAGTGATGGCGCGCCGGGCGCCGCGCGCTCAGATGCGCCCGCGTATGACCTCGGGGGTGAACGCCTGCAGATAGCCGGCGAGCACCGTGAAGTAGCGCGTCATGAGCAGCACGCCAACCAGGATGAGCACGACGCCCCCTACGCGGTTCACCCAGAGCATGGCGCCGCGGAAGCGCGCGAACACGGTGAAGAAGCGATCAATGGCGAGCGCCGCGACGAGGAACGGGATGGCGAGCCCCAGGGAATACATGAGGAGCAGCGCGAGGCCGCGCCCGAGGCTTGCAGTACTCGAGGTGTAGATGAGGATGGCGCCCAGAATGGGACCGATGCAGGGCGTCCACCCCGCACCGAAGGTGATGCCGACGAGCACGCTGCCCAGGTAGCCCACGGGCTTGTGGGCGAGATGGACGCGCCGCTCCGTGGAGAGCGCGCGTATGTTGAAGACGCCGAGCAGGTAGAGTCCGAATACAATGATGAGCGCGCCACCCACGCGGGCAATCCAGTCACGGGCAAACAGCAGCACGCGTCCCAGCGCGCTCGCGCTCGCACCCAGCGCGAGGAAGATGAGGCTGAAGCCCACGACGAAGAGCAGTGCGTGCACGAGCGCGGTGCGGCGCGACCGCGCGGCTTCGTCGAGCGTCATTCCCGTGAGAAACGTGACGTAGCTCGGGATGAGCGGCAGCACGCAGGGGGAGAGGAAGCTGATGACGCCCGCGCCGAACGCGACGGCCAGACCCAGTGTGGTGGTGCCTTCCATGCCGGTTCACCGTGAGGATCGACGGTCCCATGCGCGCATGGGGCCGCTGCTCCGCTGGTACTATGCGGTCAAGTATTTCGCCTTTCGTCATGAGCGCCGGCCACGTGATGACCGGCGCGGACTGGTCGCGCTCCAGATCGACGCGCTCGCGTACGAGGACCTGCGCCGCGCGATGCAGCTTGGCTACTGCCCCACGCTCTCCCGGCTGTTGCACGGCGACGGCTTTCACCTGCGACGCTGGTTCTGCGGGCTGCCATCCGCCACCCCCTACGCGCAGGCGGGAATCCTGTACGGCCGGAACGAGGGGATTCCGGCATTCCGCTTCTACGATCGGGCGGAACGGCGCGTCATCACGTGCAACGCGCCGCACGGGGTTCAATATATCTGCGATCGCATCCAGGTGCCGGGCGCGCTGGCCGGCGGATCCAGCTACGTGAATCTGCTGGACGGGGACGCCCAGACGGTTGCCTTCACCGCCGCGACGCGAGAGCGGACGTCACTGTACCAGCGGCTCGGCGGCACGCGCATGGCGCTGCTCATCGCGCTCCACCCCGTGCGCCTGGTCCGCATGGTGGCGCAGTCCGTGTGGGAGTGGGTGCGCGAGGACCTCGAACGGATGATGGCGCAGGTACGCGGACGCGCCACCCACTCGGAAGGCATCTTTCCGTTCATCCGGATCCTGAGCAACGTCATCATGCGCGAGCTGCAGACCATGGCCATCATGCTGGACGTCTACCTGGGCGTCCCCGTGATCTACAGCACGTACATGCAGTACGACGAGCTCGCGCACCACTTCGGCCCGTCCAGCCCCCAGGCCCTCGGCGACCTCCGGCGCACCGACGCCCGCGTGCATGAGATCGCGCGCATGATCCGTACGGCGGGTGGACGCGGCTACGATCTCGTCATCCTCTCGGACCACGGAATGACGCCGGCCGTGAGCTATCGCGTGCGATTCGGCGAGACACTGGGCAGCACGGTCCGGCGCGTGATGCGCGACCGGGACGGCGGCATGGTGCCGGACGCCGTCCACTCGAGCGCGAGCGAGGACAGCGAGTACGCGGATGCGGGCGCGCAGATCGTGGAGACGGTGGCGCGGGCGTCGCACGAGCGCCACCAGCGCTGGCGGCGCGGCGTGCGACACGTCCGCGACTGGGTGCGCAGCCGGTACGGGTTGCGCGAACTGATTCTGCCGGAGAAGTATCTCGTCGATGCACGGTCGAACGTGGTCATCACATACAGTTCGTGCCTGGCCCTGCTGTACTTCGCGGACGCGCCCACCGCGCTGGACTGGCGTGATGTCCAGGCGGATCCTCGCCGCCGGCATGCGTTCGACGCGCTCCTGGCACACCCCGGGATCGGGCTCGTCGCCGCGCGCGACGGCGCGTGCGTACGCCTCATGAGTCGCGACGGCGGCTGCGTGATCGACGGCGACGCCGTGCACGTGCTGGACGGTACGAATCCGCTCGAGCCCTACGGCGCCGATCACTGCGTCGTGCGCGCGCTGCGCCATCTCGTGCAGCAGCCCAATGCCGGCGATCTCGTGCTGTTCGGCGCGTACGATGGGCATGACATCGTGTCGTTCGACGATCAGGTGGGCGCGCACGGTGCGGCGGGTGGCGCGCAGACGTACCCGTTTCTGCTCACACCGTCGGCGCTGGACCTCTCACGCGCGACGCTGGAGGATGCGCGCGACCTGCATGGTGCGCTGATGATGCGTTACGCACTCGCCGACGATGTCCAGAGCGCGGACGCCAGCGCGGCGCGGTAGGCGCTGCCATCGAGCCGCTCGGGCTCGTCCTCCACGCCGGCGCGCTCGTGCACGCCGCGCACGACGGCGTCCACCGTCTGCACGGGGGCGTCGGCTTCCTCGACAATCGACAGCTCCCACTTGCCGCGCTCGCGCCCCTTGTAGAGCAGGCGATAGTCGGCGCGGAAGACGGTGAGGCGGGCGGAATGGGGAGCCGGTGCGGCGTCCGACGCGGCGTCGGGCGCGGTGTCTGGCGCCGGCGCGATCGTCGCGCAGATCACCGCCACGCCCGTCTCGCGGCCGCCCTGGCGAATGGCGGGGAAGAGATGGATCTCCTCGATTCGTTGGGGATCAATACGTTCGCCGATCTCGCGCAGAAAGCGCTCGCGTCCGTCGGCGATCATCGCACCACCGCCGCAACGGCGCGCGGCGTGGGCGTGCCGCGCGCGTCCAGTTCCCGCTCCACGTACAGCCGCAGGATGTGCAGGAAGTCCTGTGCGTTGGTCACGACGCCGAAGGCCTGGTGCGTGCCGCGATCCTTGAGCTTGCTCACGACGAATTCGGACGAGTCCACGCAGATCGTCGGCAGCTCGCGCAACGTGCCGTCGGGCTCCTGCACGAACGCGGGGAGCATGTTCCCGGTGGCAATGGCGTGGAGCGCGGTGGCGATGAAGATGGCCATCGTCGCGCGGGTGGTGTGTGCCTTCATGGCATCCTGGCACTCGAGGACGTCCGCCACCACATCGGGAAGCGGGCCGTCGTCGCGAATGGAGCCGCAGAGCACGAATGGCACGTGGTGCACGACGCACGCGTGCATGATGCCGTCCGGAATGACGCCCTGCTCTACCGCGGCCCGAATGGAGCCCGCGGCCCGCACCTGGTTGATCGCGCGCATGTGCAGGCCGTGGCCGCCGGCCGCCGATTGTCCGCCACCCGTGACGCCGAGCGATGTCCCGAAGATAGCCGTCTCGATGTCATGCACGGCAACCGCGTTGCCGGCCAGCAGCGCCCGCACGAAGTCGTGTTCGATGAACCAGACCATGTCCGCGCGGGCACGCGAGTGGACGAGCGCCGGGCCGGTGACCCACACGGGGTAGCCGCCGCGGTCGCGCTCGTCCACGAGGAGGCGCGCCATGTGGGCGTAGTCGATGGGCCGTTCGCGCGACACCTCGGTCGTCATGAACTTGAACTCACCTTCGGAGGCGTCGCCCATGAAGGCCTCGGCGTACACGAAAATGCCCTCCGACCCGTCCTCGGCTCGGCCCACCGCCACGCGGTCGCCCCGTTTCACGTGGCGCATCTCTCGAATCCAGAGTTCCCCCTGGGCGTCGAGTACGAGCGCGCCATCCATGCGCGGGAGGCGGGGCATTTGCCACGCGCCGGCCGCCCGGACGTAGGTCGGAAGGTTGGTGGTGGAGAAGAAGTTGTCGGGAAGCACGCCGTCAGCCGGCGCCGGGACGAACGTAGCGTCGGGGGCGTGGGCGAGTTCCGGGGCGCTGAAGTCGGGAGGCGTGAAGTTCGGCACGGAGGAAAGGTAGCCCGAGATAGCCCATGGGACAGCCCCATGAGCTGCCCCATGGGCTGCCCCTTCCGGCCAAAAGGCCACAGATTCGTACCCGTCTCTTTCACCTCGCCAGGAGGATCATGCTCCAGCACATCGTGCAGCTCAGCCGGCACGCGGAATGGGCGGACAGGCTGCTCATTGGTGCGCTCGACGCAGCGACACCGGCGCCGGCGGGCGCGGCGCGGGAACTGGCCCATGTGATCGGTGCCGCGGAAACCTGGCTCTCACGGATCCAGCAGCGGCCGGCGCGCGTCGCCATCTGGCCATCGGTGTCGCTTGCCGAGCTGGCTACGCTGGGAGCAACCGTCCACACGAGCTACGCCACATACCTGGGCACGCTCACCGATGCCGCGCTCGCCGAGCCGGTCGCCTATGTCAACAGCGCCGGGTTGTCCTTCACGAACACGGTGATGGACATCCTGCTGCACGCCGCCCTGCACGGCCAGTATCATCGTGGCAAGGTCAACCTGCTTCTTCGACAGGCCGGCGCGCAGCCCGTTCCTGTCGATTTTATCGCCTTCCAACGCGGCGTTCCCTCGGCACGAACCACATGACGATCGAGCACATTTCCGACACCGCGCGCTGGGTGGCGTTCTACCGCGCGATGGAAACCGAACGACCCGACGCGATCTTCCGTGACCCATACGCGCGCCGCCTGGCTGGTCCGAAGGGCGAGCAGATCGTGAACACGATCAAGCAGGGACGGCAGATGGCGTGGGCGATGATCGTGCGCACGGCCGTGATGGACGAGATGATCCTCGACCGGGTGCAGGCGGGCGTCGATCTCGTCGTGAATCTGGCCGCGGGGCTGGACGCACGCCCATGGCGGCTGGCGCTACCACCCGCGCTGCACTGGGTCGATGTGGATCTTCCCGACATCCTCCGCTACAAGACGGACATGCTGGGCGGTGCGGCGCCAGTCTGCCGGTACGAAGCGGTCGAGGCCGATCTGACGGATGAAGCGGCGCGCACATCCGTATTCGCCAGGCTCGGCGCGCAAGCGATGAACGCACTCATTGTGACTGAGGGGTTGCTCATTTACCTCACCGCCGACCAGGTCACGGCGCTCGCCCGCGACCTGCACGCCGTGCCGAGTTTCCGCTGGTGGCTGAACGACATTGCCACGCCACTGCTGCTGACGTTCATGGAGCGCTCGTGGGGCGATTCGGTGCGCGCCGGCAATGCGCCATTCCAGTTCGCGCCGCCCGATGCCACGGCATTCTTTGCTCCGCTCGGCTGGACACAGGTGATGTTCCGTCCCACGGTCGACGACGCCCGGCGGCTGCGCCGGGAGATGCGATTCATGTGGCTCTGGCGCATGCTTGGCAAGCTGTCATCGCGGGAACGCCAGGAGGCAATGCGCCGGATGTCAGCCGTGGAATTGCTCGAACGGGGGACGGATCCCGTGTGAGCAAAAAGGATGCGGAAACCCCGATCGGGGCTGCCCCAGGGCCTGCCCCTATCGTACCTAGAGCACGGCGACCGGATCCCGGTCCACGGCCAGCCGCAGGTCATGCGACGCCGGTACCGGGAAGTGCTCCAGCAGAAACCGAACGATCCGCGTGAGCGGGCCCGGGTGAGCACTCTTGATGAACAAATGCCAGCGCCAGCGCCCCTTGATCCGCTCGATCGGGCAGGGCGCGGCGCCCACGATCGTCACGCCGTCAATGCGCCGCTCGCGGATCAGCGTGCGCAGCCACGCGGCGGCATCGCACGCCAGCCGCAGCGTCGCCTCCTCGTTCGTGCCGCTGCACACCACGTTCGCCAGTCGCACCACGGGTGGATACGCCGGCTCGTCGCGCGCTGGCATCTCCTCGCGCACGAACGCGTGGTAGTCGTGCGCCACCGCGCACCGCACGGCATGATGCGCCGGTACGCGCGTCTGGATGATCACGTCGCCTCCCTTCGGCCCGCGCCCTGCCCGTCCGGCCACCTGACTCAGGAGCTGAAAGCTCCGCTCCGATGCCCTGAAGTCGGGCAGATTGATCCCGACGTCCGCATCCACCACGCCAACGAGCGTGACGTTGGGAAAGTCGAGCCCCTTCGCGATCATCTGCGTGCCCAGCAGAATGTCCACCTCCCCGGCGCCCACGCGATCCAGGATCTCGGCGTGCGCCCACTTGCCGCCGGTCGTGTCCATGTCCATGCGGGCGATACGTGCATAGGGATAGCGCTCCACGAGCAGCCGCTCCATCTGCTGCGTCCCGAGTCCGCGCTGCTTCATGGGTGGACCGCCGCAGCGAGGACAGGTGCGCTGCAGCACCTCTTCGTGCTGGCAGTAGTGACACACGAGCCGCTCGGGCGAGCGATGATACGTGAGACTGATGCTGCAGTTGGGACACTCGCGTACGTCGCCGCAAGACTCGCACTGCACGAACGACGCGTATCCGCGTCGATTCAGCAGCAGGATGCTCTGCTCGCCGCGCTGCAGGCGCTCGCCGATGGCCGCCTCGAGCGGCTCGCTGAACACCTGGCGAAACGCGGCGCGGGCGGCGTTCTCGCCCGCGCGCGCCGCCTCCTCCCGCTGGCGTGATACGACCGACGATGCGCGGCGGTCCACGACCTCGACGGCCGGAAGCCGCGCATCCCCCGCGCGCTCGGGCAGCGACAGCAACTGATACTTTCCCGCCTCTGCGTTGCGCCAGCTCTCGAGGCTCGGTGTCGCGCTGCCGAGCACGACGACAGCGCCCTCCTGTCTGCCGCGCACGACCGCGACCTCACGCGCGTGATAGCGGGGGGTCTCGCCGTTCTTGTAACTGCCCTCGTGTTCCTCATCCACGATGATGGCACCGAGCTGCTCGAGGGGCGCGAAGACGGCCGAGCGCGCGCCCACCGCGATGCGCTTCTGACCGTGACGGAGCGCCTGCCAGGCGTCGAGCCGTTCGCCGTCACTGAGCGCCGAGTGCAGCACGGCCACGCGATCGCCGAACACGGCGCGGAAGCGATCCACCGTCTGCGGCGTGAGCGCGATCTCGGGGACGAGCACGATGGCGCTCTGTCCCCGCCGGTCCACGATCTCGCGCAGGAGCTCGATGTACACGAGGGTCTTGCCGCTCCCCGTGATGCCGTGCAGCAGGAAGACCTCACCGCCCCGGCCGCGTGCCAGCGCGTCGATGGCCGTGCGCTGCGCCGCGGTGGGCTCATGCGACGGATGCCGTGCGGGATGGCGCATCGCGAAGGCATCGCGCAGCACGGACTCATCGCGCAGCTCGACGAGTCCCTTCTCGCCGAGCGACGCGATCACCTTCGACGAGAAATTCAGATGCCCCGACAGGTGCGCCACATCGCTGCGGCCTCCCATGCTCTCGAGCGCTTCGTACAGCTCGCGCTGGCGGTTCGCGCGCTGGAAGATATGGTCGCGCTCCTGCAGTGAGGGCAGCGCGCGCCGGATGACGACGACGCGCCGGGTGCGGAGCGCCGGGCGCGGCGCACCGACGCGGCCCAGCAGCGACGGCAGCACGCTGCGCGCGACGATACCCAGGGGCACCACGTAGTACTCGGCGATCCACTCGCACAGGGCGAGCATGGACGCACCGAGCGCGGGTTCCCCGTCCGGCGCCTCGAGAATTTCCCGCGGCGGCGCGGGGGGATGGCTCTTCCCGGGTCCCAGGCAGATGCCGATCGCGCGGCGGTTGCGCAGCGGTACGACGACCCGCGAGCCGGCGACGACGTCGGCCGACTCCGCGGGCAGGGCATAGGTGAATGTCTGGAACTGCGGAAGTGGCAGCGCGACCTCGATGAGGCGGGCGGCCACCGGCTATCCGGCCCGCGCCCGGCGGCCGCGCGCAGGTGACTCACCCGCCGCGCGTGCCGATGGCGTGACGCCAAGCCCCGGCTCCGCGGGAATGGCGATCACGCCGTTTTCGATCGTCGCGCCGGTGTACGGATCGTCCGCCAGCAGTGCCGCACCATCGAGATCCGCAAAGTCGAGCAGCGGCGCCATGTGCGCCGCCGCCGTAATGCCGAGGCTCGACTCGATCATGCACCCCATCATGACCAGCAATCCGTTCGCGCGGGCCGCGACGATCATCTTGACCGCTTCGCGCAGGCCGCCGCACTTGGCCAGCTTGATGTTGATGCCGTCCACGGTGTCCGCCATGCGCGCCACATCGCTCAGCAGGACGCATGACTCGTCGGCGATGATGGGCAGCGTGGAACGCTCGCGCACGAACCGCAGGCCGCGCACATCGTGCGGCGCCAGCGGCTGCTCCACGAACTCCACGCGGTGCTCCGCCAGCACGTCCATCATCGCGAGCGCCTGCCGCGCGGTCCATGCAGCGTTCGCATCCACCCGCAGCACCTTGTCGGGCGCTTCCTCACGAATCACGCGGAGAATCTCCGCGTCGCGGTCGGTGCCGAGCTTCACCTTGAGAATGGGATAGGCGGCCGCCTCGCGCACCTTGAGCCGCAGTTCCTGCTCGGGGGCCACGCCGATCGTGAAGCTCGAGTGCGGGGCCCGTGACGCGTCGAGTCCCCAGAGGCGATACAGCGGCAGCCCAAGACGCTTGCCGGCGAGATCGTGCAGCGCGGCGCTCGCCGCGCTCTTGGCGGAGCTGTTGCCGCGCAGCGCGCGATTCATCTCCTCCTCCATCGTCTCCATGCACCACGGGTCGATCGACTCGAGCAGCGGTCTGAACTGCTCGAGTGCCACGACGACCGTCTCCGGCGTTTCGCCGTAGAACCGGCTCGGCGCCGCTTCGCCGATGCCGAACACGCCGTCCTCGTCCGTGAGCGTCACGGTCACGACGCGCCAACTGCTGGCGCCGCCGCGCGCGATGGTGAAGGTATGCTTCGTGTGCAGCGTGCGCGTCTCGTAGGTGAGTTTCATTTGGCGGTCGGTGTGATGCCCAGCCGGCGCGCGATCCACGGACTGCGCAGCGCGTCGGCACCCAGTCCCTGCGCGAGAAAGGCAATGAGCGCGTCGGCCAGCTCCGTGCCGCGCTGAAAGCGGTCGGCCGGATTCTTGGCCAGACATTTCATGGTAATGGCGGCGAGCGTTGGTGGCGTCCGCGAGTTCACGACGTCGGGCGAGGCGGCCGCCTCGTGCACGTGTTTGTAGCCAATCGAGTACGAATCGGCGCCGTCGAACGGGGGAAAGCCAACCAGCATCTCGTAGAGCATGACGCCCACGGCGTAGAGATCGCTGCGGCCATCGACCATGCGGCCCATGGCCTGCTCCGGCGACATGTAGTGCGGCGTGCCCATGGCGCGCCCGGTCATCGTGAGGCGGTTGTGAAACCGGGCGGTCGCGATGCCGAAGTCCGTGAGGAGCGCGTTCTCATCGTCGTCGAAGAGGACGTTGTCCGGCTTCACGTCGCGGTGCACCACGCCGCGGCGGTGCGCGTGGTCCAGCGCCATCGCCACCTGCGTGCACACCGACGCGGCGAGCGCAGGCGCCACGACGCCGTCACGCACGATGAGGTCGGCGAGCGACCCGCCCCCCATGTACGGCATGACGAGATAGACGATCTGATCCAGCTCGCCATAGTCGAGGATCTGGCAGATGAACGGGTGCAGCAGTTGCGCGGCGGACTCGGCTTCACGCCGAAACCGCTCGCGCATTTCGGCGTCCTTCGCGAGGTGCGGGAGCAGCACCTTGATCACGACGGGCCGGCCGAGCTGCGCGTGCTTGGCGGCGTACACATGCGCCATGCCGCCGGTGGCGAGCCGGCGATAGACCCGGTAGCGGCCGCCCGTGCTGCGACGCACGAGATCCAGATCATCGTCCGGCTTCTCGTGCGGCGCATCGGGCAGCTCGGGCAGTTCCGCGCTGCAGCGCGCGCACGTCGCCGCCGCGTTGCGATTCCAGGTGCCGCAGTCAGGACAGAACATGCGAGTCCCGGCTCACAGCCATTTCTGCCAGCGAAGCAGCACGAGCAGCGCGGCCGCCATGGCGACCTGCACGACCAGCATGATCCAGAATCCGTGCGGCGAGCCGGAGAAGGGGATGCGCGCGAAGTTCATCCCCCACATGCCGCTCACCACGACGAAGGGAATGCTGATCGTGGCCACCACCGTGAGCCCCTTCGTGACAAGACCCAGTCGGTTGGACACCTGCGTGAGGTATGCGTCGAGGGTACTCCCGAGCAGTTCGCGGTAGGTGTCGAGGCTGTCGTTGATCCGCAGCATGTGATCGTAGATGTCGCGAAAATAAATCTGTGATTCCGGCGAGAGCAGCGTGCTGGGGCGATTGGTGAGAATGTTGAAGATCTCGCGCTGCGGAGCCAGATGTCGCCGGAGCGCGAGCACCACCCGCTTCATGCTGAAGACATCGCGCAGCACCGCCGAATCGAAGTGGACAAAGACGCGCCGCTCGACGTGATGCGCGAACTCCTCGATCTGGTCGAGCACCGGAAAGTAGGCATCCACGGCGACGTCCATGATGGCGTGCATGAGACGCTCGGCACCGCGGCCGAGCAGTTCCGGCTTCTTCTCGAGCTGGTCGGCCACGGTGGACACGCTGCGCGATGGGCCCGCGTGCACCGTGACAAGGTAGTGCTGCCCCAGATAGAAACACAGGTTGAGCGTCCGCAGGTCGTACGGATCAGGCGTCGTCTCATCGAACGCCACGCCCCGAATGATCATGAACAGATAGTCGCCGTAGTCCTCGAGCTTCACGCGGCTCTGCGGGTTGAGCGTGTCCTCGATGGTGAGTGGGTGAAAGTGGAAGAGCTGATCGAGCAGCCGCTCCTGCTCGGGAACGCTGGAATCGATATCCACCCAGAGCTCACCGCCGTTGGTCCGCAGGACTTCGGCGATTTCCGCGGGAGAGAGATCGCAGCGCGCCGCCCCATCCGCCGCGCGATAGACGCAGCGGAGCGCGGTGTCGGCCGGTCCGGTCACGACGTCCTCGCGTGTGGCCACTTCACTCCACGGATGAGCTGAAATCCGATGGCCCGTTCGTGCGAGAGTTCTTCGAGCAGCTTCTTCTCGCGCGCGACGGCACCACGGGCGGCGCGCCATCCCGACCAGCGCCAGGCGCGCCCGACGATCTGCGCCTTGTCCTGCCAGCTCAGCCCGGGAACGGCGGCATCGGCTGGCGGCGCCGGACGGCCGGGCTGCGCGCCGTCGGTCCAGTCCTGCACCTGTAATTCGACGACGCCCGCCTCGCGCAGCAACTGCTTCCACTCCACGAGAAGGCGCGGGCGCAACCCGAGCCGGTCCACGAGCATGTCGCGTGTGTCGGCGGCGAGCTCCGAGGTCCAGGTTGGCTGAAGGAGGACGATGGTTCCCATGGGTCTGGTGACGCGGGCGAGCTCGGCGACCGCCGCCGCCACATCGCCCGCGGCGGAGAGCGCCGGCTCGCCAATGGCGAGGTCGAACACGCTGGTTTCGTATGGCAGATCGTCCAGCGGCGCGCTGGCATAGTGGAGCGGGAAATGGCCATCGAGTTTGCGCGCATATTCCTCGGCGCGCGCGATACTGTCCGGGTCGGGATCCACGCCGGTTACCGACGCGCCGGTCCGGAGCGCGAGCCATTCCGTGGCCGTGCCGGCCCCGCATCCGGCGACCATCACGTCGCGCCCCGGCCCGGCCTCGCCCAGGCGGGCGACCTCACGGTAGAGATCCTCCCCCGTTGCGCGCCAGCGCCCAAGCACCGCCATCTGTACGAGCCGCAGTACCGCGGGTACAGGGGAGATGCGAGCGTGAGACATTGGCATGTAGGAAGGAAGGTAAGCAGAAGTCCGCAATCGAGCATTCCCCGCCCCACCACCCCGCCCTTGGGAATCGGCAATCGGGAATGGGGAATCGTGGGAATGGGAAATGATGGAGCTGGGGAGGCGGCGGTGAAAAAAAGGTGGTGGGGTGCGGGGTGGGGAGGTCTTCCTCCCCGATTCCCCATTCCCGATTGCCGATTCCCAAGGGTGGGGCGGGGCGGCAGGGAATGATTGCCGATTCCCCGGGGGGAGAGAGGCGGTGGAGAGGAGCGCCCTCACAACAGCGCCCCCAAATGCACCACCGCCGCCTCACCCACGCGATCCGGCGCGTAGCCACCTTCCAGCACGGATACCACGCGCCCGCGGCACCAGTGCTCGGCCCGCTCGACAATGAAGCGGGTGAGTGTCTGCACGTGCTCCATATCCAGTGTGAAGCCGCCGAGCGGATCGCCGCGGAGTGAGTCGAAACCGGCGGACAGGAGCACCAGATCCGGCGTAAAGCCCTCGGTGGCATCGTCCACACCGCGCTGCAGCATAGCGACGTACTCCTCGGCCGGCCGGCCGGGCGGTTTGGGGAGATTCCACACGTTGCCGGTGCCGCGGTCATCTGCGGCGCCGGTACCGGGATACCAGGGCCACTGGTGCATGGAGACGAAGTGAATGCCGCGATCATGCTCCACCAGCGCCTGCGTCCCGTTGCCGTGGTGCACGTCCCAGTCCACGATGAGCACGCGCTCCGCCTCGTGATGCCGGCGTGCATGGTGCGCCGCCAGCGCGACGTTGCCGAAGAGACAGAAGCCCATGGCGTGGTCGCGCACGGCGTGGTGCCCGGGGGGACGCACGGCGCAGAAACTCCTCGTGGCGCGGCCGTCGAATGCCATGTCCACGGCGTCGAGCGCACACCCGGCCGCGGCACGAGCCGCGGCCCACGACCCGTCACTCACTACCGTGTCCGGATCGAGGTGCCCGCCGCCGGCGCGTGCCATGCGCTCCACCGCCTGGATGTATGTCGCGTCATGCACGAGGGCCAGTTCGTCCGGCGTGGCATGACGTCCTTCGACGTGCTCGATCGCACCGAACAGCTCCAGGTGGTTGCGCAGCGCACGCGTAATTGCACGGAGTCGTCCGACGTGTTCGGGGTGTCCCCATCCGGTATCGTGCCGGCCACAGTCGGCATGCGACACGAATGCCACGCTCATGCGCGCCCTCAGCCGGGGTGACGGGGCGCCAGTCCCTGCGCGGGAGCGGGGGTGACACTCACCGAACAGCGAGACACTTCCTGCGCCGAAGCGGTGGTGACACTCACCGAACGGGGCGCCGGCGCCGGTACGTCAGCAGAAAGATCGAGCCGTTTTTCGCGCCGGACTGCGAGAGCATCTGTTGCTCATCGAGTACCTCGAATCCGCCCAGCTTGAGCACGTAGTCACGCTGATCGGCGCGCGGCATGAGCGCGGCGAGCGCGGCGACCTTCACTGCCAGCACGCTCTCGGTGGGCTCTGCCTGGATGCGAACCGTATCCCAGATCTCGGGCACCTCGACGCGCAGTGTGAGCGGCGTTCCGCCTGGTGCACCGAGGTGAATCGTCTCCTGGCGCGCGCGCAGCGTCGCCACGAACGGGAGCGTCATTCGATGACGTCCTCCACCATGGGCGCCGGCTCCAGCGTCGTGAAAAATCGCGAAATCTGGGCGTCGTACAGGTAGGTGGACGCGCGCACGCGGGTGCCACCGTCAACCGGCGTGACGCCAACGACGATTTCCTCGCCACCCTGTCCGCGGAACGTCACATGCGAGGGCCCTTCCTTCTCGAGAAAGGCGCCGTAGAGCGGATTCCGTTGCGCGAAGAACGTTCGCGCCCGCGCCAGCACGTCGGCGGGTGAATGTCTGGTCGTGATCTCCTGAATCATCGAGTTTCGCCTGGCTCATGAAGGTCGTGGGTCCATCAGCGACGCCAGCCGCCGACTCAGGGCGCCTGCGTCGTGATGAGTCGCATCAGGTCCGGATGATACTCCAGCGGCAGTTCCACGGCGAAGGAAGCCCCCTGTCCGGGCCCCGAGCGCAGCTCGATGTCGCCGCCGAGCAACCGGGCGAGCTGCCGGGAGAGCGCCAGCCCGAGTCCCGAGCCGCCATGCGCGCGACGCCTGGAGCCGTCCAGCTGGCGGAACTCCTCGAAGACGACCGCCTGCGCCTCCTCGGGGATGCCAATGCCCGTGTCCTGCAGGGTGAAGCGAACGAGTGTGTCGTGCGTCTCCACCGTCGCGCGCACCTCACCCTGGGACGTGAACTTGTAGGCGTTGCTGAACAGACTGCCGAGAATCTTCACCACCTTGCGCCGATCGCTCCGCATGGCCGGCATCGTGCCCTCGGGTATTTCGAGGCGCAGGGCGACGGCAGGCGGCGGCCCATGTGCGCCGCCCGCGGCCTCGCGCAGCGCGTCGCGCGGGTCGAACGACTCCACCGTCACCTGCAGCTCACCACGCTTCAGCGTCGTCAACTCGAGGAGATCCTCGATGAGAATAAGCAGGCGCTCGCTCGATGTCGTCACCTGGCTCAGCGTCTGCTTCTGCTCCGGTGTGAGCGGCCCGGACATCCCCTCTTGCAGCAGATAGGTGTAGCCGAGCACCGCGGTGAGCGGCGTGCGCAATTCGTGACTCATGTTGGCGAGGAACTCATCCTTGAGGCGGCGCGCCTCGTCCGCCGCCTGGAACTGTCGCTCCAGTTCCGCGTTGGACTCCACCAGCGCGGCGTTGGCCCGGCGGAGATCGTCGATGAGCCGTGCCTTTTCCGCCGTCGCCGCGATCTGATCGGCGACGATGCGCAGGAGGCCGCTTTCCTGCGCCAGATTGCCGACCGTTTCGGCGAAGTAGAAGGTGACGGTCCCCAGCACGCGATCGTTCGCCTGCAGCGGAATCGCGACCAGCGCGCGGAAGCCGAGTTCCGTGGCCACTTCCTGCCAGTCGCCAAGCGACGCATCGGCAAACACGTCAGCCACGTGAATGAGCCGCCGCTCGCTGGCGGCCTGGCCGCTCGGACCGTTGCCGAGGCGCACACGCATCTGACCGAGGAAGGGTCGGTAGCGCTCGGGCCAGTTGTACGCGGCCGCCAGGCGCAGCGTGTCGTCATTCTGCTCGATGAGGTAGATGGACGCGAACGTCGCGCCCACGAGTGGACTCACGCGATCCAGCGCGAACTGGAACACTTCTTCAGGGCGATCGGCGGTGAGAAATGCGTGCACCACTTCACGGACGGCTACCAGCTCGCGAATGCCGACATCGTCGCGATGCGCCGGGCGCGCGGATTCCTTGCCGCCACCGTCAGATGACTGGGTTAACGTGAGCCGCTTGCCGCGCGGCGGTCCCGATCGCGGGCGGGTCACGACGCGGCCGGCGGCGCGCTGCGCTGCGCCTCGGTCAGGCGGCCCAGCAGCGCGGGCAACTGGGTCACGAACGCCGAACGCGCGAGCACGACGCCGGCGCCCGCGGCGCGTCCCGCGCGAATTGCATCGAGATTGGTATGCCCCGCGAAGGCGATGAGACGGGTGTCCGCTCCACCGGCGGCATTCCGGATGCGCGTGATGCTCTCAACGGGATCCATCGTGTCGATCTCCAGATCCACAATTGCCATGATGGGTGCACCAGCGGCGAGATGTCGTTCGAGCTGCGTTACGGATTTCGCGACGCGGAGCGGCACTCCCAGCCGGCGCGCCACGTCGTCAATGCGCGACCGGAAGAGCAGGTCGCTGATGACCACCAGCACGGCACCGGGCACAACACCGGACACGCTGCCGTCGCTGCTCACGACCTGGGCCTCCGCGGCCGCATCTCGATGCGCGACACGAGACCGTTCCCGGCCTCACCCAGGACGACGTGCACCGCCTCCGCCACCTCCTCGGCGGTGATCATCCAGCTCGTGTCCCGACCAGCGGGCCTGAAGTCCGTGTCCACTGATCCCGGCATGATGAGTGAGACACGCACGCCCGCGTCGCGCACCTCCAACATAAGGGATTCGCTGAAACCCACCACCGCATGCTTGGTGGCGGCGTAGCATGCGCCCCCGGGATAGGCGCTGCGCCCGGTGAGCGAACCGATGTTCACGATGTGACCGCCGCCGCGCGCCAGCATGCCGGGCAGCAGCACGCGTGTCACGTAGAACAGTGCACTGAAGTTCACGTCCACCATCGCGCGCCATTCGTCCAGCGTCTGCTCCACGAGCGGGCGCATGATGCCAATGCCGGCATTGTTCACGAGGACATCCGCCTGAATCCCGCCAAGCGCACCGGCGACGGCGTCGGCATCGGTGATGTCGAGCTGCACGGTGCGACACGTCCCCCCAGCAGCGCCGATCTCCTGCGCCAGCGTTCCCAGTGCTGCCGTCGTACGCGCAACGGCGACGACCTCGTACTCCCGCGCGAGCCGTTTTGCCGTGGCGCGCCCAATGCCGCGCGACGCACCGGTGACGACGGCAGTGCCCTTCCCCGTCATGACGCCTCCATGAGCGCTTCCGTTGCCCGCACGAGCGGGTCGAAGGCGAGGGCCTTGCCCGCGGCGCGCTGCGCCAGCTCGTGAGCGAGCTCGCGCTGGCCTTCGCCAAGCAACGAGTCCACGATCCATGGGCCGGCGTGCGGGTTGCGCCACCAGTCTTCGTTGAATCGCTCGCGCAGCGTTTCCGTGAGCAGCGCCTGGAGCTGCCAGGCCCGGAGGTAGCGCGCCGCGTAGAAGCGCGGATCCACGTCCACGAAGGCGTCAGCGGGATCATAGCGAAAGCCGGTGGCGCCGGTGAGGGTCTGCACGTAGAGATCCGGCAGGCTCTCCCATGGCACGTCGCCACCGTAGAGTGCGAATTCGTAGATCAGCTTGGCGCAGTAGCGCCGCAGGAACTGCAGCTCCTCGAACCCCACGGCGCGCAGGAAGGAGCCGAGTCGCAGGCGTCCCAATTCGGTGCAGCGCATCAACCACCCCGCATCGTGCATGAGATGGTCAAAGAGCATCGCGTACGATTCGGTCACGGAGTTGTCGCCCAGCCAGCGGTACTCGAATGGCGCGGCCGGACGCGTGTACCCGAAGTGCAGCGCGTGGCCCAGTTCGTGGAGAAAGGTGCGGTAGTCCTGCTGGCCGCCATGCGGGCGCAGCACCAGATAGACTTCCTGCGGCACGCGCACGGGCGAACAGAAGGCGCGCGAGCGTTTGCCGTCGCGGTCCGCCGTATCGAAGATGATGTGGCCACCGCCGCGCGCATCCACACCCATTTCCGCCACCTGCCGCGTCACGACCTCTTCCATGGCGGGGCCGGGAAAGAACGCGTCGAACTGCGGCGCGCGCAGCAACGCCAGGGCGTCCGCGCGCGTCGCGTCGCGCGGATCGATCCCCAGGCGCTCGCGCACGGTGGAGGCGAACACGTCATCCCACATGGACTGCGTGTCGCGCAGGAAGCCCTCGCACTGGGCGACGAGTGGCGCCAGCTCCACGCCGCTCACGAGAGTGAACGTGCCGTTGTAGGTGGGCGCGATGTCCAATCCTTCGACGAGATCGCGCTCGCGCTGCAGGTGCTCGCGGCGCATCGGCGCCAGCTCCGCGCGCACCAGCGTGGCGCGCCCCCGCTCCAGCAGCAGCCGTTCGGCCCGGTCGGTCGCGTTGGCAATGTCGATCGCGAGGCGCTGGTACGATACCTGGCGTCCATCACCCAGCGTGGCGATCGCGCCGGCTTCCCAGGCGATCTCGCGCTCCTCCATGGGCGCGAGTGCACGCGACACGCGCGACTCCGCCTGCCACTCGAGCATGAGCCGCGCCGAGCGCGCGGACTCGCTCCCCGGCGCCGCGTCGCGAAACGCATCCAGCACGACGTGAAAGGCATCATCGGACAACACGCCGGCGTGACGCGCGTAGATGGGCTGCAGCTCCGCCTCCGCCTTGAGCCCCGCATGGGCCTGGTAATACTCGCGCGACAGCTCCTCCATGAAGGTTTCGCCGCCGCGCCGCAAGCCCTCCAGCGTGGGCGCGGTCATGCCGCGAGCCGTTCCAGCAGCACGTCGCGTAACCGATCGGCCGCCACGCGGTCCTGCCGCAGCGTGTCGCGATCGCGCACGGTGACCGTACCGTCGGTGGTGGATTGTCCGTCGATCGTCACGCAGAAGGGTGTGCCGATTTCATCCTGGCGGCGATAGCGGCGCCCGATTGCGCCCGACTCGTCATAGAACACCGGAAGGCGCGTGCGCAGATCCGCCGCGATGCGCGTCGCCATCTCGGGCATGCCGTCCTTTTTTACCAGTGGAAACACACCGGCCTTGATGGGCGCGAGCGCCGCATGCAGCCCGAGCACGGTGCGTCCCTCGTTCTCTCCCGGCACCTGCTCCTCGCGATATCCGTTGACCAGCACGGCGAGTGTGGTGCGGTCCGCGCCCACTGACGTCTCGACGACATTCGGGATGTAGCGCCGGTTGTTCGGCTGGTCGAAGTACTCGAGCTTCTTCCCCGAGTACTCCTGGTGACGCGAGAGATCGTAGTTGCCGCGGTTGTGCACCCCCTCGATTTCCTGGAATCCCAGTGTGCCGCCAAAATCGAACTGGATGTCGAACGCCGCGCTGGCATAGTGTGCCAGCTCTTCCTTCGTATGCTGGTGAAACTGCAGTCGCGCCGGCTCCAGGCCGAGCGATTGATGCCAGCACATCCGCTGCTCCTTCCAGTACTCGAACCACGTCGTCTCCGTCCCCGGCGCCACGAAGAACTGCATCTCCATTTGCTCGAACTCGCGCGTGCGGAAGATGAAGTTCCCGGGCGTGATCTCGTTCCGGAACGCCTTGCCGATCTGGGCGATGCCAAAGGGAACTTTCTGCCGCGTCGCCTGCTGCACGTTCAGGAAATTCACGTAGATCCCCTGCGCGGTCTCCGGGCGGAGGTACACGACGGCCGCGCTGTCCTCGACCGGGCCCATGAACGTCTTGAACATGAGGTTGAACTGGCGGGCCGAGCCCAGCGTGCCCTTCATGCCGCACACCGGACACTGTACATCCGGCGTGCCCGGCACTCCCTTGATGGCGGGGTCGTCCGCGCGAAAGCGCCGCTTGCAATTGCGACAATCCACCAGCGGATCCACGAAGCCGCTCACGTGCCCGCTCGCTTCCCACACGCGAGGATGCATGAGAATCGCCGCGTCCAGTCCCTCGATGTCATCGCGCGCGCGCACCATCGCGTTCCACCAGCGGTCCTTGAGATTCTTCTTGAGCTCCACGCCGAGCGGACCGTAGTCCCACACCGATCCCGCGCCCCCGTAGATCTCGGACGACTGGAAGATGAAGCCGCGCCGCTTGCACAGCGAGACGAGGCGTTCCATGACATCGGGATGGGCAGTGCCTGGCATTGTGGTATCGTGAAGGAATGAGGAGCGCGGAATCAGGATCCCGTGCTCAGTGACTGGCGGCACCGGCGGCGGCCGTGTCCTCGTGCGCCGACCGACGCGCGATGAGCGAGCGCGCGATGAGGTCGCCGTGAAAGCGCCCGTTCTCAATGAACGTCTTGTTCGCGTCGTTGCCGCTGGCGATCACCCCCGCGATGAACACGCCCGGTACGACGGTCTCCATCGTCGCGGAATCGTGCGCGGGAATGCCCGTGGCGGCGTCGCGCGGCACGCCGAGCTGGTCGAGCAGCTCCACGTTCGGCTGATAGCCGAGCATGAGATAGACCTGCTGCGCCGGCAGGTGATCGGGGCCGTTCCTCGTCGTCAGGATGACTTCGGACGGCGTGATCTCCCGCACGCGCGATTCGAAACGCGCGCCGATGCTGCCTTCCTTGATGCGGTTCGTGATGTCCGGTACGATCCACGGCTTGATGTTGTGATCGAGCGTGGACAGGAAGTGCACGATGGTCACCCTTGCGCCCGCGCGATGCAGGTCGAGTGCGGCCTCCACAGCGGAATTTCCGCCGCCCACCACGACGACATCCTGGCGGTAGCCCACGTGTCCCTCGGTGAAAAGATGCGACACGTGCGGCAGATCCTCACCGGGCACGTGCAGCCGGTTGGGATGGCCGAAGTAGCCCGTGGCCACGACCAGCGCGCCGGCGTCCGTCACGCGCACGTCGCCCTGTCGCGTGCGCGTACGCAGCGTGATCCGGTCTCCGGTGCGCTCCGCGGCCTCAACCGTCTCGTACTGCCGGATCGTGAGGTCGAACTCGGATGCCACACCGCGATAGTAGGCAAGCGCGTCGCGACGCGTGGGTTTGTCCGTGGCCACGATGAACGGCACGCCGCCAATCGCGAGCTTCTCCGGCGTGGAAAAGAACGTGATGTACGTGGGATAGCCGACGATGCCGCTCACCACACAGCCGCGGTCGAAGATCACGGCCTTGAGGCCCGCGCGCTTCATGGCGACGCCGGCCGCGAGCCCACAGGGTCCAGCGCCGACGATCGCGACGTCCCAGGCCGGAGGGACTGGTCGCATGCTCATGACAACCCGATGATCTGATCGCGTCGCGTACCCACACTGACATAAGAAATCGGCGTCCCCGCCAGTTCCTCGATCCGGTCCAGGTAGCGCCGCGCCTGCGCGGGCAACGCATCCAGCTTGCGCACGCCCGCCGTGCTCTGCTTCCACCCGTCGAACCATTCGTAGCGCGGAACCACGCCTTCGAGGGCGACGAGATCACCCGGAAATTCCTCGAACAGATCGCCGTCCCGTTCATAGCCGGTACAGATGGCCAGGCGGTCGAGCGTATCCAGCACATCCAGCTTCGTCACCGCCAGTCCGGACAGCCCGTTCACGCGCGCCGCATAGCGCACGACCACCGCATCGAACCAGCCGCACCGCCGCGGCCGGCCCGTCGTCGCCCCGAACTCGTTACCGAGCGTCTGCACCATGCTCGCCAGTGGTTCGGCGAGTTCGGTGGGCAATGGGCCATTCCCTACGCGCGTGGTGTACGCCTTCACGACACCGAGCACCGCGTGGATCGCGGTGGGCGCAATGCCCGCGCCGGTTGCCGCGCCGCCCGAGGTCGTGCTGCTCGAGGTGACGTACGGGTACGTGCCGTGGTCCACGTCGAGCAGCGAGCCCTGCGCACCCTCCAGCAGCACCGCCGCGCCCGCTACGCAGGCCCGGTGCACCGACAGTCCCACGTCTTCCGCCAGCGGCAGCAGCCGCGGCGCAAGACGTTCCAGCAGCGCGACCACGGCGTCCACATCGGCGCGCTTGTCCGAACCGAAGGCCGCAAGCTGCGCGTCGGCATGCTTCGCGGCGGCGCTCACGAGCTCGTGCAGCCGCTCCGGATGGCGCAGATCCAGCACGCGCACGCCGCGCCGCGCCACCTTGTCCTCGTACGCCGGCCCGATCCCGCGCCCGGTCGTCCCTATCGCTTTGCTCGCGGCGCTCTCGCAATCCAGAAGCTTGTGATAGGGCAGCACGAGATGCGCCCGATCGCTCACGTAGAGGCGCCCCTCCACGTCCACGCCGTCGCGCACGAGCTCGTCAATCTCCGTGAAGAGCGTGTCCGGATCCAGCACGACACCGTTCCCGATGGCACAACGCACGCCGGGGTGCAGGATGCCGCTCGGGATCTGATGCAGCACGAACTGTCGCCCGCCGATCTGCACCGTGTGACCGGCGTTCGCGCCCCCCTGGTAGCGCACCACCCAGTCAGCGCGCTCGGCGAGCACGTCCACGAGCTTGCCCTTCCCCTCATCGCCCCACTGTGCGCCAACGATGACGACCGTACGGATGTTGCGATCGAACATGAACGCTCCCAAAGCCGCAGGGCGTGACGGACGGTGCGCATCGCCCACCGCGAAGATGGGGCGCCGCGCACGGATCGTCACACGCTGCCCTCAAGAAAATGCCGCGCTCGAGCGCGGCGAGGATGGATCACGGTGAAAGATCAGGGCCGTAGCCGGTGCAGTCAACACGGGAAACGGGGTCAGACGCCGCGTACTCCGCCCACGCCGCCCACGAACACCGCAAACACGACCCAGACAATCACCGCGCACCCCACGCCGGCCTTGGTCGCCACGGCCGCCATGCGGCCCAGGAGCGCGCCGGTCGCAACACGCGTGGCGGTATGCATCTCACGGCGCAGCGTCATTTCCGCGAGCCAGGCGCCCGCGAAGGCACCGGCGAATGCGCCAATGAGCGAGCCGATCACCGGTACCGGCACACCGATGATCGCCCCGACAATCGACCCCAGAATGGCGCCCCACCCCGAGCGCCGCGATCCGCCATAGCGCTTCACGAACCGGCCGGTGAGCAGAAACTCCAGCACTTCCCCCAGGAACGCCAGCGCCGCGACCACGATGATCGTGCCCGTGCCGATCCCGCCGGAC
>DATNDS010000005.1:0-11218 GCA_035553215.1 Gemmatimonadaceae bacterium
CCGGACTGGTCCGTGGCCTTCGTACGGGGCGCTGTCTCTCCCGTGCCGCTCGACTCCATTGAGGGTCTCACCTCCCCCGATTCGGCGCAACTCGCGGCCGAACTCACGCGACTCGCCAGCGCGCTCCCCGTGCCAGAGTCGCGCACGTTCCGCAGTATCCCCTTCGCTGTCCGTACCGCGTATCTGTTTTCCGCCGCACCGGGGATCCAGGGTGTGATCGCCGACGTCGTCCAGAAGCTCAATCAGGAGGCGAATCCGCTCGAGCAGCACACGCTCATCGTCGCGGAGCGCGACAGTGCACACGCGGATTCGACGTTCCATACCGTGTATCACGAGCGCACTTCGGGCTCCGAGGAAAAACTCGAGACCACCGAGGTCCTCGCGGCCGTGCGCTATGGGTCGTCAAGCCACATGGCGCTCGTCCTGTTGCGCGACGGCGCGGAGTCGAGTGCCTACGCCATGCTGGAGCGCGACCCGCACGGCCGGTGGCGCGTGCGCTGGACGAGTGTGTATACGGGGTGCTGAGGCGCGGGTATCACCCTGCGGCCAGTCGAAGCGGCCAGCCGCGCCGCTATATCGGTCAGAGGCCTGTGGGAGCCGCGATGAACGTCCAGGGGATGTCGTATGTTCTGCCGACGTACTGGGCGAGCGCGGTTACGCCGAGTGTCTCCGTGGCGTAGTGGCCCGCGTACATCACGACGATCCCCAGCTCCTCCGCATCCACGACGGTGTGATGCGGTCCTTCCCCCACGATGAGCGTGTCAATGCCACGCTCCGCGGCCTCGCGCAGCGTCTCGGACGTGGCGCCGGCTCCGGTACAGATTCCCCAGCCGCGCGTGATGCGCCCGGCCGCGATTGTGCTGCTGCGCACCGCGCCGCCGTGTTGTGCCGCGAGAGACGTCACGCGCTCGAGCAATTCCAGTGTGGACAGCGTCGTGGTTCCCATGACGCCGATCTCGGTTGTCTTGTGCCGGGCGAATCCACCCTGCGGCGTGAGATCGAGCGCGCGCGCAAGCAGTGCATTGTTGCCGAGCTCGGGGTGCGCGTCCAGCGGCAGATGCGAGGAGTAGAGCGCGATGCGCCCATTGAGCAGCGCGCGAATGCGGCGCAGGTACGGACCGCGCAGTGGTTGTACGCCGCCCCAGAAGAGCCCGTGATGTGCGAGCAGCAGGTTGGCGCCCGAGTCCACTGCACCCTGAATCGTTCGCTCGCGTACATCGACGGCGGCGGCGACCTTCACGATCTCGTCAGCCGTCTCCACCTGGACGCCGTTCAGTGCGTTGGCGTAGTCGGGGATTTCGGCAGTGCGCAGGAGCGCGTCGAGGTTCCGTGCGATGTCGGCGATCGTTGCCATTGGTGGGGATAATGTTGATAACGGTGGATACTGAACGCACAATCGTGTGCAGAACAGCTCTAACCCGTTAGAGCCAGGTGAGATACAAGATTGTTGAAAAGTGAGAGGCGGCGCCGATACTCTCTCGGCCACCGCCTCGCGTAACTATAATGCCTCTCGAAACGAGGGGCAGCCCTATGGGCTGCCCCTTGGGCTGCCCCTGTCGGATCAACCAGCGGCAGCGAGGTGCGGAATAGCGTCCTCGGTGCCATGCTCGCCAGAATCACGAAGCCGAGGAGCGTCGGCGTCGCGCGCATCACTGATGTGAACGGTTCCGTTGATCGTGCCACCTTCGATCACCGCGATCGCGCGCGTGTTGATGTCACCCGAAATCATCGACGTGCTCTGCACCTCGAGTCGGTCGGCGGCGTTGATGCTCCCTTCCACACGACCGCCAATCACCGCCTCGCGGGTGGTGATGTCGCCGGTCACAGAGCCCTGTCGCCCCACGAGCACCTGGCGCGCCGCGCGAATGGATCCCTCGACGCGACCCTCGATGCGGATCACGCCATCGGTCTCGATGTCGCCGTCAATCTTGGTACCCGGGGCAATGATGGAGAGCGCGTTGCTGCCCGCCTGTGCGGAGCTCCTCGGCTCATCCGGGAACTTGGAGTCCTTACTGTTGAAGATCGCCATGTGCCGGTCCTTCTTTCATGAGAGTGGTGGGATTCACCGTGGCCCCACCACGGCGAACTTCGAATCGCAGGTGCGCAGGGAGGCTGCCAGTTGGTCCACCGGTGAGTCCGATGACTGTGCCCGCAGGTACGCGGCTTCCCTTGATGACGCGGACATCTGTGAGATTGGAGTAAATGCTGACGTAGCCGTCCGCGTGCGTTACTCTGACGATTCTCCCCCCTCCAACGTCATTCGCCACATCGGCCACGACGCCGGATCCCGATACCCGTACCGTAGTGCCAAGAGGAACCGCGATGTCGAGCGCGGCAGGAGTGGCGTCCTCGCGAATGTTGCCATTGCCCAGGAGCTCGCCAGCGACGGGGAGCGGCCAATGATCAGGCACCGTACCGGCGGACGAATCCACGTTCGCCGCAGCCTTGCTGGCGGCTGCAGCTTGCGCTGGACCAGCTCCGAGCATGGTCTGTACCTGCTGGAAGCGGCCTTCGAGGTGATCGAGCGCCGTCTGGAGAGTGTCGAGACGCCGCGCGTCGTGCTGATAGGTTTGAAGGCGATGGGTGAGCGATGGGACGCGTGCGGCTTGAGTGGCTAGATAAAGCCAGCTCAGTATCACGACAGTGAGAAGACTGCCAATGATGTACATGCCGCGACGAAAAAATCGCACCTGGCGGCGCGAGAGCACGAACGTGCGGTTCGCCAGGCCGCCTTCACGCTGCACATGGATGATCATGGAACCAGCGTGCGGCGTGTAGATGTTACCATAGCCGCGCTCTGGTGCTGCGTTCCCGGATCGCTTCATCACAGTCGTTCGCGGCGCGCGCCGAGTACAAGGTCGAGGAGCCGCTCGAGATCATCGCTCGAATAGAACGCGATCTGAATATTGCCGCGGTCTCTGGCCGTCACGGAGATGGAGACGTCTGTCTGGAGGTGACGTCGCAGCTCGTCGGCTATGCGCTTCGTCTCGGCCGATCCCTTGGTCGCGGCTTCTTCTGTGTGCGCCTTGCGGTGCTTGTCCGCCGCGGGGGCCTGGACACGAACCCGCTGCTCCACATCGCGCACGGACAACCCCTTCCTGACGATGTCTCGCGCCATGGTAAGAATCACATGCTCGTCGCCCAGCGTCAGCAGCGCACGTGCATGCCCCAGCGTGAGTTCACCTTGCTGCACCAATTGCTGCACGGGATCAGGTAAATTCAATAGTCGTAAAATGTTAGCTATTGTCGACCGTTCCTTTCCCACAACCTCGGCTACCTGCTGCTGGGTAAGCGAAAACTCCGTCTGAAGACGCTTGTAGCCATGGGCCTCTTCCATGGGATTGAGATCTGCGCGCTGCAGATTCTCAACGAGCGCCAGGGTCAGCAGGGCACGATCATCGATGTCTCGCACCACGGCAGGAATGTCTGTCCAGCCAAGTCGTGTGGCGGCACGAAGGCGGCGTTCTCCGGCGATGAGCTCATAGCCGGTTCCATGTGGACCCGGGCGAACCGATATCGGCTGGAGCAGCCCGCTCTCCTTGAGGCTCGACTCGAGCTCTGCGAGCTCTTCCGCACGGAATTCCTTGCGCGGTTGGTACGGATTGGGACGGATCTGCGCGATCGGGATTCGCTGAATCGATTCCTGTGCAGAAGCCGATGCGGTTTCGCCCGCGGCCTGTTCTGCTGGTACGGGCCTGGTCGCGAGCAATGCTTCGAGCCCGCGGCCAAGCCGGCGTGGCTTGTCAGTAGGCATCGCTCGGGAGACGAATTGTGGAAACGTGTGCAAAGACACCACGCGGCTGGGGCATCCGAAGGCCGTTACTCATCATGCGGGGGCTCCGAGTGGACGAGCGTTGGGACCTCAACGTCACTGGAGCGCTCGAGACGGTCGAGCAGCTCCCGCGCGACGTGCATGTAGGCCTGCGCACCCGCCGATGACACGTCGTAAAAGATGATCGGTTTGCCGAAACTTGGCGCTTCGGCAAGGCGGACATTCCGAGGCACGACGGCATTGAAGACTTTCGGTCCGAAGTACTCGCGCGCGTCTGCGGCGACCTGACGCGAGAGATTGAGGCGCGCATCGTACATGGTTAGCAGAACGCCATCGATCGCGAGCGCCGGATTCACACTGCGCTGGATCATGTGCACCGTATTGAGGAGCTGGGAGAGTCCCTCGAGCGCGTAGTACTCGCACTGCACGGGAATGAGAATCGCGTCGGCGGCAGCGAGCATATTGATGGTGATGAGGCCGAGCGATGGCGGACAGTCAATGAGCGCGATGTCGTACCGATTGCGAATCGGCGCAATCGCGTCACGCATGGCGAGCTGCCTGCGATCGTGTTCGATCAGCTCGATCTCGGCGCCGGCGAGATCAGGCGTTGCTGGCGCCACGTCCAGGTGCGTGAACTGGACGCCGCGCATGATGACATCGGCGAGCGGTGCGTTTCCAATGAGCGCGTCGTACACCGTGCGCTCCAATGTCCGGCCATCGATTCCGACACCGCTCGTCGCATTGCCCTGCGGGTCGCCGTCAATGAGCAACGTTCGGCGTTCCGCGACAGCCAGGCTGGCAGCGAGATTGACAGCGGTGGTCGTCTTACCGACGCCGCCCTTCTGGTTTGCTATGGCGATGACCCTGACCACGTGGAATCGCTCGGGGGGATGAAGAGGAGGGACGGGAGGGACGGGAGAGGTCCGTTGAGTTTACAGGGGATGGTGGCTGGTCGCTAGTCGTTGGTGGCTGGTCGCTGGTTGCTGGTCGCTGGTGACTGGTTGCTGACTCCCCATGTTGGATGTTTCACGTGAAACATTGGCTTTGGAAGTCTGGCTGCCAAGCTGGGTTGTTTCACGTGAAACATTACATGCACGGCTTGGCCTTCCGCGAGTGCTTTCAACAGTTCATAGCACACGCTTTCGCAGCCGGTTTTGGCATTTCGCGCTACTCCATAAAGCCAGTATGGCGCCAGAATACGGTTATTTTGCCACAGAAACGAAATGCCAACGCGTTGTCACCGTTACAGTCAACGTCTGCTCGCCCGGGCTGATGGGAGTGGACCCCGCTTTGGCCACTGCCATGGCGCGAAGCGGAACAGGAGGCTGTGGGGTGTAGGCCGGGGACGAACTTGCCTCGATCAGGTCACCCAGCATGCCGCCCGCGGCCTGGGCCATGGCCTGCGCGTCGCCGCGCGCACTCGCGATAGCTGCGGCGAGCGCAGTGTGCCGGGCGTCGCTCTCGTTCGACGAATAGAAATTGAGCGAGTTGATGTTGTTCGCACCCTTCGCGAGCGCGGCATCGATGATTGCGCCGACTTGATCGATCTTGTGCACGTCCACGCGCACGGAGTTTGATACCGTATAACCGGTGACTCTCGGCGCCTTGTTCGGCTCGTATACCTGCTCGGGCGACACATCGTAATTCGCCGTCGAAATCTGTGCATCGGCCACGCCGAGCGCGCGGATCGCGTCGATGACGGCCCGTTGCTTCCGGGCGTTCTCCGCGCTCGCCGCGGTCGCCGTCGTCGCGCGCGTCTGCACGCCGATGTCGATCGTTGCCCGGTCCGGCGTGATCTTCGTTTCGCCCTGCGCACTGGCGACGATGTCAGCACGAGGCCCGGGACGCGACTCGGGCGCCGCAGGTTGCTGAGCGGTGAGCGGAACGGCGAGCAGCAGCGCCATGACGGCGGGAACCCGAATGTGCATGGTGGTCTCCAGAGAGCGGTGAAGGCCTGGTCCTTTAGTATCACAGTGCAACTATTATCGCCGGCGGGGCATCGCGGGCGTCGCGACTGGTCGGTGGTACCCGTGGCGCGCGTCCGAAGTGCCAGCGCGCACCGCGCGGGTTCGCCCCACGCACGCCGCTGTGCCGGCGCGGGTCGCCCCGACGCGCGCCACAGTGACTACTCGGCCGGCGGCGTCACGCCCTCGTGCGCCAACCGGCGCCGCTTCTCGATTTCCAGGACGAGATTCTGGAGATCGCTCGGGCTGACGCCGGGGATGCGTGACGCCTGCGCGAGTGTAGCCGGACGCAACGCCGCGAGCTTCTGCCGTGCTTCGAACGACAGTGAACGCATCTCGCCATACGGCAACGCGCCGTCCAGCGCGAACTCGCCCATGCGCCGCATCTTCGCGGCCTGCAGCCGCTCCCGTTCGAAATAGCCCGCGTACTTGAGCTCCAGCTCCGCCGTCGTCACCGCATCCACCGGCAGATCCGTTCCGACCTGTGCGGCCTCGAAGAGCTGGGCGAGCGTCACGCGCTGCCGTCGCGCCACCTCCGCGATGCGCACGGCATGTGGAAGCGGCGGGCTGCCGGCACGTTCGAGCAGCGCAAGCACCTGCTCCGGTCGCACGCTCGTCTCCCGGGCCAACGCAGCGGCCCGCTCTTCCGAATCCAGCCGCTCTCGGATGGATGCCTGCTCGGACTTCGTATACAGACTCAGCGCGAGTCCGATGGGCGCCAGGCGGCGCAGCGCGTTGTCCTGGCGCACCGTGAGCCGGAACTCCGAACGTGAGGTGAAGAGCCGATACGGCTCGTCCACACCGCGCGTCACGAGATCGTCTACCAGGACGCCGATATATGAACTCTCGCGCCCGAGGATGATGCCCGGTTGCTCGCGCACGCTGAGTGCCGCGTTGAGGCCGGCGATCACGCCCTGCCCTGCGGCTTCCTCATACCCGGTTGTCCCATTGATCTGTCCCGCGAAGAATACGCCCGGCAGAGCACGCAACTGCAGCGTCGCATCGAGCTGCGTCGGCGGATAGTAGTCGTACTCCACGGCGTACCCCGCGCGCGTCATGCGTGCCTGCTCGAGTCCGGGGACCGCATGCAGCATGTCGAGCTGCACGTCCGCCGGCAGCGACGTCGAGAGTCCATTCACGTACAGTTCGGCCGTGTCACGTCCTTCGGGCTCGAGGAAGAGCTGATGGCGCTCGACGTCGGGGAACTTGACGATCTTGTCTTCGACGCTCGGACAGTAGCGCGGGCCACGCGACGCAATGGCGCCGCCATAAAGCGCCGAGCGCTGGAGATTGTGTGTGATGATCGCCTTCACCTCGGGGCCGGCGAAGGTGATCCAGCACGGCATCTGCGGGGGGTGCCGGGGAACGCCATGCGACACGCGCGACTCCGGCCAGAAGTGCGACCAGGAGAAATCGAATTGCTCGATCTCACTCTCCTGGCGTTCGAGCACGGTGAAGTTGACGGACCGGCCATCGATGCGCGGCGGTGTGCCGGTCTTGAAGCGTGCGCGCTCGAGTCCCAGCGCATCGAACTGTTCGGCGAGATGGATGGCCGGCGCATCGCCTGCACGTCCGCCGGCAATGCGCGTGTCGGTGCCGATGTGCATCCGGCCGCGCAGAAATGTCCCGGTTGTGATCACGATGGCGCGCGCACCGAAGCGCCGCCCTTCCAGGGTCTCCACGCCGCGTACCGAGGCGGTGCCGTCAGCGAGCAGGAGCCGCGCGACGGTGCCCTGTATGGGAAGCAGCGCCATGTGCTGCTCGAGCAGCGAGCGCACTGCACGACGATAGAGTCCGCGATCACACTGCGCGCGGGGCGCCCAGACGGCCGGTCCCTTGCCGCGATTGAGCATGCGGAACTGCAGGGTGGCACAGTCAGTCGCGCGTCCCATGATGCCGCCCAGCGCGTCCACTTCGCGCGCCACCGTCCCCTTGGCGATGCCGCCAATGGCGGGATTGCACGACATCTGTCCGATCGTCTCGAGTGCGCTCGTGATGAGACCGACGCGCGCCCCTGCCCGCGCCGCCGCTACGGCCGCCTCCGTGCCGGCGTGTCCCGCGCCGACGACGATGACATCGAAGTCGAACTCCGTGTGCGATGCAGCGCGCGTATCGGACATGCCTGGAAGTTAACGACCCTCGTGGACTCGGGGCGTGGATGGTGTCGGGTTCGGGCCTCAGACAGAATGCACCGGACACGCCGTGGGAGCAGCCACGGTGCCGTGGACAAGTTCGCAGCGTTGCGACACCTTCCTCTCATGCCGCTCACGATTCCGGCCGATGCGCCGACAATGCTGATCCGGAAGAGCGCGTTCGAACGCGCTGGTCTGGTGCGTTCGCAGCTCGATGCGCGCTACAATCTCACCGATGCCGAATTCCGGGTGGAGGGCGAGCTGATCGCCATCGGGCCGCTCCATGATCCCAATGCATTCGGCGATCTCACCGAGCAGCTCGAGGCACTTGGCCTCGCGTACTTCGATGATTTCTTCGAGTTGAGCGGGAACTGGCCCACGTGGTGCCAGGTGTACGTTCGGGAAGCGTAGAGACAGCGGAAGGGACCGCGTATGGGGCATTGCCGGCGCGATCATGTCCCGCGCCACGAACTGCAATACGCTGTGCTCCCCGGCTACTTCACGTGATCAGGACGCGGCTCGGGTACCCCGTCCGGTTCCGGTGTGAGGGACCCATGACGCAGAAGCCCCTCCCAGTGACAGTCGTAGCACCAGCTTGTCCGGAACCAGGGCATGAGCAGGTTCCACCCCTTCGAGCGGACTCGTATCGTTGGCGCGTCACAGTTGGGACAGCGATCGCCCTCGGGAAGCACAAAATAGAAGAACATTGTCGCCACGATGAGACGCACAACGACAAATGCCACAAACACAATGGCGAACAACGTCGCATCGGACATGGTGCACCTCTTGGACTACGCACCACCGGCACAGGATTCACAGCGCGCAAGAGGCGCGCCGGAGGAGCCGCCGGAGGGAAAGTCAGGTCGGCAGTTTGAGCTGTTGGGCGATCGTGCTCCAGAGTTCCACGTACGCTACCCCGTCTTCCACCCGATCGATGACAACTTCCGCCTCCAGGGCAATGGGTGAATCGTCCAGGCTGCTGGCGCGGACTGTTTGGTGCTGTCCCTCGAAGTCGTACGTGATCTCACCGGGCTGGCCGGGCTGTATGGCCCGTGAAACCCGGCCGAGGTGTCCCTGCAACTGGTAGCGTTCATCCTCCACGTCGCGCTCCGCCGCAGGCACTGCCCAACCCGCGATCAACGCCACGGTGCCCACCGCGGCGGCGGCCGCCGCCGCACCGGCTATTCCGATCATGGCCCACGATCCGAGGTGGCTGTACTTGGCGAGTGGATAGCCCACCACGCCAAACACCGCGGCGACGGCGCCGGCTGTCGGGAGGTTCAGATATTTGATCCAGCGTCCGTGTCGGCGATCGCGGTCGATGCCCACGATCATGCTAATGACGCCGACGGCAAGTCCGAGCGCGAAACAGGCCAGAAAAAGAATGCGCATGCGAGGGCAGGAGGGATTACGGGATTGTATACGACACGGGGGCGTTGCGCGATAGGGACTCGGGGGACGAAGCGTGTCTCGGGCAACGAGTCGGCCTGCGGGCGGCCGCGCGGCGGAGCAGGTCAGCGCACTGGCGGCCGCGCCGGTGCGTCACCCAGCCCAACCATGTCCAGCAACGCGAGTGCGTTCACCGACGTCGCCAATCCGGGGCGGAGCCGGTAGTCGAAGCGCATGACCGACCTCCCACTGCTGTCGCGGTCGAAATGCTCGGTGAAATGCACGGCCTTGGCAGCGCCACGGAGGTCCTCATCGCTGGCGAGCGAGAGGTCGTGCGTGGTCACGGCGCCGATGGCACCGGCGCGCAGCAGGTGACCGATGACGATGCGCGCGGCGATGCGGCGTTCGGCGGTGTTGGTGCCATGCAGGATCTCGTCGAGCAGATAGAGCACCGGATGACCATCCGGTCGTGCGCGCGCGTCATCCACGATTGTTTTGAGGCGGCGCAGCTCCGCCATGAAGAGCGAGATCCCGCTCTCGAGCGAGTCCGAAATGCGAATGCTCGTGCGGATGGCGAGCAGCGGTGTGGCGAACGCACTGGCGCACACTGGCGCGCCGGCGCCCGCGAGCACCACGTTGGCGCCGATGCTGCGCAGCAGCGTGCTCTTGCCGGACATGTTGGAGCCAGTGACGAGCAGGAATGTCTCCGGTGGTCCGATCGTCACGTCGTTGGCGACGCGCTCTGATTCACTGAGCAACGGGTGTGACAGGTCGCGCGCGACGATCATCGGCGCCGTCTGCTCCCTGATTTCCGGGAAGACCCAGCCGGGGTTGTCATGCGCGAGCGTGGCGAACGCAGCCAACGCTTCGGCCTCACCCAAGGCGGCCATCCAGTCCCGCGCGTGACGTCCCGCATCGCGACGCCAGCGCTCCAGCCGTTCCACGACATGCACGTCCCATTGGACGAGCCATTGCAGCGTGGCGTACAGCATGGGGGAATAGCGGACCTCGGCCCAGGACAAGCGGCGCTCGAGCACGGCGAGCTGTTCGCCAGCGCCGCCCCCGGCGTCGATTCGCGTTTGGAGGCGCCGCAGCAGCGGAGCGTTGAAGGATTCAGCGGCGAGCAGCCGGAGCATTTCAGCCTGGGCACGGGGCGCGGCGGCGCGGAAGCCGGCGACGCGGGCGCTCTCGCTAAGCTTCTTGCGTTGCGTGGCAATGAGCAGAAGTCCCGCCGTCGCGGTGCCAAGCCAGATGGGCGCCCTGAGCGCGCCGAACAACTGCAGCAGGGCGCTGACGATCGTCGCGGCGGTGAGCAGCCGCGTCGTCCAGAGGAACACAGGATGCGAGAGGAGCCACGGCGGGCTCTCACACCACTCCAGGAAGCGCTGCAGGGTCTCGGCGCGGGTTGCGCCGGACATCAGGGCGAGCGCGCCAAGCTGCTCACGCGCGACATCGTGAGAGACAAGTTCCAGCGCCGCGGCTTGTCGCTCCTGGACCTCGGCCAAGGTTGCGGAGGGATCGAGGAGCCAGGCAAAGAGCGTCGTACGTCCGGGCGCCGCAGTAGTTACGTCAAGGAGTTGCGACAGTGACGCGTGACCGAATATACCCAGGTCGTCAGCACCGGGATGTGCACCGGCTAGCGGCGGCGCTGGCACCATGGGGAGTCTTTCCCAGTCGCGATTCACGCGGAACTCGCCCCGCCGCAGATATTCCTGAATGCTGGCGAGCCGATCTTCGCGCCGGCGCAATCTCCCGTGCATGGCGACGAGAACAGCGAAACACAGAGCGAAAACGATAGCGACGATTTCTGCCGGCACTGGCGAACGCCTGCTCACGGCCACGAGCCAGATGAGCGCCGCAAGAACCAGAAAAAACGTCATGAGCCGGAGCACACTGATCACACCCCCACGTCGCCGGATTTCGGCGAGCGTAGTGCCCAATCGCGCGGCGCGATCGCGATA
>DATNDS010000006.1:0-2484 GCA_035553215.1 Gemmatimonadaceae bacterium
CAACTGCTGGCGGCGTGGGTCGCCCACGACCTCGGCCACGTGTCGCAGATGGCCCGTGTCATGGCGAAGCAGTACCGCGAGGCCATCGGGCCCTGGAGGGCGTACCTGACGATCATGGATCGCTGAGCGCGGCGCCGCTCGCGCTCGCGCTCGACGCGAACGGACATGTAGCAGGTTCGAATCCAACCTGCACCTGGTTCTCTCGCTCCTAGCCGCCCGTAGTATTCTCTCCACCATCTCCCAGAAGCACGTGACGCACGACGAATACGCCGCGCTGGTTTCGCGTCTGGAGTCCGTCGCCGCGATGCACCCGACCGCGTATCGACTGCGCGTTGGTGCCCTCGCCGTGCTCGGCTACGCCTGCGTCGCGGCAATGATGCTTGGCCTGCTCGCCTTCATCCCGCTGCTCACGTGGGTGCTCATCAAGCTGGATCTCGAGGCTATCCTGCTCAAGCTCGCGCTTCCTGTCCTGGCGCTGGTGGCCACGTTCGGGCGAGCGCTCTGGGTGACCCTCGCGCCGCCGCCGGGACTCGAGATTCGCGCGGAAGAGGCGCCGCAGCTCTTCGCTGAAATCGACGCCGTGCGCCGCGCAGTCAATGCACCGGCTCCGCATCACGTGCTCATCACGGACAAACTGAATGCGTCGGTGTCACAGGTCCCGCGCCTCGGCATCCTCGGCTGGCAACGCAACTACCTCGCGCTGGGGCTCCCGTTGCTCACTGCACTCACGCCCGCGCAGTTCCGCGCGGTGCTCGCGCATGAATTCGGACACCTCTCGCGTGCGCATGCGCGCTTCGGCAACTGGATCTATCGTGTTCGCGGCACGTGGGCGCAGGTCGTCGCCGCGATACAGGAGCGACGGTCGAAATTGGGGGCGTTGCTCATCAGCCGGTTCGCGCGCTGGTACTCGCCACTCTTTGAGGCGTACTCCTTCGTGCTTGCACGCAGGCACGAATTCGAGGCAGACCGGATTGCAGCGACCGCTGTGGGGAACGCAATCATGGCGAGTACACTCGTCGCACTGGCGCTTCGCACACGGTATCTGAACGAGGTCGTCTGGCCGCGAGTTGCCGCACGCAACCTGGATGAATCGGTCCCGCCGCCGGCCACGTTCGTGGGAGTCGTGCGTGCGGCGCCTGCCGAGCTTCCGCTATCCACGGCGCAGACGTGGCTCGCGGTCGAACTGAGCTCGGAGTCCGATCTCGACGACCCACACCCGTCGCTCTCGGCTCGACTGGCAGCACTTGACGTGCACCCGTCGGATGATCCGACCGCCTCCACGAACGTCGAACTGCTGTCTCGCCCGATCGCGGCGGAGACAACGGCCGCAGCGCACTACCTCGGGCAGACAGTGGCCACGCTTGCCGATGCACTGGACGCGCGATGGCGACACGAAGTGACGGCACGCTGGAAGGATCGCCACCGGCATCTGGTGCGCGCACGCGACGGGCTACGTGAGCTCGAGGCGCGTGCTGCGCAGGCGCCGCTGGATCTCGACGAGCGATTCCGTGTCGCCGACTGGACGGAGGATGTCTACGGATCCGAAGCGGCGCTTCCCCTCGTCACGGCACTCGTCCACGACGCGCCGCGACATGTGTCGGGGTGTTTCATGCTCGGGCGATTGCTGCTTGCCCGCAGCGATGACGCCGGCATCGCCTACCTCGAACGCGCCATGGAGATCGATCCCGGCGCCACAGCCATGGCCGCCGCCATGATCGCGGCCTACCTGCGAAGCATCGGGCGCTCCCGCGAAGCGAGTGCTTTCCAGACGAAAGCGGACGTTGTCGCGGCGGAGACCGAAGCCGCCGACGCCGAGCGGCGCAGGGTTGGCCCCGGAGATCAGTTCGCGCCAGCCGACATACAGCCGTCCATTCGTGCGCTTCTCACCGAGCAGCTCGCGCGCTATCCGACAGTAGGCAGGGCGTGGCTGGTCCGGAAGGTGACCCGTCATGCACCTGAGCGCCCGTTCTACGTGCTGGGCATCGCACGGGCGGAGCCGTGGTGGCGCTTCGTGTCCGATGGTTCGAATACTTATCTCGTGCGTAAGCTTGTTGAAGACCTGGATCTCCCCGGAGAGACGATAGTCTTCGTACTCACGCGAAAGCGACGTGCGCTGCGACGCGCGCTGCGCAAGGTGTCGGGCGCCGAAGTGTATCGTCGCCGCAATCGCTGACAAAGACAGCGCACGCCACGTGCTGGGCAGAAAGCCGACCAGCGCGGCGATCCCGACACCGATCAGTTGGAGCGCGAACGCCTGACCGGCACGGATGCTCCTGGTAACCAATTGTGTGGACCCTTGCCGGTCAGTGTCTCACGGTGAAGTGGCGGTGTCCGCCCCGCTCGAGCACCGCCCGCACACCGGCGTGGCGTGGCCGATATTCATCCGCCAGCAGTCGCGCGCCGGCATCGAGTAGTGCACGCACGCAGCCTTCGTAATCCCCAGCGGGATCGGCGACGTAGTCGGCTCCAAAGCACGCCCAACCG
>DATNDS010000007.1:0-20791 GCA_035553215.1 Gemmatimonadaceae bacterium
CAGCAGGGCCCCAAGCGTCATGTCGCCGGAGATGCCGCTGAACGGATCGAGGATGGCGAAGGGCATAGCATGGTAATGTACTCGGCCGCTGGGTGGCGCTAAAGGTCCCCTGCCCCACCACCCCGCCCTTGGGAATCGGCAATCGGGAATGGGGAATCGTGGGAATGGGGAATGGGGAGGTCGATTCCCTGCTTTTGATGAAATGGGGGTGGGGCGGCAGGGGGCGGACTGCCTTATCGATTCCCCATTCCCGATTGCCGATTCCCAAGGGCGGGAGGAGGGGGCGTGGAGGATTCCCAAGGGGAGGGTGGCGGGGCGTGGATCGCCCCCCTTCAGCCCCGATACCCCACGCCGCTCCCCGTATTGAACACCACCACCTCGGCGTCGCGTGAAACGCGGCCGGAGCTGACGAGCGATTCGAGCACCGCGAGCGCGCAGCCCGCTTCGGGCGCCGCATCGATGCCAGTCGTGCGCGTCAGTTGCGCCGTCGCACGTCGAATCGCGTCCTCGCTCACCGCCGCGGCATCGCCGTTGCTCTCGTAGAGCGCGCGCAAAATGAGCCGGTCGCCGAGGGCCGAGGGTACGCGCAGCCCACTGGCGTGCGTCTCGGGATGCTCCCAGGCTGTGGCGCGATCCGCGCGCGCGGCGAACGCCCGCACGATCGGCGC
This sequence comes from Gemmatimonadaceae bacterium, assembly GCA_035553215.1. Taxonomy (GTDB): domain Bacteria; phylum Gemmatimonadota; class Gemmatimonadetes; order Gemmatimonadales; family Gemmatimonadaceae; genus JADGGM01. The sequence continues at coordinate 669 of DATNDS010000007.1, forward strand.
ACAGCCCGCAGCCTGGGCCGTCACCATGCGCGGGAACACAGCCGAGGCATCGAGCCAACCCATGGTGCGCAGCTCCTGGAACGCCTTCCACATGCCAATGAGCCCGGTGCCGCCACCGGTCGGATACACTACCACATCCGGCAGCCGCCACCCGAGCTGCTCCGCCAGCTCCAGCCCCATGGTCTTCTTTCCCTCGATACGGTAGGGCTCACGCAGCGTAGAGACATCGAAGTAGCCGCACTCCGCGGCGAAGGCGCGCGCCGCGCGGCCCGCATCGCCAATGTGCCCCGCCACGGTCACGAGCTCCGCGCCGAACGCACGCACCGTGCCGAGGATCGTCGCCGGTGTGGTCTGGGGAGCGTACACACGCACCGGCATGCCGGCCGCGGCGCCGTAGGCGCTCAGCGCCGCGCCCGCGTTCCCCGCCGTGGGCACGACGAGCCCGGGTACACCCAGCGCCCGCGCACGGGTCACGGCCGCGCTCATGCCCCGCGCCTTGAACGAGCCCGTGGGATTGAGCCCTTCGTCCTTCACATACAGCGTCCGCACGCCAACGGCTCGCGCCAGGGCCGGCGCGTCGAGCAGCGGCGTCGCGCCTTCTCCGAGGGAGACCGGCCGTTCCTCGTCCCGAAGCGGCAGCAGCGCCGCATAGCGCCACATATCCCATCGCGGCAGCAGCACATCACGTGATGCAGGGAGCGCACGGTAGCGCACCAGCCAGGGCTGGCCGCACGACTCGCACACCGAAGCGGCAGATGATCCCGAGCCGGTCGCGCCGCAGGCGGGACATTCGAGCGACCACTCACTCATGCGTTGGACTCCGAGGTGGAAGGACGCAGCGCCTCAAGTACGTGTCGCGCGCGTTCAGCGCTGAAACCCGGCAGCGCGGCGATCTGCTCCTCCGTTGCGTCGCGCACGCCCTGCACGCTGCCGAACGCCTGCAGCAGCGTCCGGCGACGGGTCGGCCCGATGCCCGGGATACGCAGCAGTTCCGACGTCACGGTGCGCATCGCGCGCCGCTTGCGATTGTACGTGATGGCGAAGCGATGCGCCTCATCGCGGGCCCGTTGCAGCAGACGCAATGCGGGCGAGCGACGCGAAATCCGGATGGACTCGGCCCGGCCGGGAACGAACACTTCCTCGTCCCGCTTGGCGAGGCTGATGAGCTGCGTCTGTCCCAGACCGAGTGCATCCAGCGCACCCCGTGCCGCGGCGAGCTGCCCCTTGCCGCCATCGATCACGACGAGATCGGGGAGCGGTTTTGCTTCGGTGATCCGGCGCTGAAAATATCGCGTCACCACTTCGCGCATCGACGCGAAATCATCCGTCCCCTGCACGGTCTTGATCCGGAACTTCCGGTATTCGGCGCGTCTGGGACGGCCGTTCTCGAACCAGACGCAGGACGCGACCGTGTCAGTGCCCTGGGCGGTGGAGATGTCGAAGCAGACGAGCGAGCGGGGCACTGTTTTGAGCGACAGCTCGCGCTGCAGTTCGTACACCGGATCCACGGCGCGCTCGTTCGCCTCCAGCGACAGGAGCTTCTGCTCCTCCTGGAGGTGCCGGGCGTTCTGCTCGGCGAGATCGATGAGCTGGCGACGTGGCCCCCGCTGGGGCACCCAGACACGCGTGCCCGAGAGTGCCGCCTCGAAGGTGTCGCGATCCTCGAAGTCAAACGGGACGAGCAGCTCCCGGCCGCGCTCCTGCGCGTTCAGATACGCGGCGGCGAGATAGGCTGACAGCACCGCGACGTCGGACTCGCCGTCCACGTTATCGAGGAAGCGCTGCTCGCGTGCCAGCAGCTTGCCGTCGCGCACGCGCAGCATCACCACGCACGCCTCATCGCCATCGCGCGCGTATCCCACGACGTCGCGATCGCCTCCTTCCACTTCCATGACGGCCGTCGGTTCCTCCATCCGCTCCAGATGCACGAGGGCATCGCGCAGTTCCGCGGCGCGCTCGAAGTCGAGTCGCGCGACCGCCTCGGCCATTCGCGCGCGCACACGACGCGTGACCTCGCTCGTGCGGCCCTCGAGATAGAGCACGACCTCGTCGATCATGGTGCGATAATCCTCCTGCGTCTGGAGGAAGACGCACGGTGCCCGGCAGCGGCCAATGTGATAGTCCAGACAGGGCCGCTCCGGCATCTCGCGCGGCATGTCATACGTGCACGAGCGCACGGTGAACACGCGCCGAACGACGTTCAGTGCCCGGCGCATCGCGCCCACATCGGTATAGGGGCCGAAGTAGCGCGCCCCGTCGTTCACGAGCTGTCGCGTGACGAACAGTCGTGGAAAGGGATCCTGCACCGTGACCTTGATGTAGGGATACGACTTGTCGTCGCGCAGCGCGATGTTGAACCTGGGGTGGTGCTCCTTGATGAGATTCGCCTCGAGCACGAGCGCGTGCGCCTCGGATGGGACGACGATCGTCTCGAGATCCGCGATGCGCCGCACGAGCGCGCGTGTCTTCACACTCTCGACATGGTCGCTGGCGAAGTAGCTGCGCACGCGCGACCGGAGCCGCTTGGCCTTTCCCACGTACAGCACGACGCCGCCGGCGTCCTTCCAGAGGTATACGCCGGGCGACTCGGGCAGATAGGCGATCTTCTGGGCGAGCGCGTCAGGAGTGTCCACGGATCAGGCAGCTGAAGAGGTCACTCCTGAAATATAAGGCAGGACAGACCGTGCTTCCCTGCCGCGCGTCAGCGCCGGCGGGTGAGCGAGCGCAGAATGGTGCGTGCTTCAGGCAGCCCGAACGCGGTGGTCAGCGCGAAGTAGGCCACCCCATACGGCGCGAGTGCCGCAATGGCGAGCAGGATGGGATGTCCGACGCCCATGGCGAGCTTGATGGCCCAGGCCACGGCCGCCGCCAGGAGCGCCGCGATCCAGAGCTGCAGCAGAAATCGTGGTGTGAGCCCCGTGCGCCCAATGCGGCCATTCAGTACGCGGCGCAGCAGCGCGAACTCCACCCACGCGGCCAGACCCGCGGACACGGTGAGCCCCGCCGCGCCCCAGCGGAGCTCCAGCCCGAACAGTCGCGGTCCGTAGAAGGAGAAGATGATGCCGAGCCCCGTGGTGAGCACCACGCGCAGAATCGCGATGCGTAGCGGCGTCCGCGTGTCGCGGAGCGCATAGTACGTGGACGAATAGAGACGGCCGAGCGTCGAGGCCAGCAAGCCGACCGCCGACCCGCCGAGAATCGCCCAGACGTAGACGGTGTCCGAGCGCGTGAAGTGGCCCGTCTGAAAGAGGGCTCCCGCCAGAATGTCGCCCAGCGCGAGAAACGCCACGGCGGACGGTACCACCAGAAACGCGATGCGGCGCAATCCGGAGTCCAGCCGCTCGCGCAGGTAGGCCGCGACCTCCTGTGCTTCGCCGATCGCGCTGGACATGGCCGGCAGCTCCGCTGCGGATACCGACATGCCGAACAGACTCACCGGCAGCACGTAGAGCATCTGCGCCGTGCTGAGCCCCGCGAGCGCACCCGTGCCCAGGAAGCTCGCCAGCACCGTGTCCACGTACGCACTGATCTGCACGACGCCGCGCCCGACGAATACCGGACCGAAGTTCCGGATCACGGTACGCACGTTGCCCGAGGCGACACTCAGCGACGGACGCAGCCGTCGCAGGAGCCGCATGACCGTGGGCAGTTGCACCCCGAACTGCAGCGCGCTGCCCACGACGGCCCCCCACGCGGCCACGATGGCCAGTGACGCCTGGGGGCGCGACCCGTACGCGATGAGCGTGACGATGATCGCCAGGTTCCACATGACCGGCGCCGTATACGAGAGCAGAAACCGGCGGTGGCTGTTCAGCACGCCCAGGCACCACGCCGACAGCACGAGCAGACCGGCGGCTGGAAAAAAAATCCGCACGAGCTGAATCGTCAGCTCCCGCTTCGGCCCCGAGAAGCCGGTGGCGATGACGTCGATGAGCCAGGGCGCGGCCAGCACGCCGCCCAGCACAAGCAGTGACGTGGTGAGCGCGAGCAGGGCGGCGACGGCACCCGCGACCCGGCTGGCCTCCGCGTCGTCGCCTTCCGCCAGCAACCGCGCATACACCGGGATGAAGGACGCAGACAGCACGCCCTCTCCGAACAGATTCTGCAGGAAATTCGGGATGCGGAATGCCGCGTTGAAGGCATCCGCGACGTCACCCAGCCCCAGGTAGTGGCTCAGAAACCGCTGGCGAACGAGCCCCGTGATACGACTCAGCAGGATGCCCGTTGCCACCAGAAGCGCGAAGCGACCAGTGCGCTCTGCGCGCACGCTGCGTTCAGTCGTGGCTGCCGGTGTCGCCATGCGCGATCAGCGGTGAGGTGTCCCGCGCCGGATCGACCAGTTCGCTCATCTGCTCACGGGCGCGGTCGAGCATCATGCCAAGCAGCGAGCGTCCGTGCCGCGCCAGCATGGGCATGAGATTGAGCACGCGCTCCTGCGGCTTGCCCAGTGGATAGAGCGCCGCGCGAGCGGTGGAGATGTCACGCACCATGTCGGCCTCACGCCGCTTGATCGCAGCGACGAGGCGCCGTTCCAGCCGATCCAGGCGATGCTGGAGCGCCCGTTGCGCGCCGCTGGTGACCGCTTGGGGAACGAGCGGTGGGTCGGACGCGCCAATGGTCAGCTCGAGATCCTGCACGGCATCGTCCACGCTCGCGCGGGCGCGCGCCAGCGCATCGCGTACCGCGCCTGACATGGCATCGCGCGCGAGTCTTCCGAGCGTGGCGTCGGCATCGCGAAGATCTTCCACCCTGAGGCCGTAGCGATCGAGGACGCGCTGCACGTGCGGCTCCACGATCACACCTGACCAACGCGGCACCACGACCTGCAACGGCGCTCCAAGCGCCGCCGCCGCCGCACTGGCCTGCGCGAAGTAGGCCACCTCGCTCGGCCCACCCAGGTACGCGACGGTGGGAAGAATGGCGCGCTCTGCCACCGGGCGCAGCAGCACGTTCGGCTCCAGCTCCGGCGCCCGGCCCGCGAGGGCAGGCGCATCGGCGATCGGCACGCGGGAGCGCACCCCGTTCTCCGTGGTGAACACGAGCGAGAGCCCCGGCACCTGTGCGACCACTGGCTCATGCCCCAGGCGCCGCAGCGTGTCGTCGCGCGCCTGAACGGCCGCCTCCACGGCGGCGGCATCGCGCAGCGCGCGCAGCATGAGCGGCCGCTCCGCCTGTCGCACGCACGCCTGTCCCGCGTCGAGGACGGCAATGCCGAGCGGCTCCAGCAGCGCGCGCAGGAGCGACACGAAGGCGTCGCTCACCGTCGCGCCCTCGTGGTACGCCGCGCGCACCAGGGCCATGACGCCGGGATCGGCCGCCGCGCCGGTACCGCGTTCCAGCAGCCGCACGAGTGGCGTGACATCACCGAGCGGTGTCTCGGACATCCCGCGCGGCGGCGAGTCGGGGGGCGACATGCGGAGTCGTTCCACGTGATCGCCGCTGGCCAGATACGTCACGCTGGCCTCCGCGAAGTCGGCATCATACGTGGCGGCCCAGAACACCGGCGCAACGGGGATGCCGGTTGCCGCTTCGAGTACATCGGCGAGCGCGAGCGCGCCCAGGGCCTTGCTGAAGGTGTAGATCGGGCCGCCGAACAATCCGGGCTGCTGGCCGGTCGTGACGACGACGCCTCCCGCCGCGGCCACCCGCGCCAACCGCTCGGCCGCGGCGCCGGTGCTGCTGAGTGCCGGCGCGAGCGACTCGCGCCACGAGCGATGATCGAACTCCGCCCGGACCGAATCGATCTGTGCGACCCATTCCGCGGAGTTCCGCGCGCGTGCGGTGAACCAGCCTCCGGGTGCGCCATCCTGCAGCGCCAGCGCTGCCAGTGGGGACAGCTCCGGATCCCTGGTCAGAATCCGCAGTTCACTCACGACGGATACGCGCGCACGCGCGGCCGGAACCGGGACATCGCGGCATCACTTGTGATACGGTTCGCCGCGGAGGAGCGTTCCCGCGCGGTAGAGTTGTTCAACCAGCACGAGCCGCGCGAGGTCATGCGGCATGGTCCAGCGCGCCAGTGCGAGCCGCATGTGCGCCTGACCGAGGACGGCTTCACCGAGCCCGTAGGCGCCGCCGAGCAGGAACACCAAATCATGCGACGCGCGCTCGCGTTCTCCCCGCAGCCACTCGGCGAACTCCCGCGTCTGCATCAGGACGCCCTGTTCATCGCAGGCCACCAGACGGCACCGCTCGCCGGCGCGCGCCAGCAGCCGCTCCGCCTCACGCGTCCGCACGAGATCCGGCGAGGTCGCACGCGCGGACTCCTCGCGCACTTCGCGTACCTCGAGTGGCCAGTAGCGGGCGGCGCGGGTCTCATAGTCACGAATGGCGACACCGAACGGCTCGCGCCGCGGTACACCGACCGCCGCGATCACGACGCGCACCGGCTCCGTGCTAGGCGTACATGCCGCGCAGCCGGTGCACCGCGGCCACGCGTGAGATCGCCAGCATGTACGCGGCGGTGCGCATGTTCACCTTGTGCTTGCGGGAGAGATCCAGCACCGCGTGAAAGCTCGTCTGCATGATGTGGCCGAGGCGGTCGTTCACGACATCTTCCGTCCAGAAATACCCGCCGCGATCCTGCACCCACTCGAAGTAGGACACGGTCACGCCACCCGCATTCGCCAGAATGTCCGGGATGACGAAGATGCCCTTGTCATCGAGAATGGCATCGGCCGGCGCGGTCGTCGGACCGTTGGCGCCTTCACAGATCAACTTTGCGCGCACGCGCTCGGCATTCTTGCGCGTGATCACGTTCTCCAGCGCCGCCGGCAGCAGGACGTCCACGTCCAGCGTGAGCAGTTCGTCATTCGTGAGGCGATCACCCTTGTCGTAACCTTCGAGCGTGCGATGCGCCTTCACGTACGCCATGGCATCGTCCACGTCAATGCCGCGTGGATCGTGCAGCGCGCCCGACCGGTCACCGATCGCGACGACCTTGCATCCCTGTTCGTGCAGCAGCTTGGCCGCCGTGGAGCCGACGTTGCCGAAGCCCTGCACGGCGAGCGTGGCGCCCTGCACCGGCAGGCCGAGATGCTCGAGTGCCGCGGTGGTGACCATCATGCAACCCCGTCCCGTGGCTTCGCGCCGGCCCAGCGAACCGCCCATCTCCACCGGCTTGCCGGTCACGACCGAGGTCACGGTGTGCCGCATGTGCATGGAGTAGGTGTCCATCACCCAGGCCATGACGCGCTCGTTGGTGTTCACATCCGGCGCCGGCACGTCGGAATCCGGCCCCAGCACGCCGATCAGTCCGGCCGTGTAGCGGCGCGTGATGCGTTCCAGCTCGCCCACGCTCAGCTTGGTGGGGTCACAGACAACCCCGCCCTTCGCGCCACCAAAGGGAATGTTCACCACGGCGCACTTCCACGTCATCCACGCCGCGAGCGCCTTCACTTCGTCGAGATTCACGTTCTCGTCGAAGCGGATGCCGCCCTTGGCGGGGCCGCGCGATGTGTTGTGCTGTACACGATATCCAGTGAAGACATCGATCTCGCCATTGTCCAGCGTGATCGGAACCGAGAGCGTGATTTCGCGCTCGGAGCTACGCAGGATCTTGTACAGCCCCGGCTCGAGGTCGAGCAATTCGGCCGCGCGATCGAAGCGCGACATCATGTCTTCGAACGGATTGTCCTCGTTGAGGAAGCGGTCCTTGTCGGGGCGGACGATCTTGTCCATGGAAAGCTTGAGATCGGCGGTCATTGGTGTGGGGGTGGCGCCGGAAGGCGTTGAGCCGGATTCAGGTATGCAGAGGACGGGCATCGAGCACGGTCTGCAACGCCGCGTCCACCGCGGCTCCGCCATGCTCGGCGACAAGCTGCTGGGAAACATACCACAACGGCACCGCTTGGCGAGGCCAGACACGCGCGAGTTTGACCGCGTCCTTGAGCGTACACACGACGAGTTCGAATCCGTCCGCCGCCCGCGCAAGGCGCAGCGCGTCCGCCCCGGTGTAGGCGTGGTGATCGGCGAACGGCGCGCTCTGCACACGCGCGCCGGCCGCCTCGAGCTGAGCGGCGAATGCCCGCGGATTGCCAATGGCCGATACCGCCAGCACCGCTGAGCCGGCCAGCGACGCGATGCGGCGCGGGGCGTCCGTGTCAGTGGCGGAGCGCAGCATGTCCAGCGCCAGATGGACCAGGGTGCGTGGAACGGCAGGCGCGACGCCCGCGATCTCGGTGGACACCGTGCTGGCAGCCTCGGGCGACGCCGCCTTGCGCGTGATCAGGACGAGCGTCGCCCGGCGCAACGCGCGCAGTGGTTCCCGCAGCGGCCCCGCCGGGAGCAATCGCCGCGAACGCGCCCACTGGTCTGCACTCACCACCACGATGTCCGCGAGCCGCGACGCGCGCCGGTGCTGGAACGCGTCGTCGAACACCACGACGTCCGCGCCCGCCGCCCTGGCGCGTGCCGACCCGGCCACCCGGTCCGGCGAGATGATCACGGGCACGGTCGGGTTCAGTCGTTCGTGCACGAGCGACTCGTCACTGCCATAGCCGCGCAGCACGATGGCGGGAGACGCGCCACGTGTCACGAACTGCTGCGCGAGCCAGGCGGCGACGGGCGTCTTGCCCGTGCCGCCGACGCTGAGATTTCCGACGCTCAGCGCGGGCAGTGCCGTGCCGTGTTGCGCCAGACGGCCCGCATCGTAAAGAGCGTTGCGCAGGGACACGCCCGTCGCATAGAGCGCTTCGACCGGCGCCAGCAGCGCCCGCGCGCCGCCCGCGACGACGCCGTCATCGTACCAGGCGCGCTCGATCAGGCGCACGTCACTCTCGTGCCAGCCGCGCCGCGTCATCCAGCAGCGCGGCAAAGCGGGGTGCCAGCTCGGCTGCGGCGCGTGATGAATCAGCGGCAACGACGGTCGGTGGTCCGTACGCGATGCTGACGCGCGCAAATGGTTTGGGCACCAGGAAGCGATCCCAGCTCCGCAGCCGCCAGCAGCGGCTCGCATGCACTGCGACGGGAACGATGGCCGCGCCACTCCGCTGGGAGACAATCAGTGCGCCGGGGGCGAACGAGTGGCTCGGCCCGCGCGGGCCATCCGGCGTGATCGCCAAGTCTCCGCCGTTGCGCGCCACACGACTCACGCTGAGCAGTGCGCGTTCGGATCCTCTCGTGGTCGAGCCGCGGGCCGTCGCGAAGCCGAGCGATTCCATCACGCGCGCCAGAATCTCCCCGTCGCCATGTTCGCTGACCAGGGCCGTGATGCCCTCCCGGCGATGATTCCAGACCGCCGCGAGCAGCTCGCCGTGCCAGACGACGAAGATCACCGGCGTTCCGCTCGCACGAAGCTGCTCCACGGCGGCGCGATGCACGTTCCGCACGCGCCAGGTGTGCGCCAGGAGACGAAAGATCACGCCGCCCAGGCGCGCCAGCCATACCGTGCGCCGCGCCACCGGCGCCGGCGCCGGCACGCGGCGATCGGCGCGCGTGCTCATTGCATCAGCTCCAGCGCCATTTCCGCCACGCGCGCCGCGGCGCCTGGCTCGCCCAGCCGGCGCCGCACATCCGCGAGGCCGGACAGCATGGCGTTGCGTGGCGCGCTGTCGGCGCGCAGCAGTGGCTCGAGGGCCTCAGCCATGGCGCCAGGGCGAACGGCCCCCTGCAGAAACTCCGGCGCCACCTCGCGGTCCGCCACGACATTCACCAGCCCAATGCGCGGAATGGTGACCACGTGCCGCGCGATGGCGTAGCTGATGGGTCCCGTGCGATACGCCACGACGAGCGGGCAGCCCGCGACAGCCGCCTCGAGGGTGGAGGTCCCGCTCTTGGAGAGCGCCGCGTCCGCCGCGCGCCACACGGTGAAGGAGGCATCGCGCACCTGCGGATATGGACACCGGGCCGGGTCGAGTGTCAGGCCGGCTGCCACCGACACGATCGGAACGAGGCCCGGGATCCGCCGTTCCAGCTCCCGGGCTGTCTCCATAAAGCGATCCAGATGGCGTGAGATCTCCTGCGCCCGACTGCCGGGAAAGAGTGCCAGGACCGTGGCATCAGGCGCGAGCCCGAGACGCGTGCGCGCCGCGGCGCGGTCCGGGAGCAGCCCGGCCGCGCGATCCAGCAGCGGATGGCCCACGAAGGTTGCATCGATGCCGTGGCGGCGCAGCAGTTCCTCTTCGAACGGAAGAATGACCGCGGCGCGCGACACCGTGCGCGCCAGGGCACGGAGACGCCCGCGTCCCCAGGCCCAGACCTGCGGCGTCACGTAGTACAGCACGGGCACGCCGGCCGCATGCGCGGCCGCTGCCACCTTCATGTTGAAGCCGGGGTAGTCCACGAGTATCACGAGGCCAATCCGGCCCGAGCGTACCAGGCGGCGTAGCCGCTCGAGGAGCTGATAGTGCCGCGGCACGTGACGGATCACCTCCGCGAATCCCATCACTGCCAGACGGTCGGTATGCTCGAGCAGCGTCACCCCCGCCTGTTCCATCCGCGCGCCGCCAATACCCGTGAGCACGAGGTCCGGCGCACGACGCCTGAGCTCCGCGACGACTCCAGACGCGTGCAGGTCGCCCGACGTCTCGCCGGCGACGACCAGCACGTCACGCACCAGGCGATGCCGCGAGCGCGGGGAGCGAGCGTTCGATCTCGGTCATGATGCGCAGCGCGAGCGCGAGCGCCGCACGGCCATCCTCTCCGCTCACGAGTACGGGGTGCCGCCCCTGCACGGCCTCCACGAAACTCTCGAACTCCAGGCGCAGCGGCTCGCCGTCCGGCGCGTCGAGCGGAATGCGCTCCATGAATTCTTCGAGACGGCGCGGCGCGGCCGCCAGCGCGATGGCATCGAGGCCGCCGCGCATCCGGTAGAATTCTCCCGTGCCGAGTGCCAGATCGAGCGACAGGTATCCACTGCGCTGGAAGATGCGAAGCTTCCGAAAGCGCTCGCGTGATACGCGGCTCGCGGTAATGTTCGCCACCGCACCGCTCTCGAACGTGAGGCGCGCGTTGGCGATGTCCACGGACCCCGTGAGCACGGGGACGCCAGCGGCATCGAGCGTGCGCACCGCGCTCCCGACGAGCGTCCGCACGAGGTCGATGTCGTGGATCATGAGATCGAGAACGACCGCGACGTCGGCGCCACGCGGATTGAACGGCGCCAGCCGGTCGCTCTCGACGAACAGCGGCGCCGCGATGAATGGCAGCGCGGCGCGGATGGCCCGGTTGAATCGCTCGACGTGGCCGGTCTGAATGATCGCTCCGGTTCGCCGAGCGATCTCGAGCAGGTCATCCGCTTCCGCGAGCGTCGAGGCAATGGGCTTCTCGATCAGCACGTGGCGTCCCCGCTCCAGCGCCTGCCTGGCCACGGCGTGATGGGCCGGCGTGGGCACCACGACCGTCACGGCCTCCACGGCATCGAGCAGCTCGTCCAGCGATGCCACGGCGGGAGCGCCCAGCTCGGCCGCCACGCGCGCCGCACGCTCCGCGTCCGCATCGTGAAACCCCACGAAGTGCACGCCGGGCATGGTGCCGAGAAGGCGCACGTGGTGATAGCCCAGGGCGCCGGCGCCGATGACGCCGATGCGCGTCGAGTCGCTCACGTCACCACTCCGCGGCCGCTGCCATCCACGAAGTCCAGAAAGCACTGCACCTCGGGACACATCTCGAGCTCCTGATGCGCACGCTCGAGTGCCTGTGTCACATTGAGCTCGGAACGGAAGAACAGCCGGTAGGCGCGCTTGAGCTCACGGAGCACGAGGGGATCGAAGCCCGCGCGCCGCAGTCCCACGCTGTTCAGACCGTAGAGCTTCACGGGGTTGCCCACGGCCTTGAGGAAGGGCGGCACATCCTTGGGCACGCGCGAGGCCCCGCCAATGAAACTGTAGGTGCCGATGCGCACGAACTGGTGCACGGCCACGAGGCCGGAAATGATCGCGCGATCCTCGATCGTGACGTGGCCGGCAAGCTGCGTGGCGTTCGAGATGATCACGCCGTTGCCCAGGTGACAGTCGTGCGCCAGGTGCACGTAGGTCATGAGAAAGCAGTCTTCCCCAACCGTGGTGCACTGCGATTCCGACGTGCCCCGATTGATCGTTGAGTACTCACGCACGACCGTTCGGTCGCCGATGTCCACCGTGGTCGTCTCGCCGCGGAACTTGAGATCCTGCGGATCACCGCCAATCACGGAACCGGTGCCGATCCGCACGCCGCGTCCCAGTTTCACGTGGCGTTCGAGCGTGGCTCGTGACGCGATGACGCAGCCCTCGCCGACCTCGCAGTGATCGCCGATGATCGCGAACGGGCCCACGTCCACTTCCTCCCCGAGCTCCGCGTGCGGCGAGACGAGCGCCGTGGGATGAATGCGCGAGGTCATCGATCCACGACCATCGCCGCCATGTCCGCCTCGCACACCACATCGCCATCCACGCGGGTGACGCCGCGCATCCGGCACACGCGCCCGCGAATCTGCACGACTTCCAGCTCGAAGCGCATCTGATCGCCGGGCTTCACGGGCTTGCGCCATTTCACGTTGTCGAGCGACATGAAGTACACGACCTTGTTCTCCGGATCCTCCACGGATCCGAGCAGCAGCATGCCCCCCACCTGCGCCATGGCTTCCACGATCAGGACGCCCGGCATGATGGGATGTCCGGGAAAGTGCCCCTGGAAGAACGGTTCGTTGATCGTGACGTTCTTGATCCCGACCACGCGCTTGCGCTCCTCGAGCTCGAGAATCCGGTCCACGAGCAGAAAGGGATACCGGTGCGGCAGGATCTTGATGATGTCTTCGATATCGAGCATCCGCGTCTCCGTGGCGGCGTGGTTGACGAGTTCCCGGACCAGTGTGATCGTCCCGCGATGGCTTGGCCTGATGGCGATGACGCGTGCGTGCAGCCGGCAGCCAGCAAGCGCCAGATCGCCGACGCAGTCCATGGTCTTGTGGCGCGCGAACTCATCGGGCCAGCGCAGCGACGAGCCCACCACGCCATCGTCGTCCAGCACGATGGCGTTGGCGAGACTGGCGCCCCGGATCAGTCCTTTCGCGCGCAGCGCCTCCACCTCCCGCACGAATCCGAACGTGCGCGCCGGCGCCAACTCGCGCGCAAATGTCTCCGGCGTCACGGCCACATCACACGTCTGTCGGCCGATCAGCGGATGCGGAAAGTCCACCGTCACCCGCAGCGACAGTTCGGCCGCCGGCAGCACCTCGTACGTCGACTCGCCCTCCACCAGCGTGACCGGGCGTCGCAGGGCAAGATACTGCACCGTTCCGGGGCGATCGGCAATCCTCGCGCAGCGGAGGGCTTCGAAATACGGCTGGGCACTGCCATCGAGAATCGGCGGTTCGGGACCGTCCATCTCGATGACGAGATCATCGATGCGGTGCGCCGCGACAGCGGCGAGCACGTGCTCCACCGTGTGCAGACCGGCCTCGCCGTCGCCGAGCTGCGTACGCCGTTCGCTGAGCACCGCGTGCTCGATGCGCGCCGGGATGGCCGGCTCGCCATCGAGATCCATGCGACGAAAGACGATCCCCGTACCGCCGTCGGCGGGCCGGAAGGTGAGTCGGCAGGTGCGTCCGAGGTGCAGGCCGATCCCTTCCAGCGTCACGGCCGATTCGATCGAATGCCGGCGGTCCGTCACGCCCGCGGCCGCTCGAGCAGCTGCTGCAGTTGGCGCATCATCCCCGCGAGCTTGAACAGCGCCGCGTACGCGCGCAGGGCTTCCTTGTGCGGGCGCGCTGGATAACCCGACCACGTCTCCCCGGCCGGGATGTCGCCGAAGACGCCGGCCTGCGCGGCCAGACGGGCTCCGTCCCCGACGCGATGGTGTCCGCTCACGCCCACCTGTCCCGCGAGCACGCAGCCATCACCAATGTGCACGGAACCGGCGATACCCACCTGCGCCATGATGAGGCAGAGGCGGCCGATGCGCACGTTGTGCGCGACATGCACGAGGTTGTCAATCCGAGTACCGGTGCCAACGACCGTATCATCCACGCTGCCGCGGTCGAGCGTGGAGTTCGCCCCGACTTCGACGTCGTCCTCGATGATGCAGCGCCCCACGTGTGGAATCTTGCGGTGGCTCCCGTCCACCTGGACATACCCGAAGCCATCGCACGCCACGCGGACGCCGGCGTGCAGCCGCACGCGGCGCCCAATGACGGCGCCGGGATAGAGCGTCACCGAATCCGCCAGCCAGCTCGATTCCCCGACGCGCACGCCGGCTCCGATGGTGCAGTGCGCGCCGACGCTCACATCGTCCGCGAGGTTTGCTCCGTCCTCGATGACGCTGAACGGACCGATCGCGACGCCCCGCCCCAGCACCGCGCCGCTCCCGAGGATGACGGTTGGATGGATTCCTTCACGACGCGGCAGCGGAGGATACAACGCGGGGATCACCTCGAGCATCGCTTCCTGCGGCCGATCCACCACGATCCGGCACGCGGGACCGCGCTCCAGTGTGGCCAGCGCCGGCGTGACCAGCACGACACCTGCCGCCGAGTTGAGAAATTCCGTGGTGTATTGCGCGCTCGCCAGAAAGCTCAGGTCCGACTCGGCGGCACGGTCCAGCGGCGCGATCCCGGATACGCTGGTCGCGCCGGCACCCTGCACCGTGCCGTGAACCAGGCGCGCGATGTCGTCGGCGGTGAGAGACGGAGGTCCCTCACCGCCGATGGTCGAGCGGCGTACGTCAACGGCGGTCAACGCGGGGTGGGCGGCTTGGGACGCGTCGCGCCAGTGGCCTTTGGCGTGGGTCCCGCCGTGTTGTCGGCGTGCGGTGGCGTGCTCGACACGGGTCCGGCCGCCTTCAGTCGCGCAACGACCTCATCCGTGATATCCAGACTGGAATCGGCCGCGACGACGACACCCGCCTGATTTCCGGCGTCGAACACCATCGCATATCCCTTTTCGGCGCGGATCTGTTCGATGATCCCATTGATCTTGGTCATGATCGGACCGATCAGTTCGGCTTGCCGATCCTGCGCCTTCTTCTCCAGATCCGCCAGGCGCTGCTGATACTGCGTCTGCTTGGCGTTGATCTCCTTCTGCTTGCCGGCACGGGCCGCCGGGCTGAGCGTCGCTTCCGACTTGGTGTATGCCGAGACCATGTCGTTCAGCGAATCGCGCATGCTCTGCGCTTCCTGGCGGTACTGACCCATCTCCTTGTCAATCTGGGCCTCGGCTTCGGCTCGACCGGGTGCCTGGGCGAGGATCTTGTTGGAGTTGATATACGCAATTCGCTGTGTGCCTTGCGCGAGGGCTCCGCTGGCACAGATCGTTGAAAACGCCACCGTCGCCAGCGCGGCACGAACGACTGAACGCATGTTGACTCCGCCTTAGAAGAGTTGTCCGAGTTTGAAATGCAACTGCCATTTGGGATCAGGACGTCCGAACTGATCCACGCGATCAAATCCATACCCCCAGTCGAGACCGAGGGGTCCCAACGGGGTGACCACGGCGACCCCGATTCCGGCCCCGCGGAAGAGCCGGGTTGGATCAATGTCGCGCGGACTGGCGTACACGTTGCCGGCGTCGTAGAACAGGTCCGCGTAAAGCATCTGATTGAACCGGAACCCGAGCTCGGCGGTCGAGCTGAAGAACGCCTTGCCGAATGACGCCCGGGACGCCTGGCTGTTCGTGGTGGCCACGAATCCCTTGGGAGTAATCGAGAACTCCTCGTACCCGCGCAACTGTTCGCCATACTGTGTGCCGCCCATGGCGAACTCCTGCGAGTAGAAGAACGGACCATCGTCGCCGAACAGCGCACCGGCTCGAGCGGTCAGACCGAGCACGAGCTTGATCGGCTGCGAGCCGGGCTTGGTCCCACCAAACTGCGCCAGCGTCGTGTAATTACGAATCTCGGTGGTATAGCGCTGGAAGCTCGATGTGCCACCCAGCGGCCCGCCGTCGAACTGCGCGGTGAATGTCCGCATGGACCCGGCGGACGCGAACGGCATGTCGATGCGATTGTCGTGCGTGACGGTGAGCCCGACACTCGAGCGGAAGTTGCTGCCGGTGTTGATGGTGGTATCGCGTGTCGCGAGACCACCGCTGAAGCGCACGGATTCGCCACCGTACGAGAGGAACAGGCGCGTGAACAGCGAATTGAACAGCGGAAAGCCGAGCTGCAGCGAGCCGCCGGTGGCCTGGCTCTGTCCCAGGTCAGCGATGAGGTAGCGCGACCGTGTGTCGTATGCCGTCGCCGTACCCGAGAGGCGCGACTGCTTGATGCTCGGATCGGTGTAGCTCAGCTGAAAGTCGTTGATGTACTGCCCGAACTGCCACTGCAGCGATGCGCGCTTGCACAGACCGAACAGATTGGGTTGGTCCAGCCCAATGAATCCGCCAACGCCGGTCCCCTCACCAACCGAGGCGCCGAAGTTGATGCTCCCCGTGTGTTTTTCCTTCACGTGGAAGACGACGTCGACATCGCCCTTGTCGTTCGCCTGCGGCGTTTCGGGAGGGGGCATGGGCGATTCGAAGAATCCCAGGTTCTGCAGGTTCTGCCAGCTCCGAATGATGCGCGCCTGGCTGAAGACGTCACCGGGGAGAATGACGAGCGCATCGCGGATGCAGACCTCGCTCGTGTAGTCGTTGCCGGCAATGTCGATGCGATTGATCGTCGCCGGGGTCTTCTCATCGATCTCCCAGCGGAGATTCACCACCGGAAGGGAGTCCTTGCCCACGGTGCGCACGACGACCGGCCGCACCTGCGCGTAGATGTAGCCTTCATCGGCGTACGCGGTCCGCAGCTTGTTCGTCGCATCATCCCACTCGGACTGATCGAAGTACTGCACGCCGCTGCCGCCGCCGCCGAACAGGCCCTTCACCTTCTCGCCCAGAGACGGCGACTGCGGCGTGAAAGGATAGAAGCGCTCGATGTCCTCCGTGGAGAAGTGGCGGTTGCCCACCACTTCAAAGGTGCCCACGCGATACTGTTTCCCTTCCTTTACCGTGAGGTGAATCACACCCTTGCCGGTGGCGCGGTCCACCGCCAGCGTATCCTTCACGAGCTGAAAGTCAATGAATCCATTCTTGTCGTATAGGGCGGGAATGCGGTCGCCGATGTCAGCGGCGAACTTGTCTTCGTCGAACTCCCCCTTCTTCCAGAACCAGAACCCCTCCGGCTTGGTCTTCATGGCATCCACGATCGCGCCGGCGTGGAGCGTGGAATCGCCGATGACATCCACGCCCGAGACGGCGAGCCGGCGCCCCTCGTCGATCTTGAAGTCGAGGTGGGCCTCGCCGTTCACCATGGTGGTTTCGGGCTTCACGATCGCGAGGTAGTAGCCGCGGGACTCGTAGAGCGAGTCGATGCGCTGCACCGCACCCGCGACCAGCGCGGGATCCAGCGGCTTCGCGACCGGTATCTGGATCTTGTCCCGCAGGGTGCTTGCGGACACCACGTTCGCGCCCGAGACCGTGAGACCCGCCAGCACCGGGCGTTCCGTGACCGAGAAGATCATCACGGATCGCCCGGTCGTCCGGTCCACCTGGCAGGCAACGCGAACGTCCTCGAACTGACCTGTCGCGAACAGATTGTGAATGGCCCGCTGGAGCACGCGATAGTTGAGCGTGTCGCCCCGGGCGAGTCCGATGTCGGACAGCGCGGTGGTAGTGGTGACGCGTCTATTCCCCTGCACCGCAATGGAGTCAGGGATGACGCAGGGCCCGTTTGCCGCTTGCGCGCGCGCCTGGGCGCCTGCCACGACGAGGGCAAGCGTGATGAAAAAAGGCAGCCGGAACATGGCTAGTAAGATACACGCTACACAGCCGAATGACGCCCCCGCCCGGGGGTCATTCGGCCGCGTTCGGCTGGAGTGGTTGGAGAGCCGTCAGCTCGTGGTCTTGCTCAGAACCCGGAAGTCCAGTTTGGTGCCGTCCGGGGATACGTCCACATCCACTTCGTCGCCCTTGGCGAAGTCGCCAACCAGGATTTTCTCCGAGAGCGGATCCTCGACGTACTTCTGAATGGCGCGCTTGAGCGGGCGCGCACCAAAGTGTTCGTCGTAGCCGTGCGTGCTCAGGAACTCCGTGGCGGCGCTGGTGAGCTTGAGCGTGATCTCCTCTTCGGCGAGACGCTTCTGCACGTCACGGAGCAGGATTCCCACGATCTGCGCGATGTGGTCCTTGTTCAGCGGATGGAACACGATCACGTCGTCCAGGCGGTTCAGGAATTCCGGATTGAACACGCGCTGGATCTCCTCCTTCACCTTTTCCTGAATGCGATCGAACGTTTCCCGATCGTCCGGCGTGGTGAAGCCCAACGCGCGATTCTTCGTGATGTCGCGCGCGCCGACATTCGACGTCATGATCACGACCGTGTTCTTGAAGTCAATGACGCGCCCGTAGTTGTCCGTAAGGTGTCCCTCGTCCAGCACCTGCAGCAGGATGTTGAACACGTCCGGATGCGCCTTTTCGATCTCATCCAGCAGCACCACGCTGTACGGCTTGCGCCGAACCGCCTTGGTGAGTGTGCCCGAATCCTCATACCCGACATACCCTGGCGGCGCGCCGATGAGGCGGCTCACCGAGAACTTCTCCATGTACTCGCTCATGTCGACGCGGATGAGCGCCGACGGATCCGCGAAGAGGAACTTGGCCAGCGCGCGCGCCAGCTCGGTCTTGCCGACGCCCGTCGGACCGCTGAAAATGAACGACCCAATGGGGCGCGACGGATCCTTGAGGCCTGCGCGGCTGCGCCGGATGGAGCGCGAGAGTGCCTTGATCGCCTCGTCCTGACCGACCACGGACAGATGGACTTCGTCCTCCATTCTGAGCAGTCGCGCGCTTTCCGCCTCCTGGAGCCGCGTGACGGGAATGCCGGTCCAGCGGCTGACGATGAAGGCGATTTCCTCCTCGCCCAGCACCGGCCGGAAGGACTGGCGATGCTTCTCCCATTCCTCCTGCTTGCGACGAATCTCGCCCTGCAGCTCGCGCTCCTGATCGCGCAGCGTCGCGGCGCGCTCGAAGCTCTGATCGCGAACGGCGGCCTCCTTCTCCGTGTTCACATCTTCGAGCTTGTGCTTGAGCTCCGCCACTTCGGGCGGGGGGGCCTGCGCGGCCAGCCGCGCGCGCGCGCCCGCTTCATCAATGACATCGATCGCCTTGTCCGGCAGGAACCGGTCGGTGATGTAGCGTTCCGACAGCTTGGATGCCGTGACGAGCGTCGCATCGGGAATCGTGACGTGGTGGTGATCCTCGTACTTCTTGCGCAGCCCCTTGAGGATGTCCACCGTCTCCTCCACCGAAGGCGGATCCACGATGACGGTCTGGAAGCGCCGTTCGAGTGCCCCGTCCTTCTCGATGTACTTGCGGTACTCGTTGAGCGTGGACGCGCCAACGCACTGCAGCTCGCCGCGCGCGAGCGCGGGCTTGAGCATGTTGCTGGCATCGATGGCGCCTTCGGCCGCACCCGCACCCACGAGCGTGTGCAGCTCGTCGATGAACAGGATGATGTTCTTGTTCTGCGCGATCTCGTTCATCACGGCCTTGAGGCGCTCCTCGAACTGACCGCGATACTTGGTGCCCGCAATGACGGCGGCCATGTCGAGCGCCAGCACCCGGTGCTCGCGCAACGACTCCGGACACTCGCCGCTCGCAATGAGCTGCGCGAGTCCTTCGACGATAGCGGTCTTGCCGACGCCCGGCTCGCCGATGAGCACCGGGTTGTTCTTCTTCCGGCGCGTAAGCACCTCCATGACCCGCTGGATCTCCTTGGCGCGCCCGATCGTCGGATCGAGCTGTCCTTCGGCCGCCAGCTGCGTGAGGTCGCGGCAGAAATGATCCAGCGCGGGCGTCTTGGACTTCTTTTCGCCCTTGGCCTGTTGTGGCGCCGGCGGCGTCCCCGCCTGGGCCGTCGCGCCGCCCTGTGGCATCTCGGTGCCGAGCAGCCGCAGCGTCTCCGCACGGGCGGCATCCAGGTTCACGCCCGTGTCGGTGAGCACCTGCGCAGCAATGCCCTTCTCCTCGCGGAGCAGCCCGAGCAGCAGATGTTCCGTACCAACGTAGCTGTGGTTCAGCTCGCGCGCCTCTGCCATGGCGAGTTCCAGCACTTTCTTGGCGCGCGAGGTATAAGGAAGATCCGGGCCCGTGGTCTGCGCCGCTTTCCCCTTCTTGACCGTTTCCTCGATCTTCTGTTGCACTTCGTCGAGATCAACGCTCAAGTTCTGGAGA
>DATNDS010000008.1:0-47297 GCA_035553215.1 Gemmatimonadaceae bacterium
TGCTTGATGCACATCGAGGCCGACATACTTCGCACATCGAGTCATGAGAGACGCTCCGGTCGGTGGTCCATGGGTGGGTGACACCTCCATGGTAGCCGACCGGGGCGTGCTCTCAACATCCGTCAGAGTCGATTGATCAAAGGGGTCAGAGTCGATTGAACACCCATCGACTCTGACTCCTTTGATCTCCCTTTGATCCCGTGAAAATCCTGTCAATCCCGTCCATCCTGAAAATCCTGTCCAGCCGTTCCCCGGGCCGTACCACGCCGCTCGCAACCGCGAATGAATCGTGGTGCCCGAGAATCCTGCCTCGCCGCGAGCAGGCGCGCACCGGTTCCGCGATCGTGAAGCTCGCTAGAGTCGTGGCAGCGTGACACCCCGCTGGCCCTGGTATTTCCCTTTCTTGTCCCGATAGGAGATTTCCGGCTCCTCGTCGCCTTCAAAGAAGAGCACCTGCGCAATGCCTTCGTTCGCGTAGATGCGCGCCGGCAGCGGTGTGGTATTCGAGATCTCCAGCGTCACGAAGCCTTCCCACTCCGGCTCGAAGGGCGTGACGTTCGTGATGATGCCGCAGCGCGCATACGTGGACTTGCCGACCGTCACCGTGAGCACGTTGCGCGGCACGCGAAAGTATTCCACCGATCGCGCGAGCGCGAAGCTGTTGGGTGGCACGATGCACACGTCCCCTTCGAACTCCACGAAGGACTTCGGGTCGAACTGCTTGGGATCCACCACGGAGTTCAGGACGTTCGTGAAGATCCGGAATTCGCGCGCGATACGCATGTCGTAGCCGTAGGAGCTCACGCCATAGGAGATCACTCCGTCGCGCACCTGGCGGTCCGCGAACGGTTCGATCATGCCGTGCTCGATCGCCATGCGGCGAATCCAGCGGTCCGATTTGAGTGACATGTGGATGAGGGCACGCGGGACGTGAAGGATGGGCAGGGCATGTACGACGGCGCGCGCATGTCGGGAGCGCGCGGCGCCGGCGTTCGACCGCGGGAAATGCGCGCGGAATCTATCCCGCCCACGGCGTCTCCGCCACGTTGACACTCCTCCCCGCCACGCGATAAGTTCCACGGCTGGAACACGTCATACCTTCCACGACATCTGGAGGCGGATGGAGCGCGAATATTTCCCGATTCTCATGCTGGTTGGGTTCGTCGCCGCCAACGCGGTTCTCATGCTGTTGGCTTCCCACCTGACGCTGCGCCCCCGTCCCACGCCGGTCAAGCAGACCCCATACGAATCGGGCATTCCGCCGCTCGGTGACGCGCGCGAGCGCTTTTCCGTGAAGTTCTACATGGTGGCGATGCTGTTCATCGTATTCGACATCGAGACGGTGTTTCTCATCCCATGGGGTGCGTACTACCGGCAGCTCTCGTGCTCCGCGCCGCTCACCGGCGGCATGTGCCCCGCGGGACACGTGTCGTTCTTCGGCCTCGGCGAGATGCTCGTCTTCATCGTGATCCTGGCCGTGGGGCTCGCCTACGTGTGGAAGAAGGGGGCGCTGCAATGGGATTGATGCCGCACCCCGCGACGCATGCCGCGACGTTCGACCCGCCTGCGCAGGAGAGCTGGATCGCCACCCGCCTCGACTTCCTGGTCAACGCGGCCCGTGCCTACTCGCTGTGGCCCATGCCGTTCGGCACCGCCTGCTGCGCCATCGAGTTCATGGCCACCGCCGCCAGCCGCTTCGACATCGCGCGCTTCGGCATGGAGCGCATGAGCTTTTCTCCGCGACAGGCCGACGTGCTCATCTGTGCGGGCCGCGTGCCCTTCAAGCTCGCCCCGGTGCTCCGCCGCATCTGGATGCAGATGCCGCAGCCCAAGTGGTGCATCTCCATGGGCGCCTGCGCCTCGTCCGGCGGCATGTTCGACAACTACGCGGTGGTGCAGGGCATCGACACGATCATCCCGGTGGACGTGTACGTGCCGGGATGTCCGCCGCGCCCCGAAGGGCTGATGTATGGGATCATGATGCTTCAGGAGAAGGTGAAGCGTGAGCGCCTGAGCGACGGCGACCTGCGACACGAGATGGAGCCCGATCCCGCAAGCGGGCTGTACATCCCGCCGCAGGCCATCGACGAGTTGTCCGAGCCGTTCGGCAATTCGATTCACCAGACGCGGTCCGGCCTGTGAGCGACGCCTTCGAGCCGGTGCTTCCCGGCGCCGCCGCCCCCCAGCAGCCGGCGCCCGCCACCCCAACGAACATCGCGTATCGTGACGGCGCCGCCAATCCATCCGCGGACGCGTTGCGCGCGCGGTTCGGCGCGGCGATCGGCCGGACGGAGGTGATCTGGGGCGAGACCACGGTGTACGTGGACGGTGCACGCCTGGCGGACATCGTGCGCTGGCTGCACGACGATCCCGCCCAGCGCTACGACTACCTCTCCGATATCACCGCCGTGGAATACCGGGACCCGGAGCTGCCAGTGCAGGTCGTGTGGCATCTTCGCTCGCTGCCGTTCCGCCGGTTTCTGCGGCTCAAGGTGGAAATTCCGCGCGGAGCGCCGCTCGACGTGCCAAGCGTCTGGAGCATCTATCGGAGCGCGGACTGGTTCGAGCGCGAGTGCTACGACATGTTCGGCATTCGCTTCACCGGGCATCCCGACCTGCGTCGCATCCTGATGTGGGAGCAGTATCACGAGGGGTATCCGCTGCGGAAGGACTTCCCGCTGCGTGGCCGCTTCAGCCGGTCGGAACAACTGCGCCAGGCGCTC
This sequence comes from Gemmatimonadaceae bacterium, assembly GCA_035553215.1. GTDB lineage: Bacteria > Gemmatimonadota > Gemmatimonadetes > Gemmatimonadales > Gemmatimonadaceae > JADGGM01. The sequence continues at coordinate 2,724 of DATNDS010000008.1, forward strand.
GCCGCCAATCCGGAAGCGCGCTACTCCATGGAAGAGCTCTCGATCGCCGATGCGTTCGAGGATCTCCCCGATGACATGATTCGCCGGATCACCGGCGGCGAACGGACGGGGGAGTAGCATGGCCATCACACGCACGGTGGATGTCGCGCTGGGCACTTCGGGGCTGGACGAGCAAGGCCGGCCGCGCCGCGCACCGCTCACCATCACCGATCAGGGCACGGTCACGACGCTGGAGCCGCCGGCTCCCCTCGAGCCTGAGCTGGCCACCGAGCACATGCTCATCAACATCGGCCCGCAGCATCCCGCCACGCATGGCGTGCTGCGGCTGGTGCTCGAGCTGGATGGCGAGACCGTTGTGCGCTGCATTCCGCACATCGGGTATCTGCACTGCGGCTTCGAGAAGATCGGCGAGTACCGCACGTACAACCAGATCGTGCCGTGGACCGATCGCGAGGATTATCTCAACTCCATCGGGAACAACGTCGCGTTCGTCCTTGGCGCCGAGCGGCTCTTTGGATTGAGCATCACGCCGCGCTGCACGGTGCTCCGCGTGATCGCCATGGAGCTCTCGCGCATCATCTCGCATCTCGTGTGGCTCGGCACGTTCTGCATTGACATTGGCGCGTTCACGCCCTTCCTCTGGGCGTTCCAGGAACGCGAAGCCGTGTACAATCTGCTCGAGAGCTGGGTCGGCGCACGACTCACGACCACGGCGGCCCGCGTCGGCGGCATGGCCGCGGACGTCCCCGACGGCTGGATGGATGAGCTGGGGAAGTTCATGCGCCATCTGCCTCGGACGCTCGACGAAGTGGATCGCATCCTCACGCGCAACGCGATCTGGGTGGGACGCATCGTGGGGCTCGGCGCAATGACCGCCGGGGATGCCGTGAACTACGGGTTGTCCGGGCCGCTGCTGCGGGCCTCCGGCGTGGCGTACGACGTGCGCAAGGACTTTCCGTATCTCGACTACGAGACGTACGACTTCGACGTGCCGGTGGGTGAACACGGCGACGTCTATGACCGCTTCCTCGTGCGCATGGAGGAAATGCGGCAGTCGGTGCGCATTCTCGAACAGGCCGCGACGCGACTCCCGGAGGGTCCGGTGGACAGCGCGGACCACCGCGTGGTGCTGCCGCGGAAATCGAAGGCGATGAGTGACATGGAGTCCATGATCCATCACTTCAAGCAGGTGATGGAGGGACCGCGGCCGCCCATCGGGGAATGCTACGTCGCGGTAGAGAGCCCCAAGGGTGAAAAGGGCTACTACATGGTGTCGGACGGCTCGGCCAAACCGGTGCGCTGGCGCATCCGCCCGCCGTCGTTCGTGAACCTGTCCGCGATACCGAAGATGGTCGAGGGGCATCTCCTCTCGGACGTGATCGCCATCAATGCCAGTATCGACATTGTCATGGGGGAAATCGACCGGTGAAAGGTCAGGACACATCCGGCGACGGCGCCACGGCGCTCCAGACCGAGGGGACGGGTCGCCACGACACACCGTACGAAGCGATCTTCACCGGAGCGGTGAAGCAGGAGCTGGACGACCTGGTCGCGCGCTATCCGTCCAAGGCGGGTGCGCTGCTGCCCGCACTCTGGATCGTGCAGCGCGAGCGGGGATGGGTAAGCGAGTCGGCCATGACGGAAGTGGCCGAACAGCTCGCGCTCACGCCGGCGTATGTGAAGGGCGTGGTGACGTTCTACACCATGTACCACCAGCATCCGGTGGGGAAGTATTTCATCCAGGTGTGCACGACGTCGCCCTGCGGCGTGTGCGGCGCGGAGCAGGTCGTCCAGGCCTTCCTCGAGCGCACCGGATGCAGCGAGCTGGGCGCCACCTCGCCGGATGGCCGCTACACCGTTATCGAAGTCGAATGTCTCGGCGCCTGCGGGTTCGCGACGCCGGTGATGATCAACGAGGAGTTCCTCGAGTCGGTCACGCCGGACACGGTGCCACAGATCCTCAGCCAGCATTCCTGATGGGTTATCCGCATATACCTCACGCGCGCGAAACGAAGGTCCTCTCGGAGCACTTCGGTGATGTGACGGCGCGGTCGCTCGAGGTCTGGAAGCAGCGCGGCGGGTATCGCGCGCTCGAGCAGGCGCTCGGCATGAGCCCCGCGGACCTCGTCACCGTCGTCAAGGAATCGGGCCTCCGCGGTCGCGGCGGCGCCGGCTTCCCCACTGGCATGAAGTGGTCCTTCATGAAGCCCGGTGATGGCAAGCCGCACTATCTCTGCGTGAACGCCGACGAGTCCGAACCCGGTACCTTCAAGGACCGCGAAATCATGCGCTGGACGCCGCACGCCCTCATCGAGGGTGCGGCCATTGGCTCGTACGCCATTGGCGCCGAGACCTGCTACATCTACATTCGCGGCGAGTTCACCGAGCCGCTCAGGGTGATGGAGGCGGCGGTGCGGGAAGCCTACGCCGCCGGCATTCTCGGCCGGAATGCCATGGGGACGGGCACACGCATCGATGTGCACGTGCACAAGGGCGCGGGCGCCTACATCTGCGGGGAAGAGACCGCGATGATGAACTCCATTGAAGGGAAGCGCGGCAATCCCCGCATCAAGCCGCCGTTTCCGGCCGTGGCCGGCGTGTTCGGCATGCCGACCACGATCAACAACGTGGAGACGCTTGCCGCGGTGCCGCACATCATCAATCGCGGCGCGGCCTGGTACAAGGCCATGTCCCATTCCAGCGCCAAGAGTACGGGAACCAAGCTGTTCTCCGTGTGCGGCAACATCGCGAAGCCGGGCAATTACGAAGTCGAGATGGGCTTCCCCTTCAAGGACTTCCTGTACGATCTGTGCGGCGGGCCGCTGCCCGGCCGCCGGTTCAAGGCGGTGATTCCGGGCGGCTCATCGGTGCCCATCCAGACCGTGGCGGAGGCGGAGGCGAGCCTGATGGACTACGAGGGCTTCGTCGCGCAGGGCAGCATGCTGGGGTCGGGCGGCGTCATCGTGTTCGACGATCAGCAATGCATGGTGAAGCAGATCGCGCGCATTGCGCGCTTCTATGCGCACGAGAGCTGCGCGCAGTGCACGCAGTGCCGCGAAGGAACCGCGTGGACCACGCGCATTCTCGAGCGTATCGAGCACGGTCAGGGCGTCATGGAGGATCTCGACACGCTGAAGGAACTCTCGACGAACATGACTGGCACCACGATCTGCGTGCTCAGTGATTCCTGCGCCGTTCCCATCGTCTCCGGACTCACGAAGTTCCGCGACGAATTCGAGGCACACATCACAGGCAAACGGTGCCCGATGGGCGCCAGGGCCGCGGCATAATGGCGGATACCCCGAACATCAATCTTACCATTGAAGGGCGGCAGGTCACCGTGCCGGCCGGCACCTCGATTCTCGAGGCGGCGCGGCTGGCCGGTGTGCTCGTGCCGCATTACTGCTACCACCCGGGGCTCTCCATCGCGGGCAACTGTCGCATGTGCCTCGTCGAGGTGGAGAAGAGTCCCAAACTGGTGCCATCCTGCGCGACGGCAGCCGCGGACGGCCAGGTGGTGCACGTGTTCTCCGACAGAACGCTCGAACAGCGCAAGGGCGTGCTCGAGTTTCTGCTCCTCAATCATCCGCTCGACTGTCCCATCTGCGACAAGTCGGGCGAGTGCGAGCTGCAGGACTACACGTACCGCGAGGGGCGGGCGCAGGGCCGGTCGCTCGATCCTAAACGGTTCAACCCCGCCGAGGACTTCGGCGGCGACGTGCTGTACGTCACCAACCGCTGCATTCTCTGCACACGGTGTGTGCGCTTCATGTCCGAGTTGGCGCAGGACACCGCGCTGAACGTGAGCGAGCGCGGCGATCGGGCCGTCGTCGGCAAGGCGGACGACCGGGATCTCACGCATCCGTGGGCGGCGAACGTCATTGACCTCTGTCCCGTCGGGGCGCTGCTGAGCAAGGATTTCCTGCACAAGGTGCGCGCCTGGGAGCTGGACCGTGCGCCGTCCATCTGCCCCAACTGCACGCAGGGCTGCAATACGATCGTCGAGACGCGTGACAATGCGGTGGTGCGCATGCGGCCGCGCACGAACCTGGACGTCAATCACTACTACCTGTGTGATCAGGGGCGGCTGGACTACCGCTGGATGAACCGCACGGACCGGCTCGAGGCGCCGCTGGTACGACGCGATGACCGGCTCGTGGCGGCGGACTGGGACGAGGCGATCGGCCAGGCAGCGCTCCATCTCAATGGCAAGCGCGCATTCGTCCTGGCGAGCCCGAAGCTTTCCAACGAGTCGCTCTGGATGCTCGCGCGACTGGTGCGGCATACCGGAGGTGCGGGTGGGTTCCGCGTGGCACATGCTCCCGAGGCACCGCTCCCTGGTGTCCCCGATCTGGCGCGCCGCACCGAGCTTGCCGCCAACGTGACCGGGGCCGAGCTCCTGGGCTTCCGCAAATCCGAGACGCCGCTCGACGCCATGCAGGACAATGACGTGCTCGTTGTCGCGGATCACGACCTCACGCCGGACGACGCCGGGGCCATGCAGCGCGCCAGCGCGGTGATCGTGATCGGGACGGTGCTGCCGGATGCGGCGCGCCAGGCGATCGTGGCGCTCCCCGCCACAAACGTGGTGGAGGAGGAGGGCACGTTCACGAATCTGCGGCACCGCGTGCAGCGCTATTCGCAGGCCAGGGCGGGCGCCGGCATGTCGCGCCCGGTCTGGTGGTCCGTGGGCGACCTCCTTGCATTCCTCGGCGAACCGGGCGGCTTTCTGCTCGCCAGCCAGGTCTTCGCCGATCTGGCGGCCGGGCGGCCCGAGTTCGCGGGCATGAGTTATGACTCGCTGGGTTTTCACGGGCAGCCGATGGCGCAGGCGCTCGCCGGAGCGGCACGCTGATGCCATACGCCATGCTGCTGCTCTTTCAGCATGCCTACGATCCCGGCGCGCCGGTGCACGGCGCGCCGTGGCTGTGGTTCACGATCGTGAAGATCATCGTCGTGTTCACCGTGATCATGGTTGGCGTGGCAATGCTCACGCTCGCCGAGCGGAGGGTCTCCGCCTGGATCCAGGACCGGCACGGCCCCAACCGCGCGGGGCCACACGGATTGCTGCAGCCGCTCGCGGATGGGTTGAAGAACATCATGAAGGAGGAGACGTACCCGTCGGCGGCGAACATGGCGCTGTTCATTCTGGCGCCGGTGATGTCGTTCGTGCCGGCGCTGCTCACCTTCGCGGTGATCCCCTTTGCGGCGCCGCTGCGCACGCCCTGGGGCGTCGTCAACATGTCGATCGCCGATGCGCCCATTGGGTTTCTCTACATCCTCGCCATCGCGTCGCTCGGGGTGTACGGCATCGTCCTCGCCGGATGGAGTTCCAATAACAAGTACTCGCTGCTGGGCGGCCTGCGGGCGAGCGCCCAGATGATCAGTTACGAAGTCGCCATGGGGATGGCGACCGTGACGGTGCTGCTGCTCTCCGGCAACGTCGCGCTCGACGCGATCGTCCGGCAGCAGATCGGATCCGGCTGGAATGCGTTTCCGCTCCTCATCGGGTTCTTCATCTTTCTCGTCGCGGCATTCGCCGAGACGAACCGCCTGCCGTTCGACATGCCGGAGGCCGAGTCCGAGCTCATTGCGGGCTATCACACGGAGTACAGCGCGATGAAGTTCTCGATGTTCTTTATCGCGGAGTACTCGAACATGGTGACGGCGAGCGCACTCATGGTGACGCTGTTCTTTGGCGGGTGGAGCGTGCCGTTCGGCGGCACCCTGAACACGGCCCCCTGGGTCTGGTGGAAGACGCTGATCACGCTCGGCTTCTTCATGCTCAAGACCGGCTTCTTCCTGTTCCTCTACATGTGGATCCGCTGGACGCTGCCGCGCTTCCGCTATGACCAGCTCATGAGCCTGGGCTGGAAGTTCATGCTTCCGCTGGCCCTCTGCTATCTCGTGGTCATGGCCGGCGCCATCCTCGTGCTCGACGCCCTGCGCATCTCACCGACGGCGCACGTGCTGGGCTTCATTCCGACGTACTGGGCCATTCTGGGCGTGTTGAACCTGGTGCTCGCCGTGCTGGTGTTCGTGATTCTCGATCGCGGGCGGATTTTGAGCCCGGCCTACGCGCGGCTGGGCGCCGTGGAACTCGCGCGTCTCCGCGCCGCGAGCGCGCGTTCGCCGCTCGCGCCCGTGCAGGGAGACTGACCGATGGCGATTCAGGTGAAGGTCCTCGAGCGGCCGGTCGAAGAGACCAGCTACGTGCGCGCGATGCTCACCGGCATGGCGCTCACCTTCAAGCATCTCCTGAGCCCCAAGGTGACGTCGCAGTATCCGGAGGAGAAGTGGGAGCTCTCGCCGCGCTGGCGCGGGACGCACCGGATGCTCACCGACGAGAACGGAAAGGCCAAGTGCGTGGCATGCGGTCTCTGCCCGCAGATCTGTCCGGCCAACTGCATCAAGCTCGTGCCGGGCGAGGATGAGAACGGCAATCGCTTTCCGCTCGTCTACGAGATCGACGAATTCCGCTGCATTTTCTGCGGCTACTGCCAGGAGGTCTGCCCCGAGGAGGCCATTCACGTGGGCCGGCACTACGAGAACGCGGAATACAGCCGCGCGGGGTTTGTCTACGATCTGGAGCGGCTCACCTCGCAGACCCACCCGGTGTGCGAGATGTGGGATCCCGCGGACCCCAGGGGAGAGTGATGACGCACGGTTTTCTCTATCAGTTCAACTTCGACCTGTTCGGGCTCATCGCGGTGGCGTCGGCGATCACCTTCGTCACGCGCAGGAGCCCGGTCGCGGCGGCCCTCTGGCTGGTGAACACGATGTTCTGCCTGGCCGCGCTCTTCATCATGATGGATGCGCAGTTCGTGGGTGCCATCCAGGTGCTGGTCTATGCCGGCGCCATCATGGTCGTGTTTCTCTTCGTCGTCATGCTGCTCAATCTGGGTCATCCGTCCGAGGTCAGTGACATCAAGGGCGTATGGCCGCGATTGCTGGCGTCGGCTGCCGGCATCGCGATCCTGGCGACCGTCCTCGTATCCCTGCGCCAGAAGCTGCCGCCCGTGCTGCCCGACCTCATGCCCGATCGCAACGTGGTGACGCCGATCGCCGACCCCCTCTTCCACGAATATCTCCTTGCCTTCGAAGTCACCAGCGTCGTGCTGCTCGTGGCGATCATTGGCGCCGTGGCGCTCGCCAAGCGAAAGGCGTGAATCATGATTCCTGAAGCACTCTTCTTTTCCGCGGTGCTGTTCGTGATCGGCGTCATCGGCGTCCTCGTGCGGCGCAACGCCATCATCATCTTCATGAGCGTCGAGCTCATGCTCAATGCCGTCAATCTGTCCTTCGTGGCGCTCTCCCGGCTGTACGGGATGGCGGGGCAGGTGTTCGTGCTCTTCGTGATGACGGTTGCCGCCGCCGAAGCCGCGGTCGGGCTCGCGATCATCATCTCCATCTTCCGTCACCAGGAGACGGTTGACCTCAAGAACATCAATCTCCTGAAAGGGTGATGCTGCTCCAGCACCTCGCTGGCGGGGCGATGTCCAACCCGCTCGCCGGCACGATTGCCGAACGCGTCTGGCTGCTCCCGATTCTGCCGCTCATCGGCTTCGTGCTGAATGGTCTGCTGTCGTTGACGGCGGCCTACCATCCGGGTCCGGCGGATCCCTCCGCCGTCGCGCACGATGCCACGCATGGCGGCGCGGCCCGGGGCGGCCACGCCGACGATCACGCACCGGCAGCCCGGCACCGTCATGCCTGGCTGGTCAGCATCATCGGTCCGGCCTCGGTCGCGCTCGCGTTCGTCGTTGCGGTCGCCCTCTTTCTCGCCATGCCTGGTGAGATGACGACGCCGTTCATCAAGACATTCTTCAGCTGGATGCCCGTGGGTCCGGAGCTGCAGATCAACTGGGCGTTCCAGCTGGACCAGCTCTCCATGATCATGGTGCTGGTGATCACCGGCGTCGGCACGCTGATCCACATCTTCAGCATCGGGTACATGCAGGACGATCCCGGCTACGCGCGGTTCTTCGCCTACATGAATCTGTTCGTGGCATTCATGCTCGTGCTCGTGCTGGGCTCGAGCTTCCCGGTGATGTTCGTGGGTTGGGAAGGGGTGGGGCTCTGCTCCTATCTGCTCATCGGCTTCTGGTTCAATGATGCGGCCAACGCCTACGCGGGACTCAAGGCGTTCATCGTCAACCGGATCGGGGACTTCGGATTCCTCACCGCGATGTTCCTGATCTGGGCGAGTGTGGGCTCGCTCGATTTCACCACGGTCGCGGCGCACGCGGGGTCGCTCACCGTCGGCGGTCCGGTCGTGACCACGATTTGCCTCCTTCTCTTCCTGGGCTGCGCGGGCAAGAGCGCGCAGATCCCGCTCTATGTCTGGCTGCCTGATGCCATGGCCGGCCCCACGCCGGTTTCGGCGCTGATTCACGCCGCCACGATGGTGACCGCGGGGGTCTATCTGGTGGCCCGCACCTCGTTCCTCTTCGCCGTAGCGCCGGCCGCATCGCTGACGGTTGCCGTCATCGGCGCCGTGACCGCGCTCTTCGCCGCCACCATCGGCCTCAAACAGTGGGACATCAAGAAGGTGCTGGCGTACTCCACAGTCTCCCAGCTCGGCTACATGTTCATTGGGGTTGGCGTGGGTGCGTACGTGGCCGGCATGTTCCACCTGATGACGCACGCCTTCTTCAAGGCGCTGCTCTTCCTTGGCGCCGGCTCGGTGATCTACGCCATGCACCGGGCCTACCACGCGACGCACAGTCACGAGGACGCGCAGGACATGCGCAACATGGGCGGTCTGCGCCGCGCCATGCCCATCACTTTCGTGATGATGTGGATCGCGACGCTGGCGATCGCCGGCATCCCGTTCTTTGCGGGCTTCTTCTCGAAGGATGAGATTCTGGGCGCCGTCTTCCAGCGGGCACAGGGAAGCACGCTGGCGCAGGCGAGCTGGCTCGGCATTCCCGGCAGTGTGGTGCTGTATGTCGTCTACGTCTTCGGCCTCGTGGGCGCGCTGCTCACCGCGATCTACATGACGCGCCTCATGCTCTACACGTTCCATGGCCCCAATCGCACGGGCGCGCGCGAGTTCGAGCACCTGCGTGAAGCGCCGTGGACCATGACGGGACCCATCGTGCTGCTGGGCGTGCTGAGCGCCATTGGCGGCGCGATCAACCTGCCGGCGTTTCTTCACCTGCCCACCGGCGCCACGGGCATCCTGGATCGCTGGCTCGATCCGGTCGTTGGTGCTCCGGCGCTTGCGATCGCCCGCGGCACGACCTCAGAGTTGCCTTCCGGCACCGAACTGCTGCTGGTGGGGCTCGCCGTCGTGATTGCCGTGACGGGCGTGCTCATCGCGGTGGCACGCTGCCGCCCGGCGGCGCTCGTCCCCAAGCGCGACGCGCGACCGTCCGAGGGAGTCGAGCGGGTGCTCGAGAACAAGTACTACGTGGACGAACTCTACGACCGTGTCGTCATCTCGCCGGTCGTGGGGGGGTCGCGTTTCGTGCTGTGGAAGGGCATCGACGCCGGTCTCATTGACGGCCTGTTCGTCAACGGAAGCGCGTGGCTGGCGCGCGGCTTTGGCGCCGTGGGTTCATGGCTCCAGTCGGGCCAGGTGGGCGCATACGCCTGGGCGTTTGTCATTGGCGTCATCGCCGTACTCGGCGCTATCACTTTTCGCTGACCCATGCACGACTTTCTTGCTTCCATCGGCTACAACTCGTGGGTGCTGCCGGCGCTGCTGCTGATTCCGGTGGCCGGCGCGCTCATCCTCGTGGTGCAGGGCGCGCTGGCGAAGGATGACGGCGGTCTGGCGGCGGCTCCGGCCGCGCGCTGGATCGCATTCATCACGTTCGTGGTGGAGTTCGTTGTCTCCGCCGGACTCTGGTGGTCGTTCGACCCCGGAACGTCGGCGTGGCAGGCGCGCGTCACCCTGGAGTGGATCCAGCCCTGGGGCGCCCGGTTCGACGTCGGCATCGACGGGATCTCCCTGTTCATGATCCTGCTCACGACGTTTCTCATGCCGCTGTCGGTGCTCGGCAGCTGGACCAGCGTGCGCGTCAAGGTGCGCTCCTACTACGAGCTCATGCTCATCCTCACCACGGGGATGCTGGGCGTGTTCATGGCGCTCGACCTGCTCTTCTTCTACGTGATGTGGGAGCTGATGCTGGTGCCGATGTACTTCATCATCGGCGTGTGGGGCGGCGAACGGCGGGTGTACGCCAGCATCAAGTTCTTCATCTACACGTTTCTCGGATCGCTGCTCATGCTCGTGGCGATCCTGTATCTCTGGCTCCACGCGCAGAACGTCGTGACGCACCAGTCGAGCTTCGGCTACGACTACCTCATGCAGCACGCCGTGATCGGATCGCGTGAGGCGCTGTGGCTGTTCGCGGCGTTCTTCGTCGCGTTCGCGGTGAAGGTACCGGTATTCCCACTGCATACCTGGCTGCCGGATGCGCATACGGAGGCGCCGACGGCAGGCTCTGTCATCCTGGCCGGCATCATGCTGAAAATGGGAACGTACGGCTTCCTGCGATTCTCGCTGCCGCTCTTCCCGGATGCCTCCATGACGTCCTGGGTGCGCTCCATCATTCTCGGACTGGCGGTGATCGGCATCCTGTACGGCGCGCTGGTTTCCATGGTGCAGCCGGACTTCAAGCGGCTGGTCGCGTACTCCTCCGTGAGCCATCTGGGCTTCGTCATGCTCGGGATCTTCGCGCTCACGCTGCAGAGCGTGCAGGGCGCGCTCATGGTCATGATCAACCACGGCATTTCCACCGGTGCGCTGTTCCTGCTCATCGGCATGCTCTACGAGCGGCGGCACACGCGGCTGCTGAGCGCGTACGGCGGCATCGCCCGCGTCGTGCCCATGTTCGCCGTGCTGCTCACGCTCGTGTCGTTCAGCAGCATCGGGCTGCCCGGCACCAACGGATTCGTGGGCGAATTCCTCGTGCTGATCGGCGCCTTCAAGTCGGAACCGATCTACGCGTTCATCGCGACAATCGGGGTGATTCTGGCGGCGTGCTACCTGCTCTGGGCAATTCAGCGAATTCTCTACATGCCGCTCGACAAACCGGAGAACGAGCACGTGCCCGACCTGAACCGGCGCGAGCTGGGGATCATGGGCGCGCTTGCGGTCGTCATCCTCTGGATCGGGATCTATCCGGCTCCGGTGCTGCATCGCATGGAGCGCTCCGCCAACAATCTCGTGCAGCAGGTGCAGGCGGGAGCGGGCCAGCGCAGCGCGAGCGCCGCGATGGGGGTGCGCTAAATGGTCTTCGATCTCAGTCAGGCACCCCAGCTCGCCGCGGCGCTCGCCCCGGACCTCCTCCTCATGGGCGGGGCGATGCTGCTGCTGCTCGTGGCCGTCTGGCGGGAGGAGTCCGTCGCGACGGCACGCAGCATCGGGGTGCTCAGCATTGCCCTGTGCGTGGCCACCGCGGCGGTGATCGTGTGGATGATGACGCGCGGTGCCACCGCCACGCCCGGGATCATTGCGGTGGATGACTTCCGCTGGGTCACGGATCTCATCGTCCTCGTGGGCACGATCATCGCGCTGGCGCTCGCCATGGACTATGCACGCGACGAGTCGCTTCCCGCCGCCGAAATGTTCGTGCTGATCCTGCTGTCATCGGCCGGCATGATGCTGCTCGCCGCGGCGCGCGATCTCATCATGGTGTTCCTTGGCATCGAGCTCATGTCCATCGCGGTCTACGTGCTGGCGGGGCTCAATCGGCGCAGCAGCCGGTCCGCCGAAGCGGCGCTCAAGTACTTTCTGCTTGGCGCGTTCTCCACGGGTTTTCTGCTCTATGGCATCGCGCTCATCTACGGCGCGACGGGTTCGACGGATCTCGGGGTGATCGGCGCGGCCATCACGAGGCAGTCCGTCCTGACATCGCCCATGCTGCTCATCGGGATCGGGCTGCTCATCGTGGGGTTCGGCTTCAAGGTGTCGGCCGTGCCCTTTCACATGTGGGCGCCTGACGTCTACGAGGGTGCGCCCACGCCCATCAGTGCGTACATGGCGGCGGCGGTCAAGGCGGCGGCCTTCGCGGCGTTCTTCCGCATCTGGCGCGAGGCGTTTCCCTCGGCCGGTCTGGCCTGGCACCTGCCGCTCTGGTGGCTCGCGATGGTCACCATGGTGGGTGGAAACCTGATTGCGCTGGCACAGAAGAACGTCAAGCGCTTGCTCGCCTATTCGAGCATTGCCCACGCGGGATATCTGCTCGTCGCCGTCGTGGCGAGCAACGAGGCCGGCACGGCGGCATTTCTCTTCTATCTGCTCTCCTACACGCTCGCCACCATGGGCGCCTTCGCGGTCGTGATGGTAGTGGGGACGCCGGGCGAGCGCCATCAGGAGATCGCCGACTTCGCCGGATTGTGGCAGATCCGCCCGTGGCTCGCCTCATGCATGGCGGTATTCATGCTCGCGCTGCTTGGCTTCCCGGTGTTTGGCGGCATGGGCTTCTTCGCCAAGTGGTACGTGGTCGGCGCGGCACTGAATTCCGTGAGCCCGCAAACCCACCTGGCCGTTGCCCTGGTGATCACGAGCGCCATCTCCGCGGGCTATTATCTCGCGGTGGTGATCGCCATGTTCATGCGTCCGCGTGCTGACAACGCGCCTGTGCCGCGTCGCATGGGTACGCCGACCGCGCTGGTGATCGGCGTGGCGGCGGTGGCGCTGCTGGTGTTCGGGATCGTTCCCGGCCGCCTGGTCGATGTCGCAAGCCACAGCATGCCGGACATCCATCACGTGAAGCCGGCGGGTCCACCGATGTCGGCGCTGACCAGCCGCTAAGTCGAGAGTGAGGCCGCCCACGCGGCCTCACGTTCGTTTCGAGGGGAGACATGAGCGTCAGCCAGCAGATCTTTCGACAATACGACATCCGCGGTGTCGTCGGCGCGGACCTGACGCCACAGGTGGCACACGCCCTGGGTCGTGCCTTCTCCGCCTTTCTTGTCCGGCGCGAGGTTCAGGGGGCCGTGGCGATCGGGCGGGACAACCGCCCCAGCGGCGCGGCGCTGCGCGAGGCACTGGTGCGAGCCTTCACGCAGTCCGGCGTGGACGTCGTGGATATTGGCGTGGTTCCCACGCCGCTGCTCTACTGGTCGCTGCACAAGCTGCCGGTCGTGGCGGGCATTCAGATCACCGGATCGCACAATCCGCCGGAGTACAACGGTTTCAAGTTGTGCGTGGGCACTGCGTCACTGCACGGCGCGCAGATCCAGGAGCTCTACGAGATCATTCAGGAGGGCGCGTTTCCGGCCGGGGCCGGGTCGGTGCAGACCGTCTCCGTCATCGATCGGTACATCGATGACGTCGTGGCTCGCATCGGGCGCCTCTCGCGGCCGTTGCGCGTGGTGGCCGACTGTGGCAACGGTGTTGGCGCGCTCGTCGCGCCAGCGCTGCTGGAGCGCCTCGGTGCGCGCGCGACGGGACTCTACTGCGAGAGCGACGGCCGCTTCCCGAATCATCACCCCGATCCCACCGTGCTGGAGAATCTCACGGAGCTGATCACGGCGGTCCGGAGCGAGCACGCGGACATCGGCGTTGCCTTCGATGGCGACGCCGACCGCATCGGCGTGATCGACGAAAACGGGACGATCGTCTGGGGCGATCACGTGCTCATTCTCTACGCACGGGATGTGCTGGCGCGCACCGGGGCGGGGCAGCCCATCATCTTCGATGTGAAGTGCTCGCAGGCGCTGCCCGATGCCATCACGCGCGCCGGCGGGCATCCGGTGATGTGGAAGACTGGCCACTCGCTCATCAAGGACAAGATGAAGGAGATGCACGCGCCGATCGCGGGCGAGATGTCGGGGCACATGTTCTTCGGCGAGGGCTTCTACGGCCACGATGATGCGCTCTACGGCGCTGCCCGGCTCCTCCGCATCGTGGCCGATTCTGGGCGAAGCGTGTCGGCCCTGCTCGCCGACGTGCCGAAGTTCGTGTCCACGCCGGAGCTCCGCGTGGACTGTCCCGAAGACATCAAGTTCGGCATCGTCGAGCGGGCCGTGCGACACTTTCGCGAGTCGCACGACGTCATCGACGTGGATGGTGCACGCGTGCTCTTCGGCGACGGATGGGGTCTCATCCGGGCGTCCAATACCCAGCCCGTGCTGGTGATGCGATTCGAGGCACGAACGCCGGAGCGACTGGCGGCTATCAGAGGAGAGTTCGAGGACTGGCTTCGCGCGGAAGGGGTGCGCCCCTAGCGTGACGACACGGCGCTGGTCTCTGGCCGCCATCGCCATCGTGGCCCTCCTGCTGGTCGTGGGGCACCTGCTCGCGGACGTTTACACCGATTTCCGCTGGTACCAGGCCATGGGCGCCGTCGGCGTGTGGCGCCATCGGTTCATCATTGTCGCGCTGCTGCGGCTGACGTCGGGCACCGTCGCCGCACTGTTCGTGTTCGCCAATCTCTATGCGGTGCGGCAGAGCGTCGTGTCCATCGTGCTGCCGCGCCAGGTCGCGAACCTCGAGATTGGCGAGGAGATACCCGGTCGCTATCTGATGGGCGCCGTCATCGTGATGGCGGTCATTCTGGGCGCACTCCTCACGTTGCCCGCATCGACCTGGACGTCGGTCTCGCTACTGCATGGCGGCCGCCCGTTCGGCGAAAGCGATCCGTATTTCGAGGCGGATCTGAGCTTCTTCGTCTACTGGCTCCCGTTCGAGAGCGCGCTGTATCTCTGGGCGCTGATCGCCGTGCTCCTCGTGAGCGCCATCGTGATCTTTCTCTACGCGCTCACGCCGAGCCTGCGCTGGGAGCGCGGTTCGCTATACGTGTCCAACTACGTGCGCCGCCATGTCGTCGTGCTGGGCACGCTGATGCTCCTGCTGCTGGCGTGGAACTACCGGCTCGACGCCTTCCGTGTCCTTGTCAACGGCAGCGGCCCCGCCGGCATGTTCACCTTCAGTGATCACCACGCCGCGATTCCGGTGAGCCTCTGGCTCGCGATTCTCACCGTGGCGGCGGCGTTCATCGTGCTCTTCTTCGGGTGGACCGGGCAGTTTCGCGTGGCGTTCATCGCCGTGACCGCCGTGATCATTCTCTCCCTCGCGATGCGGGGGCTGGGCCCGCCGCTGGTGCGGCACTTCGCTCGGGTACAGGACGCAACCGCGCGCGAGGCGTCGTACCACCAGGTACGACTGGAGTACACGCGGCGCGCCTACGCGCTGGATCGCATCACGCCGGGCGATTCGCTGGGCTTCCGCTCGCTGGCGGATGCAGCCTCGTCGGTGTCGCTGTGGGACACGCCGGCGCTGATCCGCGCAGCGGAAACGTTCGAGGGACACGGCGAGACTCCGCGCGGCGTCGCCTGGATGCCGGCACCCGCCGGGCTCGAAGCCGTCGTCATTCGCGGCAGTTCCACGGATGACACGGAGGACGAGTCGCCAACCGAACCGTGGACCATCACCCGGATTGGCGCCGCCGTGGCGAACGAGGGGGGCGACCCCGAGTTGCTGCCCGCGACCGCCGATGCCGCGTCCGACACGCTGCCGCCAGTGCTCGTCAACGACTCCGCCATCGGGTATCGCGTCATCAGTGATCCCGCGGGCCGGGTCGCCGCGCCGGAAGTCTCTTCGGTGCTCTCGCGTGTCGCGTTCGCGTGGAGTCTGCGCGACTTCCATCTGTTCTCGGCGCCGTCGCTCGACGCGCGGGAACGCGTCGTGATGCGCCGCGACGTGCGGGAGCGCGTGCGCGCCATCGCGCCCTTTTTCCATCAGGGCACGACCGTGAGACCGGTGATCGTGGACGACTCGCTCGTGTGGATGCTGGACCTGTACGTGGGGAGTTCGTGGTATCCGCTGAGCGAACACGTCGCCTTCGGCAGCACCGAAGTGAGCTATCTCCGCCACGCCGCTGTTGCCATCGTGAACGCGCACACCGGGCGCGTGGAACTGCTGGCGGATGCGGCGCCGGATCCGGTGACGGCGAGCTGGCAGCAACGCTTCCCCGCGCTCTTTGCGGAGCTCTCCGACGTGCCGGCGGCGCTGTTGCAGGCGCTGCCGCCCATGGTGGACCTGACGCGCATCCAGGCGTCCATTCTGGCTCGCGCCGGGTGGGGCGCCCGGGAGCAGCCACTCGGCCATCTGCCGTGGAACGAAGGCGCGGATTCGCTGCTGCGTGGCCACGACGCGCCACCACTCGTGCTTCCGGATGGACGTCTGGCGTGGCTCCAGCCCATGCTCGATTCACTCGAGTACTTCCGCGCGGCGCTGCTTGGTACCGGAGGTCCCCGGCGGGCCAGCTACCTGGTGCTCTCCTCGGATTCCGTGCAGCGCTGGAATGCCATACTAGATCACCTGCGACGCGGGATGGACAGCACCGCCGATGTGCCTCGGGACGCGCATCTCGTTCGCGGGCCGGCGCGCGTGATTCCACTCGCGCGCGGCGCGGCGCTCGTGCAGACGGCATATGCGTGGCGGCCCAATGACGTCACGAGCGTGGCGCGCGTGGCAACCACCACCGATACGACGCTGCGCACGGGCGCCTCGTTTGCCGCGGCGTTTGGGGCACAGGGCAGCGTTCAGGGTGATACGACGTCCGTGCACCCGCGCGATTTCCGCGCTCAGGTCGCGGCGCTCTACAAGCGAATGGGGCGGGCCCTGCAGCACGGGGACTGGGTGTCCTTCGGACGCGCCTATGACGCCCTGGGCGCGCTCGTTGAGAAGAGCAAGCCGTGACCTTGCCCGTGTCCCTGGCGACAAATAGCTTGCGGCGGCAATGCCCGTGACCGATCACACGGCGCAGCTGCGCGCCACAGCCGTGATCGCGCTGGGCGGCAATGCGCTCTCGCCTGCCGGCGAGCGATCCACCATCGCCGATCAGTTCCGCCATACGCGCGAGAGTCTCGGGCCGGTGGTGGATCTGGCCCTCGATGGGTGGAATCTGTGCGTCGTTCATGGAAACGGACCCCAGGTCGGCGACGAACTCGTGCGGAACGAGCTCGCCCGGCATGAGGTGGCACCGCTTCCGCTCGGCGTGCTCGTGGCGGCCACGGCCGGCTGGATCGGGTACATGATTCAGCAGTCGCTGGACAACGCGCTGCGGCGCCTGGGCAGCGAACGGGCCGTGGCGACTGTCATTACGCAGGTGCTGGTGTCGCGCACCGATCCGGCGCTGACGGCACCCACGAAATTCATTGGCCACGCGGTTCCTGAACCGCGAGCGGCGGACCTGCGCGCGGCTGGGACTCCGCTCAAGCAGGACGCGCGAGGCCGGTGGCGCCGCGTGGTTGGGAGTCCGCAGCCGCAAGCGGTCCACGAGCTCGATGTCATCGCCCGCCTCGTGCGCGCGGGAACCATTGTCGTGGCATGCGGTGGTGGCGGGGTGCCGATGTATCAGGACCCGCGGCTCGGCTACGAAGGGGTGGACGCCGTGGTGGACAAGGACCTCGCCGCCGCGGTCCTCGCCCGCGATCTCGGTGCGGCGCTGTTGTTGATACTGACGGATGTGGACGCAGTGTATCTCGATTACGGCACGCCAAAGGCGCGTGCGCTGCGCGCGCTGTCGGTGCATGAGGCAGAACGACTGGATGCGGACGGTGCATTCGGAGAAGGCAGCATGGCGCCCAAGGTGCGCGCGGCGGTGGACTTCGCGCGGCGTACGGGTGGCCGTGCCATTATCACAGAGCTGAGTCGCGGACGGGATGCCGTGCGCGGCGAGGCTGGAACGTCGATTACCATGGAGAGCACGTGAACATTCACGAATATCAGGCAAAGGACATCTTTCGCCGCTTCGGTATTCCGATCCCGCCAGGCGAGGTCGCCAGCACACCGGAGGAGGCAGAGCGATTCGCGCGCGGGTTCGGCGGCACCGTGGTGGTGAAGGCGCAGGTGCACAGTGGCGGGCGCGGCAAGGCCGGCGGCGTCAAGCTGGCCCGGACGCCCGGCGAGGCACGGGGGCTCGCGGCAAAGATCATCGGCATGCACATCAAGGGGCTCCCGGTCGAGCGCGTGCTCATCACGCCGGCCGCGGAGATTGCGAGCGAAGCCTATGTCGGCATCATCGTGGATCGGGCATCCAGGCGGCCGGTGTGCATGGTGAGTCCGGCCGGCGGCATCGACATCGAAGAGGTCGCCGCGAAGACCCCGGAAAAGATCATGCGCGTGCCGGTGGATCCGCGTTATGGTCTGCTCGCCTTCGAATCCATGCGCATGGGATTCTTCCTCACGTCCGACGTCAACCAGGCGCGCGCGGCGGCGGCGATTTTGCGGCAGCTCTACGCCGCGTTCATGGAGAACGGCGCGTCGCTCGCTGAAATCAATCCGCTCGTTACGACGCCGGCGGGCGACGTGGTGGCCCTCGACGCCAAGATGGTCATTGACGACAACGAGCTGGAGCGGCACCCAGCGCTGGCGGCCCTGCGCGACGAGTCCGCCGAGGCGCCAAGCGAAGTCCGGGCGCGCAAGGCGAATCTCACCTTCATCAAACTGGACGGCAACGTCGGGTGCGTCGTCAACGGCGCCGGTCTCGCGATGGCGACGATGGATCTGGTGAAGTACTACGGGGGCGAACCGGCGAATTTCCTCGACATTGGCGGCTCCTCGAATCCCGAGAAGGTCGTCAATGCCCTGAACATCATCACCGCGGATCCCAGCGTGAAGGCCATCCTGTTCAACATTTTCGGTGGTATCACGCGCACGGATGACGTGGCGAATGGCATCGTGACCGCGACGCAGGCACACCCTCTCACCGTGCCCATCGTCATCCGGCTCACCGGCACGAACGAGGAAATCGCCGTGAAGATCCTGAGCGAACATGGCTTCTCCGCGATGACGGACATGGATGAGGCTGTGAAGAAGGCGGTGGCTCTCGCGACGGGAGGAAAGGCAGCGTGAGCACTTTCATTGATGGCAACACCCGACTCCTGGTTCAGGGCATTACCGGTCGCGACGGATCCTTCCATACGAACCAGATGATCGAATACGGCACCTGCGTGGTCGCGGGCGTGACGCCGGGGAAGGGCGGTACGCGTTTCGCGGGCTCGGTGCCCATCTTCAATACCGTCGCGGACGCGGTCCAGGCCACGGGCGCGAATACCTCCGTGATCTACGTCCCGCCACCATTCGCCGCGGATGCCATGATGGAAGCCGCGGATGCCGGGGTCCCGCTCATCATCTGCATTACCGAAGGCGTTCCCGTGCTCGACATGACACGCGTGTATCCCTACGTGAAGGAGCACGGTGCGCGCCTCATTGGGCCGAACTGCCCGGGTCTCATCTCGCCGGGCGTGAGCAAGGTCGGCATCATCCCCGGACGCATCTGCACGCCGGGACACGTCGGGCTCGTGAGTCGCTCCGGAACGCTCACCTATGAAGTGGTCTACCATCTCACGCGCGCCGGGCTGGGTCAGACCACGTGCGTGGGCATTGGCGGAGACCCGATCAACGGAACCAACTTCATCGACTGCCTCGACGCCTTCGAGCGCGACCGGGACACGCGCGCCATTGTCATGATTGGCGAGATCGGCGGAACGGATGAGCAGGAGGCGGCGGCCTTCGTGCGCGACGGAGTGACCAAACCGGTCGTCGGTTTCATCGCCGGCCAGACGGCTCCGCCGGGCCGCCGCATGGGTCATGCGGGCGCCATCATCTCCGGCTCCACGGGAACGGCCGCTGAAAAGGTGCAGTCGTTCAGGGACGCCGGCATCAGTGTGGCGCAGCGGCCATTGGACATCGTGCGACTGCTCCGCGAACGCATGTGAACCTGGCCGACCTGGTGACCGCCGAGCGGGTCGTGCTGCCGCTCGAAGCAACGGGACTGCCGGCGGCGGCGTGGGTGCTGGTCGAGCGGTTACGCACGACGGGCGCGGTGGCGGACCCCGAAAAGCTGCGGACGCGCGTCGCCGAGGCGCGCGGTGAGGACATCGTGGCGCTGGGCGATCGCGCCTTTCTCACGCACTATCGGACGGATGCGGTGGACTCGCTGGCCGTGGCCGTTGGTATCGCGCGAGAACCCATTGCACGCGAGGTGCGCGACGCGGAGCCGCAGCACGCGCGCATCGTGCTGCTCATTCTCTCGCCGCCGCGCATGGCGGCCCGGTATCTTCAGGTTCTCGGGGCGTTCGCGCGACTCTTCTCCACCCCTGATGCGGTGGAGCAGTTGCTCACGTGCGAAACGGGGACGGATGTCGCGGCGCTCGGCGTCCTGCACGACGTGCAGATCGCGCCGCAGCTCGCAGTGCGCGAGATCATGGTGGAGCGGCCGCGCACCGCCCGGCCGGAAACGCTGCTGCGCGACGCGGCTCGCGACATGGTGCGCGCGGGCGTGGGCGGCCTGCCGGTGGTCGAGTCGGACGGGCGGCTCATCGGCATGCTGAGCGAGCGTGAGATCATGCGGCACATGCTCAGCAGCTCGGCCTTTCTGGGCGGTGGCGCGCAGCGCCACGCGACCGCGCCCGAGCTGGAGCGGCGAACGGTGCGGGATGTCATGACGCGACAGGTGCTCTGCGTGTCGCCGGATCAGCCGCTGTCGGAAGTCGCATCCCTCATGGCCAACAAGGACGTCGATCGAGTGCCGGTCGTGCGCGAGGGCCGCCTCGTCGGCTTTCTCACGCGCGGCGACATCGTTCGCAAACTGATA
Source organism: Gemmatimonadaceae bacterium (assembly GCA_035553215.1). Taxonomy (GTDB): domain Bacteria; phylum Gemmatimonadota; class Gemmatimonadetes; order Gemmatimonadales; family Gemmatimonadaceae; genus JADGGM01. The sequence continues at coordinate 23,288 of DATNDS010000008.1, forward strand.
GGATCGTGAACATGACAGGACATCGGACGCTGACCATCATCAAGCCGGATGCGCTGGGCGCGGGCAAGGCAGGCAGAATTCTCGCGCATCTGGAAGCCGGCGGCTTTCACCTGGTCGCCAGTCGCGTCATGCGGCTCACACCGGCGCAGGCCGAGGCGTTCTACGCCGTGCATCGCGAGCGCCCCTTCTTCCAGTCACTCACCAGGTTCATGACGTCGGGTGCGTGCATGCCGGTGCTGCTCGAGCGCGATGACGCGGTGGCCGAACTGCGCCGCGCGATCGGTGCAACGGATCCGGCCGAGGCGGCGCCCGGCACGGTGCGGAAGCTCTACGCCGAGTCCAAGGAACGGAACGCCATTCACGCGTCCGACTCGGATGACAACGCGGAGCGCGAAGCGCGGTTCTTCTTCGCGGACGCGGATATCCTCTGATCCGGCTCACGAAGGCTGGCCCTCGGCGGGCGGCGGGCCGGTCATGCAGTCACGGAACGGATTTCGGGCCCGCGGCGCGCGCCGTGCGGTTTTGCGGCCATTGCCTCAGCCGACCGTCTCTGGTAAGTTTAGTGGTTATGCTGTGTTACGACATTCGAGAGCTCGAACGCGAAGCAATCCGCGTTGATGGCTATCTGGATGCGACGGATGCCGTGTGGCTCGAGGGTGACGCGCTGCCGGCGGAGCCCGTGCACGCGACAGGGCGCCTGTCGAAGGCCGGCACGGGCCGATACTACTGGAGCGGTCACATCGAAGGCACCCTGCGGGGCGAGTGTCGTCGCTGTCTGATCGACGTGTCCGCGCACGTGGCGGAAGATGTGCACGTGCTCTTCGCCGAATCCGGCGACGAGATCGCTGACGATCCTGACGCCTATGAGCTGCCGTCGCACGCGCCCGTGCTGGACCTTCGCCCAGCGGTGCGCGAGCAATGGCTGCTCGGAGTGCCGAGCTTTCTCCTGTGCCGGGATGATTGCAAGGGGATGTGTCCGCGCTGCGGTGCGGACCGCAACGCAGGGCTGTGCAACTGTCCGCCGGAAACCGATTCTCGCTGGGATGCGCTGCGGGCAAGCCGTCATGCGCCGCACCAGCCTTAGACCTCCTTCACGACTGATCTCCCATGGCCGTCCCCAAGCGACGCACCTCCAAGCGGAAGAAGCGTGCGCGCAACACGCACAAGCAGGCTCCTGCCATTGCCATCCAGACATGCCCGCGCTGCCGCAGCATGAAGCGGCCGCATCGCGTCTGCGAGGAATGCGGATATTACGCGGGTGAACAGCGGGTCGCGGCCAGGGAAGCCTAGCATTGGCGCGCATCGCATTGGATGCGATGGGCGGAGACCACGCCCCGCGCGTACCGATCGCTGGTGCCCTGCTCGCGCTCGCTGAGCTTCCACCACAACACTCGCTCCTTCTGGTCGGCCGCCGCGATGCGATCGCGACGGAGCTCGAGGCGCAGTGCGCCGGCGGCAAGCAGCCGCCGGGCGCGCTGGAGCGCATCACGATCATCGATGCGCCCGACGTCATAGACATGTCCGACAAGCCGAGCGCGGCCATTCGCGCCAAGCCGAATAGCTCCATGGTGGTCGGACTCAAGCTGCACGCGAGCGGTACCGCCCAGGCGTTCGTTTCCGCCGGGAACACGGGCGCGCAGATGGCCGCCTCGATCTTCCTGCTCAAGCTGCATGAAGGGCTCACTCGGCCCGCGATCGCCGCGTTCTTTCCGACGGCCCGCAAACCGCTCGTCGTGCTCGACGCGGGTGCCAACGTGGACTGCTCGGCGGAAGAGCTCGTGCAATTTGCGCGGCTGGGTTCCGTCTATGCGCAGGACATCCTCGGGCGTTCGAACGCGGCCATCGGCCTGCTCAGCATCGGTGAGGAACCCGAGAAGGGCAACGCGGCGGTGAAGGAGGCGCATCGGCTGCTCATGCAGGCGGATCTCAACTTCGTTGGCAACGTCGAGGGGCGCGACATTCTCCGCGGCGAAAATGCCCGCGCACCGGTGGACGTCGTCGTCTGCGATGGGTTCGTGGGCAATGTGCTCCTCAAATTCTACGAATCGGTTCCGGGGATGATCGTCGGCATGCTGCGGAGCGCGGGCTCACCACCGGAACTGATTGCGCGCACGTTCGAGGGGTTCGATTATTCGGATTACGGCGGCGCGCCGCTGCTCGGCGTCAAGGGTGTCAGCATCATTTCTCACGGCAGTTCATCGCCGCGCGCCATCCAGAACGCGCTCGGCGTTGCACTGCGTGCGGTGGAGGCTAGAATGGATGAACACATCGGGCGTCGTCTCGATCGCACCGCGGCAGGCAACGCATGACGCGGCCGGTTGCTGAGATCGCCGGCATCGGGCGCAGCGTACCGGCGCGCGTAATGACGAATTACGATTTCGCCGCCATCGGCATCGAGACGTCGCACGACTGGATCGTGGAACGCACGGGCATCGTGCAACGCCACATCGCGGGCGAGGGCGAGTCGACGTGCAGCATGGCGGCGGATGCGGCGCGCATCGCCATGCGCCGTGCCGACGTGACGGCCGACGCGCTGGATGTCATCGTGTTGAGCACCGCCACCCCGGACCGGTTGCTCCCCGCCACGGCGGTGGATGTGCAGGCGGCGCTGGGTGCCTCGCGCGCCGCAGCGTTCGATGTGGGCGCGGCCTGCTCGGGATGGCTCTATGGACTCACCGTCGCCGAGGGGCTCATCATGAACGGCAGCGCCGAGACGGTGCTGGTCGCCGGCTCCGAGAAGATGAGCGCGATCGTGGACTGGACGGATCGCTCGACGTGCGTGCTGTTCGGCGATGGTGCAGGCGCGGCCATTCTCCGTCGTGCCCGGAATGGCAGGGGAATCCTCTCCTCGTTTTTGCGCAGTGACGGCACGCTGGCGGACCTCCTGTACCGGCCGCACGGAGGCGCCAGCGCGCCCATGTCCGAATCCGTGCTCATGGATCACAGCCATCTCGTCAGGATGGCGGGCCGCGAGGTCTTCAAGCACGCCGTGCGGTCGATGGCCGAAGCGGCCGACTGTGCGCTCGCCCGTGCGGGCCTCACCGGTAACGACATCGATCTGCTCATTCCGCACCAGGCGAACATCCGCATCATCGAGTCCACCGCCCGGCACGCCGACATCCCGATGGAGAAGGTCTTCGTGAATGTGGATCGCTACGGCAACACGTCGTCAGCCTCCATTCCCATTTCCATTGACGAAGCGATCGAACAGGGACGCATCGGGCCCGGCTCACGCGTGCTGCTGGTGGCGTTCGGCGCCGGATTCACCTGGGCATCGATGGTCGTGCGCCTCTGAATGAGCGCACGCATGGAGCTGATTCTTCTCTTTCCAGGACAGGGATCCCAGAAGCCGGGAATGGGGCGGGATCTCGTGGACGCCTTTCCAGCAGCGCGCGATGTGTTCGCTTCAGCCGACGAGGCGCTCGGCCTCCCTCTCTCGACCCTGTGCTTCGACGGGCCGGAGACCGAACTCACCGCCACGCGCAACGCGCAGCCGGCGCTGCTCACGCATGGAGCCGCCGTCTGGGCCGTGCTCGGAGCACAGGCGACCCCGCATGTTCGCGCGGCGGCCGGTCATTCCCTCGGCGAGTTCACGGCCTATCACGCCGCCGGTGCGCTTCCGTTCGTGGACGCCGTGCGCCTGGTACGGCGGCGCGGCGAGCTCATGTACGAGAGCGGCGTGCAGTGCCCGGGCACCATGGCAGCGGTGCTGGGGCTCGACGGGGATGCCGTGAGCCGCGTGTGCATCGCGGCATCGGCGAGTGGTCCCGGCGTTGTCGTGCCCGCCAATTTCAACACCCAGGAGCAGATCGTGATCTCCGGTCACGACGCGGCAGTGGACCGCGCGATGGGGCTGGCGCGCGAGGCTGGCGCCAAGCGGGTGCTCAAGCTCAACGTGAGTGGTGCGTTTCATTCGCCGCTCATGGAAGTCGCCGCGGCGGGACTGCTCCGGGCGCTCCAGGCCGCCACGTGGACGTCGCCGGCATTTCCGGTGTACGCGAACGTCAACGCCGACGCGATTCGGGACGCGGGCAGGGCAGAACAGGTGCTGCTGCAGCAGCTCACATCGGCGGTGCGGTGGACCGACGAGGTGCGCGCGATGACCCGGGACTTTCCCGACGCGACCTTCGTCGAGATGGGCCCCGGTTCGGTGCTCGGCAATCTGGTCAAGCGGATCGTCCCCGGCGCGCGGACCGTCCCGTGCGGTACGGCCGCCGAGGTTGAACGCCTTCAGGCGCAGCTTTCATAATGCAACTCGATCTCACGGGAAAGGTCGCGCTGGTCACGGGCGGCACGCGTGGCATCGGGCGCGAGATCGCGGCGACGCTGCGCGACTGCGGCGCGCGTGTGGCCATCTCCGGTCGCACGGCGGACACCGCGCGTGCGGCGGCTGCGGCGCTCGGCGGTGAGACGCTCGGCGTTGGCGCGGACGTTGCCGTACCCGAGGATGTGACGCGATTGATCGCCGCGGTGGAAGCGGGCTTCGGCTCCCTCGACATCCTCGTGAACAACGCCGGTGTCACGCGTGACAACATTCTGGTCCGCCTGAAGGACGAGGACTGGGACACCGTGCTCGACACGAATCTGCGCGGGGCGTTTCTGGCCATCCGCGCGGCCGCGCGCGGCATGATGAAACGGCGCTGGGGGCGGATCATCAACATCACCAGCGTCGTGGGCGTGACGGGGAACAAGGGGCAGGCAAACTATGCGGCGAGCAAGGCGGGGCTTATTGGCCTCACCAAATCAGTTGCGAAGGAGCTGGCGTCGCGCAACGTCCTGGCAAACGCCATTGCGCCGGGATTCATTGACACCGACATGACGGCGGCCCTGCCACCCGAGGCGCAGGCGGCCTTGCGCGCGCAGATTCCGCTGGGACGCCTTGGCGCGCCGGCTGATGTGGCGAATCTCGTCGCCTTTCTGGCGTCGGACCGGTCGGCCTACATCACGGGACAGGTCTTCGTGGTGGATGGCGGGATGGTCATGTAACTTTCAGAAGCCGTTCGACCCACGTACATTGGCACACCACCATTCACATCCGAGGACGACATCCATGGCGGATCTCGACGAGAAGGTCAAGGAAATCATCGCCAAGGAGCTTGGCGTCGAACGCGAAAAGCTCACTGATGATGCCAGCTTCATGGAAGACCTGGGCGCGGACAGTCTCGACACGGTCGAACTGGTCATGGAATTCGAGAAGGAGTTCGACATCGACATTCCCGACGAGGACGCCGAGAAACTCCGCACGGTCGGAGATGCGCTGAACTATCTCAAGGGCAAGGTTGCGGAGTGACGAAGCGGCGGGTCGTCGTCACCGGAATGGGAGCGATCACGCCGGTCGGCAACGACGTGGCGGCGACCTGGCAGGCCCTGCTTGCCGGGAAATCCGGCGCGGGACCCATCACCAAGTTCGACGCCACGAACTTCGCGGTGCGCTTCGCCTGCGAGGTGAAGGGGTTCGACCCGCTGCTGTACATGGACCGCAAGGAAGCCAAGCGCGCCGATCTGTTCACGCAGTATGCGCTGGCGGCGTCGCAGCAGGCCATGCGCGATGCGGGCCTTGCGTCCGGCGCCGGCTACGAACCGGATCGGACGGGAGTCATCATTGGCAGCGGCATCGGGGGGCTGAAGACGTTCGAGGAACAGCACGACCAGTACCGGGAGCGGGGACCGAGCAAGATTTCTCCCTTCTTCATCCCGATGTTCATCTCCGACATCGCGGCGGGACTCGTGTCCATGCAGTTCCACGCGAAGGGACCCAACTACTCCACCGTCTCGGCATGCGCGACGAGTGCGCACGCCATTGGCGACGCGTTCCGCACCATTCAGTATGGCGATGCGGATGTCATGATCACCGGCGGAGCCGAAGCCACGGTGACCGCCATGGCGATTGGCGGCTTCTCGAACATGCGCGCGCTGTCCGAGCGCAATGATGAGGCCGAGACGGCCTCCCGTCCATTCGACCTGACCCGCGACGGATTCGTCATGGGCGAGGGGTCGGCCATCCTGATTCTCGAGGAGCTCGAGCATGCGCGTCGGCGCGGCGCACGCATCTATTCCGAAGTCGCGGGATACGGTGCGACCGGCGATGCCTACCACATCACCGCGCCGGCCCCGGACGGCGAAGGCGCGCAACGCGCCATGAAACGGGCCCTCATGGACGCCGATCTCACCCCGGAGACCGTGCAGTACGTCAACGCGCATGGGACGTCCACGCCGGCCAACGATCTGAACGAGACGCGGGCCATCAAGGCCGTGTTCGACGAGGCGGTGCAGACGCTCAACGTCAGCTCCACCAAGTCCAGTACGGGACACATGCTGGGCGCCGCCGGCGCAGTGGAGTTCCTGATCTCATCGCTGGTGGTGCAGGAGGGACGCATTCCTCCCACCATCAACTACCGCACGCCGGACCCGGAGTGCGATCTCAACTACACGCCCAACGCGATGGTGGAGCGGAAGGTCACCGCGGCGCTGTCCAACAGTTTTGGCTTCGGGGGACACAACGTCACGCTCGCCGTCAAGCGCATGGACGAGTGACCATGCCGGCATCTTTTGCATTCGACCCCGCGTCGCTGACTGATCCCGCTCTCCGTCCGATCGCAGCCCGCGCCGCGCGCGGCGAACGACTCACACGGGCGGATGGCGCCGTCCTGTTCCGCTCGCCCGATCTCATTGGCGTCGGCGCGCTGGCCGACGCAGCCAATCGGGCACGCCACGGCACGCGCGTGTATTTCGCTGCGAACCAGCACATCAATCCCACCAACGTCTGCATCCTGCGCAAGACGTGCGTGTTCTGCTCGTATGCACGACTGCCGAAGGAGGACGGGGCGTACCGCTACACCATGGAGCAGGTGTACGCGGAAGCGGCGGCGAATCCGTACGTGCGCGAGTTTCACATCGTCGGCGGCCTCGACATGCACGCGAATCTCGCCTACTACGAGGAGATGTTTCGCGGGCTCAAGGAGCGGCATCCCAGGGTCCACATCAAGGCCCTTACCGCTGTTGAGATCGCGCATATCGCGCGTATCGAAAAGGCATCCGTGGAGCATGTGCTGACGACGCTGCAGGCGGCGGGCCTCGACACGCTTCCCGGCGGCGGGGCGGAAGTATTCTCCAGGGGCGTGCGCGCCACCATCGCGGATCGCAAGCTGGCCGCGGAGGACTGGATCAATGTCCACCGCATTGCCCACGGACTCGGCATTCGCTCCAACTGCACCATGCTCTACGGTCACGTGGAGACGATCGAGGATCGCATGGAACACCTGCAGATGCTGCGCGATCTGCAGGACGAGACGGGCGGATTCCTGACGTACGTGCCGCTGGCGTACCATCCGGACAACAACGCGCTGGGCGAGACGCTGCACCGGACCGGCACCGCCACCACCGGCTATGACGACCTGCGCAACCTCGCCGTTGGCCGCCTCTTCCTCGACAATATCGATCACATCAAGACGCACTGGATCATGGTGACACCGTTCGTGTCCCAGCTTTCGCTGCACTTTGGCGTGAATGATCTGGAGGGCACCGTGGTCCGCGAGAAGATTTATCACGAGGCCGGCGCGCATACCGCGCAGGGGATGGCGGTGGACGATGTCCTGAAGCTCATTCGCGGCGCGGGCCGGGTACCGGTGGAGCGTGATTCGCTCTACCACGTGATCCGCACCTTCGAGGCCGGCGTGCCAGCAACCGCGGCGGCGTAGGCCGTGCGCATCGGCCGCATCCCCTACATCAACTGCTATCCGGTATACGGAGCGGTAGACCGGGGCATTGTGAGCCTGGATGGTGCGCTCGTGAACGGCGTACCCAGCCAGTTGAACCGGCTCATGGCGGCGGGACAGCTCGATGTGAGCGTCGTCTCCGCCGTTGAGTACGCGCGCGCGGCGACACGCTATCTGCTGCTGCCCGACCTGGCGATCACCTCCGATGGGCCGGTGCGCAGCGTGCTGCTGTTCTCCCGACGCCCCGCCGAGGAGCTGGAGGGCGGGAAGGTTCTGCTCTCGCGCAGCTCCATGACGAGCGTCGCGCTGCTGCGGCTGTTGTTTCGGAACGTGTGGCGGGTCGCACCGCACCTCGCGGCGGGGGACGCCGAATTGTCGGACGTGGGCAGCTTTCACGATGAGCCCCACGATGCACGGCTGGTCATCGGCGATGCCGCTCTCGTGCTGGGCGCCTCCGTGCGGCCGCATCACGGTACGCTGCCCGCCGCGCCCGCCGCGCCGTATCGCTACGTCTATGATCTTGGGGCGGAGTGGAAACGCTGGACCGGGCTTCCCTTTGTCTTCGCGGTCTGGGTGGCGCAGCGGGACACACCGGTGCGCGCGGCGCTGGACGTTCATGCGCGGCTCATTGAGTCGCGCGACTGGGGGATGCGGCATCTCGACGAACTGGCGGCGCAGGCGGCCGCCGCGACTGGTGTCGCGCGCCAGGTCTGCGTTGAATATTTTTCAGGACTCGACTACCGGCTGGCGTACGCCCACCTCGCGGGACTCACGGATTTTTTCCGCCGCCTCGAGGCAGCGGGCGAGGTACCCGGCGGCTCCCTCGCCTTTCTTCCAGCGGCCTGACCATCATGCGCGATCTGCTTGACTTCTACACCAATGCGCCGCTCCTCGAGCTGGGGGCGGAGGCCAATCGCGTGCGGCGCGCGCAGCATCCGCACGACATCGTGACCTACATCGTGGACCGGAACATCAACTACACGAACGTCTGTGTCGCGGATTGCGGCTTCTGCGCCTTCTACCGCCGGCCGAAGGATGGGGAAGGGTACACGCATTCGTACGAGGAGATTGGCGCCAAGATCGACGAGGCGAAGGCGCTGGGCGCCGTACAGATCCTCATGCAGGGCGGCCACAATCCTTACATCCCGTTCGCCTGGTATCTCGAGCTGCTCAGATACATCAAGCGGAATCATCCCATTCACATCCATGGGTTCTCGCCGAGCGAGGTCGATTTTTTCGCCAAGCTGTTCCGCATGGACGCGCGTGAAGTGATCCGCGAGCTCATGCAGGCGGGGCTGGACTCCATTCCCGGCGGCGGCGGCGAAATTCTCGTGCAGCGCGTCCGTGATCTCGTGGCCAGGAAGAAGGCAGGTGCGGACCGGTGGCTGGAGATCATGGAAATCGCGCACCAGGAAGGGATGAAGACGTCGGTCACCATGATGTACGGGCTGGGCGAGACACTCGCCGAGCGCATCGAACACCTCGAGCGCGTGCGTGAACTGCAGTCGCGGACGCACGGCTTTACGGCGTTCATCTGCTGGCCGCTGCAGCCGGAGAACACGCCGAAGATGTCGCAGCAGCCCAAGACGGATGCCGTGGACTACCTGCGCACCGTCGCCATGACCCGCATCGTCCTGGACAATGTGCCCAATCTGCAGGCGAGCTGGGTGACCATGGGAATGAAGGTGGGGCAGATCGCCTTGAGCTTCGGCTGCAACGACTTCGGGTCGCTCATGATCGAGGAAAACGTCGTGTCGGCGGCGAACACCACGCATCGTACCACCACCGCGGAAATGGAGCGGCTGATCCGGGATGCGGGATTCACTCCGGCACGACGCAGGCAGGATTACTCGATCATTGCGCCAGGGAGTGCCGCGGCCTGAGCGTCTCCCTCCGCACGGGTATCGGCTACGATTCCCACCGCTTCGCGCCGGGCGATGCCGTGCGACTCGGTGGCGTGCGCATTCCGCACGACCACGCGCTCGAGGGTCACTCCGACGGCGATGCGGTGGCCCATGCCATTACGGATGCGCTGCTCGGCGCGGCGGGCGCGGATGACCTTGGCACGCTGTTCCCTGACTCCGACCCCGCCAATCGCGGACGTGATTCGCTCGACATGTTGCGCCACGCAGTCGCCGTACTGCGCGCCGGGGGATGGATGGCGCGCAACGTGGACGTCGTCGTCATCGCCGAACAGCCGCGCATCGGCCCATACCGCGCCGCCATGCGCGCGGCGCTCGCGCCGGTGCTCGGCATTGACGCGGGTGACATCGGCATCAAGGGCAAGAGCAACGAAGGCATGGGTTGGATCGGCCGCGCGGAGGGCATTGCGTGCATCGCGATTGCCACTATCGCGCGTGCTGCGGGGAGCTGAGCCATGGAGGGCGTGCTCGCCTGGGTCACATCCCTTCCACCGCTGGCGCTGTACGCCGCCATGGCGCTCACGGCCGGCCTCGAGAACGTGTTTCCGCCGCTCCCATCCGACACCATCGTGGCCTTCGGCGCGTTTCTCGCGGCGCGCGGTCGCGCGGTGCTGCTCGGCGTCTTTTTCGCCATCTGGGCGGGGAACGTGAGCGGTGCCATGCTCGTCTACGCGATCGGGTATCGCGTCGGCGGCACGCATCTGCAGCATCGCCTGCTGCGCTCCGGCGGCATGGGCGCGTCGGACCGGCTTGTGTCGCTCTATCACCGCCATGGCCTGGTCGCGCTCTTCCTGAGCCGCTTCCTGCCGGGCGCTCGGGCACTGGTGCCGCCGTTCGCCGGCGCATTGCGGATGCCCGTGCTCCCGGTCTTCGCCGCTATCGCCAGCGCGTCAGCGATCTGGTATGGCATTGTGACCATCGTCGCCTATCACGCGGGGCGCGACTTCGCGCTGCTGCGTGCGCGGCTGTTCGCGCTCTCGCGCGAGACCGCGCTCGTCGCTGCGCTCCTCGTGGTTCTGCTGCTGGCGGGATGGCTGGTGTATCGCCGCATGCGCAAGCCGTGATTCCCGACGAGGTCGCCCGTGCGTTCCTGCTCGAGCGCTATCACGACTTTCTCACGCTCGAGCAGCGTGCTGCGCGTACGACGCAGGACGCCTACGGCCGCGATCTCGAGCGCTTCGCGCTGTACGTGCGCAGCAGGGGCCCGTCCACGCCGTCCGACGCATCACCCCGCATGCTGCGCGAGTACATCTATCACCTCAAGGATCTCGGACTCGCGCCGGCGTCCATCCGCCGCAATGTGTCGGCGATTCGCACGTACTACCGCTTTCTCATTGCCGAGGGCCACGCCGTGCGCGACCCGAGCGAGCGGCTGGAGACTCCGAAGAAGTGGCTCACACTGCCGGATGTCCTGACGGTGGCCGAGGTGGAGCGGCTGCTGGCGGCCGTCACACTGGATGAGCCGCTCGCCTTTCGCGATCGCGCCCTGCTGGAACTGGCCTACGGGGCGGGATTGCGCGTCTCCGAGTGGATCACTCTCGGACTCAAGGATGTGATGCTGAACGACGCGCTCATCAGGGTGTTCGGCAAGGGCAGCAAGGAACGACTCGTGCCGATCGGCCGGAGCGCGATCGGCGCAGTCGCCGTGTACCAGCGCGAGTTGCGCCCGCGACTCGAACGCGGAGCGGGGAAGGGCGCGCTCTTCCTCAACGCGCGCGGCACCCCGCTCTCCCGAATGGGCGCGTGGAAGATTCTGCGCAAGTATGTGGAGCTGGCCGGCATCGCGCGCCATGTGACGCCACACACGCTGCGGCATACCTTTGCGACGCACCTGCTCGAAGGCGGCGCCGATCTGCGCGCGGTGCAGGAAATGCTGGGTCATGCGGATATCTCCACCACGCAGATCTACACGCACGTGGACCGTGAGTATCTGCGCTCGGTACACAAGCAGTTTCACCCACGCGGGTGACCTGGGAGACTGACCATGCTGCTGGTGATAGACAACTACGACTCCTTCACCTACAACCTGGTGCAGTATCTGGGCGAGCTCGGCCGCGAGCCTGTCGTCCGGCGCAATGATGCCATCACCGTGGAGGAGATCGGCTCGCTTGCGCCGGACGCGATCATTGTCTCACCCGGACCCTGCACACCGCGCGACGCGGGCATCACCGTGCCACTCATCCGGCGCTGGGGTGGTCAGATTCCCATACTCGGCGTCTGTCTCGGGCATCAGGCCATCGGTGAGGCATACGGTGGACGAGTGATCCGCGCCGGACGCGTGATGCACGGCAAGACCTCGCGCATCGAGCACAACGGCGGCGGACTCTTCCGGGATGTCCCATCGCCGCTCGAGGTAATGCGCTACCACTCGCTCGTCGTGGAGCGGGCATCGCTGCCGCCCACCCTGGAGATCCTCGCGACTACCCAGGATGACTCGACCGAGATTCAGGCGCTGCGCCACCGCGAGTTTCCCGTGTGGGGGGTCCAGTTTCATCCGGAGTCCATTCTGACGCAGCACGGCAGGCGGCTGCTCATGAACTTTCTCACCCTGGCCGGATGTTGAGACGTGCCTGCGGGTTCCTCGCGCTGCTCGGTGCGCCGCTCGCCGCTCAGCAGCCAGCCGTCTCGATCCGCCACAACGCGCCTGGTCCGCCGGGGGCCGTGCTCGACAGCGTGCTCGCGGCGCCGTACGTCGTCCGGCACGAAGCCTGGAACACGCGGCTCTTTCGCGATTCGGTTTTCGATCGCACCGTCGTCGTCATCGGCACGGACGCAACGGTCGCGAGCACGGTGCACGGTAACATGGTGGTCGTCAACGGAAATCTGTTTCTCCAGACGGGCGCGACGATCGATGGACGCGCGATCGCGATCGGCGGCGGCGTGTACGACGTCGGCACGCCGCTGGTCCGCGGGGGCCGGACATCATTTCGCACGACCCGGTATCACATCACGCGCGAGGGAGACACGATCATCCTCGACTATCGCGCGCCGTCGCGCGAGACGCCGTCGTTCCTGTCGCTCCCGGGACTCGACGGCGTGCGCATGCCTGGCTACACGCGCGTGGACGGACTGGCGCTGCCGTGGGGCCCGCACGTGGCATTGGCTGGCGGCCGCCTGACCATCGAGCCGACCGTCACCTATCGGAGCGACCTTGGCGCCGTGGACCCGGCGCTCGACGGCGCGGTCCAGCTGCAGGATGGCTGGAGCGTTCATGTGTTCGCGGCACGCACGACGCTCACCAACGACAGCTGGATCTCTCCCGGTGTGGGCAATTCCATCACCGTTCTCGTGGCGGGCCGCGACTATCGCGACTACTGGCGCGGCGACCGCGTGGAAGGCCAGGTCGCGCGCCAATGGGAACGCGACGCCCGCACCCTGAGCCTGTCTGTTGGCGCTCGGACCGAACGCGACTGGACCATACGCGCCGGTGGACCGTGGAGCATCTGGGGTCAGCAATCCGCGAACGGCATGCGCCGCTTCAACCCTCCCGTGCTGCCTGGCCGGCTGACATCGGCCGTGGCCGCCGGGCGCGCCGAGCTGGATGTCGGCGACGTGTCGATAGCCGCACGGCTGGATCTCGAGCAGTCGCTGAGCACGCCGAATGGCGAGCGCTTTACGCAGGCCACGGTGAATGGCCGCGTTGCGTTTCCCACCTTCGGCACGCAGCGCTTCGAGTTCCGCATGCACCTGTTGCTCACCGCGGGCGACAGCGCCCCGCCACAGCGACGGGGCGGCCTGGGCGGAGCGGGCACGCTGCCCACGTTCGGCGTGCTCGCCATGCGCGGCGACGAGCTCGCCTATCTGGAGAGCGCCTACGAAGTTCCTGTGCCGGCGCTCACGCTGCCGATCGTCGGCGTACCGGTGCTGTCCTTTCGCGACGCCTTGGGCGCCGCAGGCGTAGGGCACATTCCAACCATCGAACAGAACCTGATCGCGCGCGTCGCACTGTCCTGGCTGCGACTGGACTATGCGTTCGATCCCGCCACCCGCCGCGACGCCTTTGCGGTGGGATTCGCCCTACCGGCACGCTGAATCGGCACTCGCCTTCAAGAAGTCTCGCGCCTATATTGAATGGCGTGAATCTTGCTAAGCGGCACGCCACCACTCAGCTGCCGTGAGCACGCTTGCGGTCATCCCCGCACGGCTCGGGGCCACGCGGCTCCCCCGAAAGCCACTCCGTCTCCTCGCGGGCCAGCCGCTGGTCATCCGGGTGTGGGAACGTGTCGTGGCGCTCGGCGTCGCGGATCGGTGCGTGATCGCGACGGATCATCCCGAAGTCGCCGCCGCCGCGCACCTGGCGGGTGCGGCGTGCGTACTGACCGCCGAACATCATCCGTCGGGAACGGACCGCGTCGCTGAAGTCGTGGCGCGCCCGGAATTCGCGTCGTACGACGTCGTGTTGAACGTGCAGGGAGACGAGCCCTTTGTCCCGGAAGGCGCCCTGCGGGGCGCGCTCGCCATCGTGACCCAGGGACGATTTGCGCTGGGCACCGCCGCGGCGTTCGCCGATCCCGCCGTGCTCGACTCGCCGCATGTCGTCAAGGTGATTTGTGCCGACAACGGTCGCGCCCTGTATTTTTCGCGGGCGGCGGTGCCGTTTCTGCGTGACCCAGGCGATGATGCACTGCTGCGTGGCGCGGTGAAGCGCCATCTCGGCGTGTACGCCTACACTCCGGCGGCGCTCGCCCGGTGGGTCGCGCTTCCGGCACATCCGCTCGAGCGAATCGAGCGGCTCGAGCAGTTGCGGCCCCTTGCGGCAGGACTGGACATGGGCGTGGCGCTTGTTGATGCCGCGCCATCGGATGGAATCGACACCGAAGATGATCTGGCGCGCGCCAATGCGCGCTGGGCTGACCTCCTCGCGGACTCACGCTGATGCCCAACTCTCCAGCACTGCAGACCACCAGATACATTTTCGTGACCGGGGGCGTTGTGTCCTCACTCGGCAAGGGCATCGCCGCCGCGTCACTCGGCCGGTTGCTCGTGGAACGCGGGCTCCGGGTCACCATGATGAAGTTCGATCCGTACATCAACGTGGACCCGGGCACCATGTCGCCGTTTCAGCATGGCGAGGTGTTCGTCACCGATGACGGCGCGGAAACCGACCTCGACCTCGGCCACTACGAGCGCTTCATTGACCGCGCGCTCTCGCAGGCCAACAACGTCACCACCGGACGCATCTACCTGAGCGTGATCAGCAAGGAGCGCCGCGGCGAGTATCTCGGCTCCACCGTGCAGGTGATTCCACACATCACCGACGAGATCAAGGCCTCCATGAAACGGATCGCGCCGGACAACGACGTGGTGATCGTGGAGATCGGCGGGACCGTCGGCGACATCGAGTCGCTTCCGTTCCTCGAAGCCATTCGGCAGTTCCGCCAGGAGATCGGACGCGAGAACACCGTGTTCATTCACCTCACGCTCGTCCCGTTCATCTCGGCGGCCGGCGAAGTGAAGACCAAGCCGACGCAGCACTCCGTGCGCGAGCTCATGGAAATCGGAATCCAGCCTGACCTGCTCATCTGTCGCACCGAACGGCCGCTCTCGGAAGATGTGAAGCGCAAGATCGCCCTCTTCTGCAACGTGGACTTCGGCTCGGTCATCGAGAGCCGCGACGTGCCCACCATCTACGAAATTCCGCTTTCGTTTCATGAACAGGGGCTCGACGAGCGTGTGGTGCAGCGGCTGCGGCTGGGCGGGCACGCACCGGATCTGTCGGCGTGGCGCGCGATGGTCGGGCGCATCATTGCGCCGAGCGAACGCGTGCGCATCGCCGTCGTGGGGAAATACACGGACCTGGTGGACAGCTACAAGAGCGTGCACGAAGCGCTCATTCACGGCGGCATCGCCAACGACGCGGGCGTGGACATTCGCTGGCTCTCGAGTGACCTGTTCACGTCGGCCGAGCGCACCGAGGAAATTCTCGCCGGCGTGCACGGACTGCTGGTCCCTGGCGGCTTCGGCGTGCGCGGCGTGGATGGCATGGTGGAAGCCATTCGCTATGCACGCGAGCGTGGCCTGCCGTTCTTCGGCATCTGTCTTGGCATGCAGACCGCCGTCATCGAGTTCGCGCGGGACAAGTGCGGACTGGACGACAGTCATTCCAGCGAGTTCGCGCCCGACTGCGCCAATCCGGTGATTGCGCTGATGGAGTCGCAACAACACGTGACGGACATGGGCGGCACGATGCGGCTCGGTGCGTATCCCTGTGTCTTGAAGGAGGGATCGCTGGCCGCGGAGGCGTACGGCGTACTGGATGTCAGCGAGCGGCACCGGCATCGGTACGAGTTCGCCAACGCCTATCGCGATCTGTTCGAGGAGCACGGTGTCGTGTTCAGCGGCCTGTCGCCGGATGGATCGCTCGTGGAAGTGATGGAGATTCCCGATCATCCCTGGTTTGTGGGCTGCCAGTTTCACCCGGAATTGCGCTCGCGTCCGACTCGCCCGCATCCGCTCTTTGCCGGTTTCGTGGCCGCGGCACAGCGCGCGCGGCGCGCGCGCGGAGATGGGCGCGACGTCGTGCACCAGGTATCGGCGGCAGGGTCCCGGTGAGCGGCCTGCTGGCTCCGGGCCAGCTCTTTCTCATCGCGGGGCCGTGCGTCGTGGAGGACGACGCTCTGAATCTGCGCATCGCGGATCACCTCGCCCGCCTCGCGGAGCGTGTGCCGGGCGGCGTCATCTACAAGGCGAGCTTCGACAAGGCCAACCGGTCGAACGCCGCGGCGGCTCGCGGACCGGGATTGATGGACGGGCTGGACGCACTCGCCCGCGTCCGCGCGCACTCCGGACTGCCGGTCCTCACCGACGTGCACCTGCCGGAGCAGTGTGCGAACGCCGCGTGCGTCGTGGACGTGCTCCAGATTCCGGCGTTTCTCTGTCGCCAGACCGATCTGCTGCAGGCCGCGGGTGCCACGGGCAAGCCGGTGAACATCAAGAAGGGGCAGTGGATGCATCCGGAAGGCATGCGCGGAGCGGTGGAGAAGGTCGCGCAGGCAGGCAGGACACAGGAAGAACGGCCGTCTGATTCGAGCGCCAGGTCCGCGGTTCGGGCCCGCCAGACCGGCTCCATCGCCGTGACCGAGCGCGGCACATTTTTCGGCTATGGCGATCTCGTGGTGGACATGCGCGCCTTCAGCCGCCTGCGTGCCGCCTGCGGCGTTCCGGTGATCTTTGACGGGACGCACAGCGTACAGCGTCCGGGCCAGGGCGAGCACGGCGCGAGCGGTGGAGCGCGCGAGTTCATCCGGCCGCTCGTGCTGGCGGCGATGGGCGCGGGCGCGGACGCGCTCTTTCTGGAGACGCACCCCGACCCGGATCACGCGCCCAGCGATGGACCCAACATGGTTCCGCTCGACCAGCTGGACGATCTGGTGGATCGCGCCGTGGAGGTCTGGCACGCATGCCGGGGCTGATTACTCGGGACGAGGCGTGCCAGATCCGGCTGGTCGGGCTCGACGTGGACGGGGTCCTGACCGACGGCGGGATCTACCTCGGAGACGTGAGCGGCGCTCCGCTCGAGTTCAAGCGCTTTGACATTCAGGACGGCATTGGCGTGCGCCTGATGCGCTCGGCCGGCCTCAAGGTGGTCATCGTCACCGGACGTGTCTCCGAGAGCGTCCGGCTGCGCGCCATGGAGCTCGAAGCGGATGACGTGGTGCAGGATGCGCAGGCACGAAAGCTCCCGCTGTTTCGCCGCATCCTCGAACGCCATGGCGTGCCGCCCGAGCACGCCGCATTCATTGGCGACGACGTGCCCGACCTGGCGATCCTGCGTTGCGTGGGCCTGCCCGTGTGTGTGGCCAACGCCGTGCCCGAAATTCAGGCCGTCAGCCGGATTCGACTCGCGCGGAGCGGCGGCCGGGGCGCGGTTCGCGAGTTCGCCGAGCTGCTTCTCACCGCGCGCGACGAGTGGCGCGGCGTGGTCGAGAACTACGTCGCCGCGCGCATCTCGCTCTCGGAGGAGGTGAGCGGGTGAGCGCCGATCTCGTGGAGCGGGGTCGCCGGGTGATGCGGCAGGAATGGGAAGCGCTGCGCGAGCTCGAACAGCGCCTCGACAGCGAGTTCGCCCGTGCGGTGGAGCTCATGGCCGGCGCGCATGGGCGGATCATCGTGTCGGGTGTGGGGAAGTCCGGACTCATTGCCCGCAAGATCGCAGCGACGCTCACGTCGACCGGCACGCCGGCGGTATTTCTCCATCCGGTGGAGAGCGTACACGGTGATCTGGGCATCGCCGGACCGGAAGACGTCGCCATCCTGCTGTCGAAGAGCGGCGAGACGGCGGAAGTATTCCCCATGCTGGAGCAGTTGCGGCGCTTCGGGGTACAGATCATTGCCCTGACCGGCTGCCGCGAATCCACACTGGCTCGCTGCGCGGATGTCGTGCTGGATACGCAGGTGCGCGAGGAGGCCTGCCCGCACGATCTGGCGCCTACCACGAGCAGCACCGCGGCGCTCGTGATGGGTGACGCCCTCGCGGTCACGCTGCTGGAGCGCAAGGGGTTCCGTCGCGAGGACTTTGCCCGTCTGCACCCTGGCGGCTCCCTCGGCAAGAAACTGCTGACCCGGGTGCGCGATGTGATGATCACCGACAATCTGCCCGTGCTGGATGCCTCCGCTACCATGCGGGAGGCGGTCGTGCTGCTCGCCAAGCGCCGCGGCACGGTTGCGATCCTGGATGCCGAGCGGCATGTGCGCGGTGTCATCACGGCCGGCGATCTCACGCGCCTCATGGAGCGCGAGCGCGACATCTTCGTGATACCCGTGACCGACGTGATGAACCGGAGCGCCAAGCTCTCGCGGGAGGACGAACTGGGGAGTGCAGTCGTCTATCGAATGGAGCAATTCGGCATCATGGCCATGCCGGTGGTGGATGGCGACAATGGCATGGTAGGCATGGTGCATCTGCACGACCTGATGCGATCGGGAGTTGTCTGATGCGACGGGCGGGAATCTTCGCGGCGCTGGTCACCATCGTCGCGGCTGCGTGCCATAGCGGAACGGAACCCCGGATCACGGCGGCCAACCCGCTCGCCGATTCGGCGGATCAGGTCATGTTCGGCATCTCGACCATGATCACCAACCAGGGTGTCCTGCGCGCGCAGCTCAAGGCGGATACCGCCTACTTTTTCGACGGCAATTCGCGCATCGAGGTTCGCAAGGAGCGGACGCTGTTCTACACCAATACGGGGCAGCAGAGCGCGGTGCTCACCTCGCTCGCAGGCACGTACCGCGTGCAGATCGGTCAGATGGTGGCGCGCCACGACGTGCTCGTCACCACGACCGATGGCAAACGGCTCACGACGCAGGAGCTCACGTACAATCAGCAGACGAATCAGCTGAGCAGCGACAGCGCATTCGTCCTGACGGAACCTGACCGCCAGGTGCGCGGCGTCGGCTTCGTGTCCGATCCCGAGATGACGAACTTCACCGTGAAGCGCGTCATCACGGGAAGCGGAACGTTCACCCTGCCGGGGAGTTCGCCGTGAGGGTGCGGGCGCCTGCCACCCTGCTGCTGCTGATGGCGGCGGTCGGCCTGTCGGCGCAGCAGCCGGGCGCGCCGCCGGCGCCGACCGGTCAGTGCCGCCTGACCTTTTCGGCGCGTGACACCACGAGCCCGCTGCGCGTCACGTCCACGCGGCAGCCCAGTGGGCAGTACAACAGCTTCATCGGCGGCGGAGTGATCGCGCACTGTCCCGCGCAGGGCATGACGCTGGTGGCGGACAGCGCCGAGTACTACGGGGACTCGCGGCTGTTGCACCTGATCGGCCACGTCCACTATACGGAGCCACGGCTGACGCTCGATTCGGACCTGGCGGACTACTACATGGCGGATGAACGACTGGAAGCACAGGGCAACGTGCACACGCGGCTCCCGTCCGGCACGACGCTCGACGGGCCGCAGGTGCAGTACCTGCGCGCGGTCGCCGGCATTCGCGACGTCGCCAGCATGACGGCGCCGGGACGGCCCACCATCAAGGTGATCGAGAAGGATTCGACGGGGAAGCCGGCGGAGCCCATGACGGTCATCGCGAACACGGTTACCATGCAGGGAGACACGCTGGTCTATGCGTCCGGCCAGGTGGAGATCACGCGGCCTGATGTGATCGCGCGCGGCGATTCGGCATGGATGGATAGCGGGCGGGAATTCGCGCGCCTGATGCGCAAGCCGAGCATCACGGCGCGAGGCGACCGGCCGTTCGTGCTCACGGGTACGGTTATTGATCTGTACGGCCACAACCGGCTCCTGGACCGTGTACTGGCGCAGGGGTCGGCGCGCGGGGTGAGCAAGGACGCGACGCTCACGGCCGACACGCTGCAGTTTGCCATGGCCCAGGGCCGGTTGCAGCAGGTGAATGGCTGGGGGAAGTCCCGCGCACGCGCACTCAACCCGACCTATGACATCGTGGCCGATTCGCTCGACGTCCACATGCCGGACCAGCATCTGCGCGAGATCCGGGCGCTGCGCGAGGCATTTGCGCAGAGCGTGCCGGATACGACGCGCGTGCACACGGCGGAGCATGACTGGCTGAGAGGCGATACGATCTTCGCGTTCTTCGACACCACGGCGCGCCCCGCGGGGGATACCGCGTCGCAGCCGCAACTGCACGAACTCCGCTCTGCCGGCGATGCGAGTTCGTTCTATCAGATCGCGCCCAAGGACACGGCGGCGGTGAGCCCCGCCATGAACTACGTGCGGGGCGAACAGATCACCGTGCACTTCGCCAATCGCGAGGTGCAGAACGTCAACATCATCGGCAAGGCCGCCGGGGTGTACCTGGATCCGCTGCCCAGGACGCCAACGGACTCGACACGGCGCGATACGACGGCGCGGGCGGCTCCCGCCCTCACGCCGCCGTCAAATACGCCGCGACCGCCGTCGGGGAGAACGCCATGAGCGACATCCAGCTCCCGCCGGAGGTCGAACAGTTCATCGAAGAGACGGCGCGCGGCGACCGCTCGACGGCGCTGGCGCTGCACGCACTCGTCGGCGCGGCGCGTGACAGCGGCGATGTCATCTTCAACGACGTGGCCATTCTGTATCGCGAGAATCACCTGCGCATGCTGCGCGAATCGGGCGGGGATGCGGACAAGGAGGCCGGACGTCTCAGCCTCGACGAGGTCCGCGCGCACCTGTCCAAGACAGTGCTGCCGCGCCTCGTGCAGGAGGGACTCATCATCCTGCCGCCCGGCGGGCTGGGTTCCAATGACGCCGCCATTCACATCGCGGAGCGCTACTGGCTGTGGCTGGTTCCGTATCGCGCCGCCATCAAGCGGACCAGCATCAGCACGGTCCTGCGTCACACCGGTGAACATGTGGCGCTCCGCTACAGCGGCGTACAGCGCGCGGTGGCGCCGCCGGGATCCGGCAGCATCCTCGAAGCGATCGGCCTCGTCAAGTCCTACCGCCGCCGCCGTGTGGTGAACGATGTGGCGCTGCGCTTGCAACAGGGGGAAATCGTCGGGCTGCTCGGCCCCAACGGCGCTGGCAAGACGACGACCTTCTACATGATCGTTGGACTCATCGAGCCGCAGGAAGGGCGGATCAAGCTGGATGGCGAGGATATCACGGAAATGCCGATGTACAAGCGCGCGCGCCGCGGCATTGGCTATCTCTCCCAGGAACCCTCCATCTTTCGCAAGCTCACCGTGGAGGAGAACATCCTGGCCATCCTCGAGACCATGCCACTCTCCACGGAGGAGCGCCACAAGCGGCTTGAAACACTGCTGGATGAGTTGAGCATCAAGACGCTGCGCGGCAACAAGGCGTATTCGCTCTCCGGCGGGGAGCGGCGCCGTCTGGAGATCACCCGGGCGCTCGTCACGCAGCCCCGATTCATGATGCTCGACGAACCCTTCGCCGGGGTGGATCCCATCGCGGTGCACGACATCCAGAGCATCGTCTCGGGGCTGCGGCATCGCGGCATCGGAGTCCTGATCAGCGACCACAACGTCGAACAGACACTGGACATCGTGGATCGCGCCTACATCATGTTCGATGGACAGGTCAAGGTGTCCGGCACGGTGCGCGAGCTCGTGTTCGATGACACCGTGGCCAAGATTTATCTGGGCCCGACGCTAACTGCGCGGCTGCGCGCGCGCTTTGCCCGATCCGCCGGATACGCCGCGGGAATGCCGGCCGGAACCACGTACGAGCCAGTCGGAGTCCGAGACCGATGAAAACCGGGATGCATCAGAGCACGCAGCTCCGACAGGAACTCAAGATCAATCCCCGCCTGTATCAGGCGATGGATCTGCTGTACATGCCGCTCCTCGATCTCCAGCAGCACCTCAAGCAGGAGCTGCTCAACAATCCGTTCCTCGAAATGGTCGAGCCGGAGGAGGAAGAAGAGGATACCACCAC
This sequence comes from Gemmatimonadaceae bacterium, assembly GCA_035553215.1. Classification (GTDB taxonomy): domain Bacteria; phylum Gemmatimonadota; class Gemmatimonadetes; order Gemmatimonadales; family Gemmatimonadaceae; genus JADGGM01. Next base: position 45,286 of record DATNDS010000008.1, read on the forward strand.
GGAGACCGAAACCGAGACCAAACCGGAGGAGGAACAGGGGGCGGACGACATTGATTGGGAGGAAATCCTGCTCAACGGGTTCGACTCGGGCGGGCATGCGGAGGAGCACGAGGAAAAGGAGTACTTCGAGCGCGTGACGGTGGACACCCGCGATCTGGGCGATTATCTGCGCGAGCAGATCGCGCTGCTCGATCTCTCACCCCGCCAGGTCGCGCTCGCCGAGGAGTTCATTGGCAACGTGAACGAGGATGGCTACCTGTCCTGCTCCCTCGACGAAATCCGCAACGGCATCAACGAATTCGTCGGGCGTGAAGCGGAGGAGCGCGGCATCGCGGAGATGGACGGGCTGCTGTATTCCGCCGAGGAGATGGAGGCCATGCTTCGGATCATCCAGAACCTCGATCCGCCCGGCGTCGGCGCGCGCGATCTGCGCGAATGCCTGCTGCTGCAGTTGCGCGAAGCAGGGCTCGAGCAGTCCGTGCCATACCGGCTGGTGAGTGACTGTTTTGACGAGTTGATCAACCATCGCTGGAGCGAGATTTCCAAACGCTTCGGAATCGGGCAGTCGGACGTGCAGACCGCGGCGGATGAAATCGCCAAACTGGATCCCAAGCCCGGACTCGTGTACAGCAGCGCCGGCGACAGCTACATCGTTCCCGATCTGGTCGTCGAGAAGATCGATGGGGCGTACCACGTCTTCCTCAACGATTCCAACCTGCCGCGCCTCAAGCTCAGTCGCGCCTATCAGGAGATCGCGCGTGACAAGAAGAAGTTCGACGGCGAGAACAAGGAGTTCATCTCGAACAAGCTCAATTCCGCCAACTGGATGATCCAGGCGATCGAACAGCGCCGCCAGACGATGCTCAAGGTCATGAACTTCATCGTGGATCGGCAGCGGGACTTCTTCGAAAAGGGAGTGCAGTATCTGAAGCCGCTCACCCTGCGCGAAGTGGCGGAGGTCATCAACATGCACGAATCCACGGTCAGTCGCGTGACCAACGAGAAGTACGTGCAGACCCCGCGCGGCGTACTGCCGCTCAAGTTCTTCTTCTCGTCCGGGCTCTCGACCACGGGGGGCGAGGACGTATCCGCGCGCGGCATCAAGGCGCAGATCGAGAAGCTCGTCGCCGAGGAAGATGCCCGGCGGCCACTCACGGATCAGGCCATCGTCAACATTCTCAAGCAGGGTGGCGTGCAGATCGCGCGGCGCACGGTCGCCAAGTACCGCGATCAGCTCGGCGTGCTCTCGGCGCGGATGCGCAAGCGCGTATGAGCGTTCCGGCGCGGGGAATCGCTCCCCGCCAGCTAGCCGCGCAGGATCTGCCCGCGCGTTCCATGGCACCGGGTGCCGTGGACGTCTCGGTGCTGGTGCCCGCCCGTGATGAGGCCGAGAATCTGCCACTGTTCATGGCGCAGGCCAGCGAAGCCTTCGCCGCCGCGCCGGAGCGCTACGAAGTCATCGTGGTGGATGATGGATCACGTGACGAGAGCTGGGAGCTGTTGCAGCGGCTGCAGTCGCAGTATCCGTTTCTGCACATCGCCCGCCACCGGTCGCCGCGCGGCATCGCGGATGCGCTCCGCACCGGGTTTCTGCACGCCCGAGGCGACGTGCTCGTGTTCTATCCCGCCGACCTCCAGTACCGCCCCAGTGACATCCCCCGGCTCGTGGCGCCCATCCTCGCGGGCGAGAGCGACATGGTCACCGGACGGAAGGAAGGTGTGTATGAGAAAGCCTTCGTCTCGCGCATCTACAATCGCCTGAGCCGTTCGCTGTTCGACGTGCCGGTGCGGGACCTGAACTCGGTGAAGGCCTACCGCCGGGAAGTGATGGACGTGCTTCCCATGCGGCCGGACTGGCACCGCTACATGATCGTCGTCGCGGCAGCGGCCGGCTATTCGGTGACGGAGATCCCGGTGCCGCTCTACCCGCGTCACGCCGGGAAGTCCAAGTTCGGCATCGGACGCATTCCGGTGGGCACGCTCGACATGCTCTCGGTCTGGTTCGAGCTGCG
>DATNDS010000009.1:0-25964 GCA_035553215.1 Gemmatimonadaceae bacterium
CATTCATCGCGGTCTGCGTGAACCCGGTGATGCTGACGCATCCGGCGCCAGCGATCGCGTCAGCTCAGTTCACGCGCTCCACCACTCCACATGCGACCGGCAGCGAGGGGACGTATGTACCGCCGACGAACGCACCATGGAGTACCATGGTCTTCAACTCGAGATCTGACGGGCTGAACGCGAGATCGGCGGACGCGAACGACGCGTGATACTGAATGGACCCCGCGGAGTTGGTTGGAGTGGGAAAGGGCGTGAGGTTGAGCTGGACCGGTCCGTAGAATGGAAGCCCTTCCGCAAATGTGAGCACTCCATCGTCGCCTGCTGCTGAGGGCGGCGGGCAGGTGGCGTCCGTTCCATCGGTGAAGCCGTGGATGTGCTGCACGTGCTGAAGGTCGGGAATGTGACCCACCGCCTGCAGTTGGACGACGAGATCGCTGCCGCGGACCGCCAGTGTCGCGGTTCCGTGCACGCCGGAATTGTTCAGCGGCGCGAGGCTGACCCGGAAAATGGCGACGGCGGGACCGCTCTCGGCTCCCTGTGTCTGCGCTCCGGGTGGTTGAGAGACACTGGTGTTGGCCGAGGCATCGGTGGGCTGGACCGGCTCGTCGTGACAGGCCACCGCGAGGAGCAGAGCCGGAAGGAGCGTGGCGATAGCGAGTGCGCGTGACTTCATGACCGCCTCCGGGAAGAAAGCCTGGCGGGTGCAGACTGCGCCTGCCGTGAACTACACTCGATCCGATGAAGTCAGTACAAATTGCCTGGCGGCAGCCTGAGTTCCGTGGGCCGCCTCGCCTCTGAAAGCCGGCGGCACTCGCGCACTGCCGTGTCCGGCGGGATATTCTCTCCCCATGCGCGAGATCGCACGTCGACTGCTCCTCCTCTTTTCGGTGTCGTGCCTGCCGGTTGCGCTCACGGCCCAGGCAGCCGTGCCCGTGACGATCCAGGGGCTCGGTACCGTCGCCTTTCCGGTTGTCTCGCATTCCAGCGCGGCGGACACGCAGTTCGTGCGCGGCGTACTCCTGCTGCACCTCTTCGAGTACGACGAGGCGGCGGCTGCGTTTCGCCATGCGGAGCGCCTGGACGCCACCATGGCCATGGCGTACTGGGGCGAGGCCATGACGTATACGCATCCCGTGTGGGATCAGCAGGACCTTCCGGCAGCGCGCGCGGCGCTCGCGAAGCTCGCCGCGACGGCGCGCGCGCGTGAAGCGACGGGCGTCACGCCACGCGAGCGCGGCTACCTGCACGCCGTCGACATCCTGTACGGCGATGGACCAAAGGCACGGCGCGATACGCTGTACGCGCAGGCCATGGGTGCGCTCCTCGCCGCCAACCCGCACGACGACGAGGCCCGCGCGTTCTACGCGCTCTCGCTGATGGGGCTGAGCCAGGGCGTGCGCAACGTGCCCACCTACCTGCACGCTGCCGCGATCGCCGAGAGCGTGTACGCACGGAACCCGCGGCATCCGGGCGCGGCGCACTACTGGATTCACGCGCTGGATGATCCGGAGCATGCCGCCGCCGCGCTCCCCGCCGCCCGGGCGCTGTCGAAAATCGCGCCCGACGCCGATCATGCGCAGCACATGACCTCGCACATCTTCATGGCACTGGGCATGTGGCCGGACGTGGTTCGTGCCAACGAGAACGCCATGCGCGTGGTGGATGCCGCGCTGGCGGCTCACGGGCGCGGTCCCAGATTCTGCGGGCATTACAACTTCTGGCTCGAGTACGGATACCTCGAGCTGTCGCGAGTGGACGACGCTCGCGCCCTGATGGAGCGGTGCCAGCGCCAGGCCGAGGCGGCGTGGACGGCCGCGAAAGCCGGCCAGTACGATCCGGACAATTCACCAATGGCGTCGGCCGTGACGATGTGGAGCCGCTACGTCCTGGACACGCAGGACTGGTCGGACACGGTCGCACAGTGGACGCCATCACTCGCCGGCGCCCCGGCGGCGCACGCCACCTGGGAATTCACGCGCGGCCTTGCCGCTGCGAAACGCGGAGACACCGCGACGGCCCGGATCGCCCTTGCCGCATTCGAGGAGGACCGGGCCCGGTTGTCACGCACCATTACCGCTGAGCGGGAACCCGACCCCAACGACGCGGAGTACCTGAAGCGGCTCGGTGTTCTTGATCTGGAACTGCAGGCCCTCACGCAATTCAGAGGGCAGAGAGCGGACGCCACCGCCGCCCTGACATTGCTGCAGCGCGCGACGGCGCTCGAGGATTCCATGGCCTATGCGTTCGGGCCGCCCAACGTGGACAAGCCGTCGCACGAGCTCTACGGCGAGGTGCTGTTGAGCATGAAGCGCTACGCAGCGGCGAAGCACGAATTCCAGATGGCGCTCGGCCGTGCGCCGGGACGGGAGTTGGCGCGGCACGGCCTCGCGAGCGCGCAGGCCGCGATGCATGCGCGGCGTTAGCCGTCAATCACCGGCGACGCGTTCAGCTCCGCACGACGCTGCCGAGCGGCCGCACGTCCGCGCCAGTAGATCACGCCGCCGATCAGCAGGAACACGGTTGTCCCTCCCACGACTTTTGCGAGGAACAGTAGCGCCTGCTCGCCGCCTTCGGGCGGGATTCCGGCCAGGATCATCGCGAACGCGGTCATGAGCAGACCGCACATGCCAAACACGAACGCCGTGAGCCGCCCGCCGGGAAGGCGCGCGTATGCGTCTCGAGCCGCCGACGACAGGATGGCGGCGTTCGCCGTCGCGCGGGTTCCCACCGCGAACTGGAGCAGAAAGATCAGGAACAGGTACAGGTAGGGGATGAAGTACAGCAGGATGTTCGTGTCGAGCAGAACCAGATAGGCGCGCTCCACGGTGGTGCCCTTCCCGAGCAGGGAGATGACGAGCAGGACGCTCGCCAGCACCGCGGGGACGATCATGGCGATGTACGGCGTGCCATACCGGGGGTGGAGTTTGCCGAACGCGCGCGGGAAGTAGCGATCCAGGCCGATGACGAACGCGACGCGTGCGGGCCCGACGAGCCACGCGCCGACGCCACCGAGATTGCCGATGGTGTACATGGCCGCCGCGGCCGCCGCGAGCCAGCCGAGTCCCGGCGAAATGCGCGTGGCTCCGACGGAGACGCCCTGGATGAAGCCCGCCGCGAGATTGACGTGATCGCTGGGGACGAGCCACAGCATCGCGCCGGAGCCAAGGATGTACGCCAGGGCGATGAGCGGTGCAGCGATGATGACGGCGCGCGGCATCGTGCGTGCCGCGTCCTGCACCTCGTCGCCCATGGAAGACGACAGTTCCAGCCCGGCGAAGGCGAAGGCGATGGTCGCCCAGAGATTGAGCGTCGCGAGACTGGACAAATTGGGTGTGAGCGAGGCGCGAGTGATCGGCGTCGCCGGTGACCCGTGAAACACGGCGACGCCACCCAGTGCGATCAACATGACTGCCGGGAGATACGTACCCAGTGCGCCAATGTTCTGCAGCCACTTGCCGCGGCCGGTGCCAATGACGTTCACCGCCACGGCCGCCCAAAGGGCGATCAGCGTAGCCGACAGGACATACGTGCGATTGTCCGCCAGGCCGCTCTCACCCCGGCCAATGGCCCAGGTGGCAATGACGGCAGTCGAGATGAGGAGATTCGGATAGAACAGGACGTTGTTGATCCAGTAGCACCATCCGCAGAGAAAGCCGTGACCCTCGCCAAGCGTCTCGCGGGTCCAGGTATAGATCCCCCCTTCACTGGGGTAGCGCGCCGAGAGGGCGAGCACGACGAGCCCCTGCGGGACAAAGAACAGTGCGGCGGCGAGAACCCAGAGTACGAGCGTGCCGGGACCTGCCCGGGCAGCCGTGGCCAGCCAGCGCAGGCCGAGCACAGCCACGAGATTGAACAGCACGACATCGCGAAGGCGAAGCACACGACGCGGTGCGGCCGACTGCGTGGCGTCACTCAAGGGGAAGGCCCCCGGGCAATGAGAGAATCGCGTCGACGGGAACGGTCGAGCCAACCGCCGCCGCCGCGACGGCGAGGTGGGTTGGGGGACGCGGGACAGGACAACCTAGCGTCAAACCCGGCCGTGGCAAGACGCACCGGTCGCGGGATCGGCGACGCATGTGAAGCGTGGCAGCGCTGCCTCGTGCGGCCGTTTCGCGCGCGTGATCGGTTTGCGCTACCTCACGTCCTTCCCGCGCCTCTCGTAACGAACGCCATCAGCGGTTCGGCGCCGGGTTCGGCGCCGCGGGCGCGGCGTGGCTACCCGTCCACTTCTTCAGCCACGCGTTCACGGTATCGTGCCACTCTACGCTGTTATGCGGCTTCAGCACCCAGTGATTCTCATCGGGAAAGGTGAGGAATTCGCTGGGAATGCCACGGCGCTGCAACGCCGTAAACGCGCCGAGCCCCTGCGTGATGGGAATGCGGAAATCGTGGCCGCTGTGCACCACCAGCATCGGAACGCGCCAGTCCTTCACGTGATCCAGCGGATTGAACTGCTCGTAGTTCTCCGGATGCTCGTACTGCGTCCCGCCATTCTCGTGCTCCTCGAACCACAGCTCGTCCGTGTCGTAGTACATGGCGCGGGTGTCGAACACGCCGTCGTGATCCACGAGACATTTCCACGGCTGGTTCCACACGCCCGCAATCCAGTACGTCATGTAGCCGCCATAGCTGGCGCCGAGCGCGCAGGCGCGACCACCGTCAAGAAACGTGTACCGGCCCAGTGCCGCGGCCCAGCCACGCTTGAGGTCCTCGAGCGGCTTCCCGCCCCAGTCACCGGAGATGGAATTCGTGAATGCCTGTCCGAAGCCGGTGGATCCGTGAAAGTTGATCGTCACCACCGCGAAGCCCTGGCCGGCGTACGTCTGCGGATTCCAGCGATAGCTCCAGCCGTTGTCCATGGCGCCCTGCGGGCCGCCGTGAATGATGAAGGCGACCGGGTAGGTCTTCCCTGGCTGAAAGCCGACAGGCCGCACGACGTACCCTTGCACGGTCTCGTCGTGCCAACCCTTGAAGGTGAAGAACTCGTAGTCCCCCATTCGGGCACTGGCCAGGTCGGTCGCATTGAAGTGCGTGACCTGCTTCAGTGTGCCAGGGTGTGATCCGTTTGCGCTGAGATCGAGTGTGTACAGGTCCGCGGGGTGCTTGAGATCGTCGCGCGCGAGGAGGAGCGTGCCGTTGGCCAGCGAATAGCCGCTCACCGTACCGCCACCAACGAGCCGGCGCACCGCGCCGGTCGCCGCATCGATCGCGAAGAGGGCATGCTGGCCCTCGTCGTCGGCCGTGGCGTACAGCGTCCTGCCATCGGCCGAGATGGACAGCCCGCCCGGCGAGCGATCCCACTTCGGATCCACCTCGTGCGTCGCGCCGGTGGCGAGGTCCATGGCCATGATCGCGAAGCGGTCGGACTCGAAGCCCGGCGTCTTCATGGCCAGGTAGTAGAGCGTCTTGCCGTCGGGCGCCGGCACCGGATACGCGTCCCACGCCGTATTGGCGGCGGTGAGGTTGCGCGGTGCGGCGGAGCCGTCCGCGGGCACACTGTACACATCAAAGTTGGTTGACCACGGCTCGGTGGTGCCGGCAATGCGAACGCCGAAGTATACGGTCAGGCCATTCGGCGAGAACGCGACCTCGCTCAAATCGCCAAACGGCTTGCTCGGCACATCGCCATCGATGCCGCGGCTCAGGAGCGTTGGCTCCGCGGGCACCGGTCCGCTGCCGTCAAGGGCGGCGGCAAAGAGCTGGTTGCGCCGGCCATCCGCCCAGGTATCCCAGTGCCGCACGAAGAGCCTGGTGTACAGTGTGCCGCTGGCCTTGTCGTGCTCGCGGGCATCGAGCCGCTGCGCCGTGCAGGCGAGCGTGGCGCAATCGGTGAACACGGCATATGACAGCAGCACGCGCCGGCCGTCCGGCGAGAGCAGATAGTCGTTCACATCCAGCGGCGCGCGGGTGACCTGTACGGGTGCCGCATGTGCGCCGAGATCCAGACCGTTCGCACCGGAGAGGTCGACGCGCCACAACTGCTCCACGTCATTCGCCGGCGCCAGGAAATAGAGACTGCGCCCATCCGCGGACCAGCGCGCCGAGGAGCCGGCAGCGACCACTTTCACGGGCTCGGCGCTTCCGCGCAGATCGCTGGCGTAAATGGCACTGACGCCCCTGTTCGCGGCGTACTCGGTACTGCGCACCGAGTACGCGGCATAGTGGCCATCCGGCGACAACCGGGGGTCGCTCACCCGATCCATCGTCACGAGGTCGTGAACAGTGAACGGATGCGGCGCGTGGACGGCGGACATCGTGGAATCCGCTCCCTGGGCCGCAGCGGGCGATACGGGGAGCAGCACGAGCAGCAGGACGGCAAACAGAGCTTTCATCGGATCTCCGGTCGTACGAGAGGCGGATGAAGAATCGAATCGGCCCGGCTCGATGCCGCAGCGCGTCACAGGTGCTGCGCGCAGAAAGTGCACGGCGAGCCCGGGAGGAAGTCCCGAGCGTCGTCTGGCCTCAGGCCGCTCTCGCGTAGATGCCGGGAGCGTTCTCGCGGACGGTACGACGCGCGTTCATCCACACGAAGCCGGCCACGATGAAGGCGAGCGCGAAGAGCTGTGCCATGGTCAGCCCGCCGAAGAAGCGGTCATCCTTGGCGCGCAGGAATTCCACCAGGAAGCGCTCGATGCCGGCAAGTACCATGTAGACACCGAACAGCCATCCCTCCGCATGCTTGTGATCGCGCAGCCGCCAGAGAATGAGAAACATGACGAAGCCGAGCGTCACCTCGAGCAACTGCGTGGGATAGACCGAGAGCACGGTGTTCGCCGTTGCGCCCGCGGGAATGGGCGTTCCGAACATCGCGTGCATGTTGCCCGCGGTGGACGGCGGCGAGCCATCCGGAAAGCTCACGGCGAAGATGGAATTCCATGGGCGTCCATAGTCGTCGCCAACGGCCCAGCATCCGGTGCGTCCGATGGAGTACGCCGCCGCGATCCCGATGCCCGCGACGTCCGCGATGCGCCAGAGATTCAGCTTCCGGTGCCAGACGACGAAGGCCACCGCAATGATGCCGCCGATGAGCCCGCCCCAGAACACGAAGCCGGCGCGGCTCCAGAGCATCGTGATGTCGTGCATCAGGATCACATAATAGATCTTCGCGCCCAGCAACCCGCCAATGACGGCGGCGAAGATCAGATCACCGATGGGCTCGGGGTCGTGGCCGCGCCGCGCCAGCTCGCGCTGGCAGATCACCTGTGCGATGGCGAAGGCGAGCAGCACCGCGATGCCGAAGCCGGTGAACGCGAAGCGCCCGAAGTGAACGACAAAGGGGTGATGAACGATCATGCAGGCACGAGTCCAGGCAGTGGTGCGGCAGCATACGCGTTGAGATCGAGCGGGGCCCGTTCGCCCCGCTCGAAGTGGAAGAGCCCGGCGCGCGCGATCATTGCCGCGTTGTCCGTCGCCAGCCGGGCTGATGGAGCATAGACGGCAATGCCATCGTCCGCCAGTCGCGCGCGCATGGTGCCCACGAGGGTCTGGTTGCAGGCCACGCCGCCGCCCAGCACGACCCGGGTGCGCCCGAAGCGGGCCACGGCACGGGCCGTCTTGGCCACGAGCGTGTCGATCAGCGCATCCTGAAAGCCGCGCGCGATGTGCGCGCGTTCGGCATCCAGGTCCGTCGTACCGCGCACGGTGAGCAGCACCGCGGTCTTGAGCCCGCTGAACGAGACATCGTAGTACTCCGGATCGTCCGGACGCTGGTTGGACCGCAGCATGGGGCGCGTGAAGCGATGGCGCCCCGGCGTGCCCTCGCGCGCGAGTCGTTCCAGCGCCGGTCCGCCCGGATAGGGAAGACCGAGCAGCTTGGCCACCTTGTCGAATGCCTCGCCGGCGGCATCGTCACGAGTCGCGCCCAGCAGGCGGTAGCGGCCCCAGGCTTCGACGTCGAGCAGCATGGTGTGACCGCCCGACACGAGCAGCGCGGTGAACGGTGGAACGGCATCCCGATGCTCGAGTGCAGTCGCGAACAGATGCCCTTCCATGTGGTGCACGCCGACGACGGGAATGCCTCGCGCGAACGCGTACGCCTTGCCGAAGCTCAGTCCCACGAGCAGCGCGCCGACGAGTCCGGGCGCATGGGTCACCGCAACGGCGTCCAGCGCATCCGGGGCGACGCCGGCGTCCGCGAGTGCGCGCTCCACCACGGGCGTGATCGCGGTGAGGTGCGCGCGCGAGGCGATCTCCGGCACGACGCCTCCGAACACGCGGTGCACATCCTGCGACAGGATCACGAGGGAACGCAGCGTCACCGCATCGCCCAGGGCCTCGAGCACCGCCGCGGACGTCTCGTCGCACGAGGTCTCGATGCCAAGGATGCGAGTCACTGCCCGGAGCTGTCGCGTGCCGGATGGACGGACGTGATGGGCGTACGAATGCGGACGGCATCCGGCGTCACGTGGACGCCAAGCCCGGCGGTATCGAGGGGCACGGCGCGCGAGAGCGTGTCGCGCACCACGAGTCGCTGTCGCACGGTGCGGATTTCCACGACATCATGCACGGCCGCGCGCGGGCCGCGCACCAAAACACTGTCGGGATCAGCGCGCGGTGCGCCGGTCAGGCGCAATCCGCTGTCGGCCACGACATCGAGCGCCAGGCGCACCGGAACGTAGCGGGAGCCGGCCACGGCGAACTTGAGCTCCACCTGGCGCGGCCGGACGTCGCGCACGCGCGCATCGATGTTGCCCGGCACGTCCACTTCGTTGGGGCGCAGATCGAACACCACCGATTCCGGCGTGTCCCGCCCGACGACGCGGCGGATCACCGGCGTCTCCGCGTACAGCTTGAGCAGGTCGCGTCCGCGGCCCACCACGAGCGCCTGCACGCTGGGCATGCTGTCACGCAGCGCGACGGTGGAATCCATGATGAGCGCCAGCCGCACGTCCACCCATTCCTCGGTGGGCTCCTCCGCGCTCACGACGAGCCAGAGCACGAGTGCGAAGAAAATCGCCGCGAGCTTGAGCGGCCACCCTTCCATCACCGCGGAGCGGAGCCGCTGCTTCCACGAGCGCACGCGTACGGGTACGGGCTGCGGCATTCAGCTGGCCGGTTCGCGGAGCAGCGACTGAATGAGCGCGCGGTTGGCGTCCGAGTCCCACTCGGTGGCGCCGATCACCTTCTTCCGGATCACGCCGTCGCGCCCGATGATGAACGTCTCCGGCACGCCGGTGGTCTGATAGCGCGTCTTGATGGCCCCGGTTTCGTCGTGCAGGATCTCGAACGACAGGCCGTACTGGCGCGCGAAGTCACGAATGGCCTGCTCGTTACCGGGATCGTCGATGCTGACCGCGACGATCCTGAGCCCGTCCGGCCCGAGCGCGCGCTGGAGCTTCTCGATGCCCGGCATCTCGATGCGGCATGGCGCGCACCACGTTGCCCAGATGTTGAGCAGGACCACCTGGCCGCGATAATCTCCGAGCGAGCGTGCCCGGGCCGGCGTGGCGATGGTCTGTGCGTGGAAGTCGGGCGCGCGCGAACCCACCGACACGGGGAAGAGCTCGTCGCCCATGATGCGGGTGGCCGCGAACAGCACGCCGCCAGCCACGAGCACGAACAATCCCACGATGGACCACTGCTGCCTGACCGTCATGCCGTCTCCATGCAGAGGAGCCTCAGCGCCGCGATCTCCGCCTTCGGATCGGGAGCACCGAACACGGCGTGCCCCGCCACCACGGCGTCCGCACCGGCGCGCCACACCGATGTGATCGTGTCGCGATTGATCCCGCCATCCACCTCGAGGACGGCGTGGCTGCCGGCGGCGTCGAGCAGCGCGCGCGCCTGCCGTAATTTGGCGAGCGAATGCGCAATGAACGACTGGCCGCCAAACCCCGGATTCACGGACATGATGAGCAGCAGGTCCAGATCGGACGCGACGTCGCGCACCATCTCCAGCGGCGTGGACGGGTTCACCGCGACGCCCGCCAGGCAGCCCAACTCCTTGATGCGACAGATCTGGCGATGCAGGTGGGGCGCGACTTCCGCGTGCAGCGTGAGCGTTGCGGCGCCCGCCGCGGCAAACGTCTCGAAATACCGCTCGGGCTCCACGACCATCATGTGTACATCCAGCGGCAGCTCGGTGATCCCGCGCAGCGTCTCGATCACCTTGGCGCCGAACGTGAGATTGGGAACGAAGCGGCCGTCCATCACGTCCACGTGCACCCAGTCGGCGCCGGCCGACTCGATCATCGCGATGTCGCTGGCGAGATGCGCGAAGTCGGCGCTCAGGATCGACGGCGCGATGCGCATCGTCATGGTCGACCGGAAATGGTGAGCGTGATGGTCGAGCCGGCGTGTGCCGCGCTGCTGGCGGCTGGCGACTGCGATACGACCGTGTTCGGCGGAAGCGCGCTCGTCGTATCCGTCGTCACCGTGCCGATCGCAAACCCGAGCTGGCCGAGCAGCACGCGGGCCTGGGCGTAGTCCTGCCCCACCACGTCGGGAACGGTCACGTCTGGCGGACCCGCGCTCACGCGGAGATTCACCGGGGATGGGACGCTCACCTGGGTACCGGAGGGTGGCGTGCTGGCGAGGACCTGGCCGTACGGCGCATCGCTCGCGGCGGTTGTCACCTCGCCGACCTCGAGTCCCGCATCCTCGAGCGTGCGCTGCGCCTGGTCGCGCGACAACCCCGTGACGCGCGGGACCGCCACCTGCTGCTCGCCCCGGCTGAGATCGAGCAAGACCGATGCGCCCTTGGAGACCGAACTGCCCGGATCGGGCGTCTGATCGAGCACCCCGCCCGTGGGGGTTGTACTGGAATAGCGCTGCTCTCCCTTGTCGGCCGACAGGCCGGCGGTCTTGAGCCGCGCAGCGGCATCCGCGTAGGACATACCGGTGACGTTCGGCACGATGACATCGCTCGATGCCACGGCGCCGCCAGGAAAGACGAACACGCCCACGACGAGCCAGGCCAGCGCGAGCCCGGCGATTCCCGAGAGCAGGTACGGCCCGGGACCGCGCGTGAGACGGCCGGCGTTCACGCCGCCGCTCTCCGCAGGCGCGCCGCGAAGGCGCCGTCGGTGGCGTGGCGCTGCGGCAGCACGCGCAGGCGTCCGGCATCGAGCACCGTCTCCGGCACCGTGCCGGCGGGCGGTGGTTCCAGCCTGAAGGCATCGTGCTCGGCGAGAAAGCTCTCCACCTGGGCGTCGTTTTCCTCCGGCTCGAGCGAGCAGGTCGCGTAGATGAGCAGGCCGCCCGGGCGGACGAGGTCCGCGCTCGCATGCAGGATGCTCCGCTGCAGTGCGCCCATCACGGCCAGGTCGGACACCTTGAGACGCCAGCGTGCATCGGGGTGCCGGCGGAAGGTGCCGGTGCCCGTGCATGGCGCATCCACGAGCACCGCGTCCGCAGCCTGCAGCGCGGCGTGACGGGCATCGGCGACCACGGGTCGCACGGCACGCGCCTCGAGGCGGCGCACGTTGTCCACGAGTCGCTCGAGGCGCACGGGCGAGCGATCCACGGCGAGCACCGTCCCGGCCGTGCGCGAAAGTTCGAGCGCCTTGCCGCCCGGCGCGGCGCACAGATCAATGACCACGCTGCCCGGTGGCACGGCCGCGTAGCGCGTCACGAGCGTCGCGGCCGGGTCCTGCACGAAGAACAGCCCCTTGCGATACGCGCCAAGCTCCGCGAGCGACGTGCCGCCCATGAGCTGCAGACTGTCGGACACGAGCGGCGCGTCTTCCACGTGCACGCCCGCCGATTCGAGCGTGGCCTCGAGCTGTTCCCGCACGATGCCGTAGGGGCGCAGCACCGTGGGCGCCTCCGAATTGTTCGCGACGAGCAGCCGCTCGGTCTCCTGCGCGCCCCAGCGCGCGACCCAGCGGGCAACGAGCCAGCGCGGATGCGACTGTCGCAACGCCAGCAGCTCCACCGGATCGCCGCGCGCCGGCAGCTCGAGCGCGTCACGCTCGCGATCCATGCGCCGCAGCACCGCGTTGGCGAGTTTGCTGGCCCCGATGCCATGCCGCTGCTTGGCCAGCTCCACGGTCTGCGCGATGGCGGCGTACGCGGGAACGCTGTTCATGAAGAGCAGTTGATCCACGCCGAGTCGCAGCAGGTCGATGAGATCCGGATCGAGGCGGGCGAGACCACCGCGCACGCGCGCATCGAGATAGGCATCCAGCACGGCGCGACGGCGAAGCATGCCGTACACCAGCTCTTGCGTCCAGCGCCGGTCGCGCGCGTCGAGATGGGCGGCGCGCGCCTCGAACGCGGCGTCGAGTCGCTCGCCACGGCGCAGATCCGCGCACATGTCGGCCGCCGCGCGCCGCGACTCGGTGACGCTGCTCAGGTCATGCGCCGTGCGTGCCACCTGCGACCGCGCGTCCGTCATTCGAGCATGCCCGTCGTGGGAGACGACGGGACGGCGATTTCGCGCCGTGGCATGCGGCCGGCCAGATAGGCGAGGCGTCCCGCTTCCACCGCCAGGCGCATGGCCATGGCCATGCGCACCGGGTCCGTGGCCGCGGCGAGCGCCGTGTTCATGAGAATGCCGTCCACGCCCTGCTCCATGGTCACGCAGGCATCGGATGCGGTGCCGACACCGGCGTCCACGATCACGGGTACGGTCAGCCGGCTTTTGATCGTGCGAATCGAGAAGGGGTTGAGCAGGCCGAGTCCCGACCCAATGGGCGACGCGAGCGGCATCACGCACGCGGCGCCGGCATCCTCGAGGCGCAGCGCGGTGATGAGATCATCGTTCGTATAGGCGAGCACCTTGAACCCTTCCGCCGCGAGCGTGCGCGTGGCGTCGAGCAGGCCGGTGGTGTCCGGCAGCAGCGTCTGCGGATCGCCGATCACCTCGAGCTTGACCCACTCGTTGAAGCCCGCCGCCCGGCCGAGACGCGCGTAGCGCACGGCGTCGTCCGCCGTGTAGCATCCCGCGGTGTTCGCCAGCAGGAAGTAGCGCGATGGATCGAGGTGATGGAGAATGCTCTCATCCGTCGACCGATTCAGATTCACGCGGCGCACGGCCACCGTGACCATCTCGGCGCCCGATGCCTGAATCGCGCGCATCATGTCGTCGTTCGTCGCGTACTTGCCGGTGCCCACCAGCAGCCGCGAATGGAATTCACGCCCGCCGATCACCAGCGGCGCATCCAGCATTGGCGCAACAACGGTCGTCACGTCACCCTCCTCCAACAAAGTGCACGATCTCTATCGTGTCACCGGACGCGAGCGGTTGTGCGGCATACGTGGTGCGATCGCGAAGAATCGTGCGGTTGTGTTCCACCACCACCAGGCGCGCTTCGAGCTGGAGCTCGCGCAACAGATCCGCGACGGTGGAGCCTGCGGCGATGGCGCGCGGTTCCCCGTTCACCACTGGCGTGATGATGCTCCTACGAACTGTGCCAGCGCTCATGCGCTGAAAGATACTCAATGGCGGCGCGTTCGGCATCGCGGGCGCCCCAGATGCCGCTGATCGCCGCCACGCCCCAGGCGCCGGCATCGCGCAGCGCGCTCACGTCTCCGGGTCGCACGCCGCCGATCGCGATGCAGGGAAGCGATGTGGCCGCGACGACCTCGCGGATGAGCTGCACGCCACCGCCGGGGGCGCGATCATGAGAGGCGGTCTCGTACACATGACCGACGACGATCCAGTCCGCCGGCGCGGCCGCGGCCGCCTGGCGCGCGTCGTGCACGCTCGCGCCGAGCCGAAGCGCGGCGGCTGCCTGGCGCGCGTCCGCCACCAGCACGGAACGGGTCGTGAGCTGGGCACCCCAGGCGCCGGCCGCCAGGGCGACGTCGAAGCGGTCATTCACCACGAGCCAGGCGCCGGTGCGCTGCTGCACGGGCACGAGCGCGCAGGCGAGTTCGAACAGGCGGCTGGAGCCAATGCGATACCCGCGTACGTGGAGCGCCCCGCGCGCACCGACCGCCTGCATCACGCCGCGCGCGCGATACAGGAAATCCGGCTGCAGCAGGATCTCGTCGGTGGTGACCGCGTGAAGCACCGGAACCGGCAATGGGGAACGGGACACCGGGCCATGCCCCATGTCCAGACGTCCATTGCCCGCCGTCATCATTCCAGCAGATCGCCGACCGCCACACCGCGGCCGCGGGCCCACTCGTTCACGCTCATGCGCTTCCGCCCCGAGGGGTGCGCTTCCGTCACGCGCACCGTGCCCTCCGCGCAGGCGACGAGCATGCCGCCGGCATCCAGGGCGAGAATCTGGCCGGGCAGCGGGCGGCCGGCGTCGTCCGTCGGATCGCTCTCGACGGCGCCGAACAACTTCACCTGCGAGCCCCGCAGCGAGGAGAAGGCGCCCGGTTTCGGATCGTACGCCCGAATGCGCCGCGCCACGGCGCCACAGCCGTCGTTCCAGGAAATCCGTGCCATCTCGCGCGTGATCTTGCCCGCGTACGTCACGGCGGCTTCGTCCTGCGGGTGCTCGCCAGCCTGTCCGAGCGAGAGCAGTGTGACTGCCTCAACGAGCGCGAGAGCCCCGAGCTCCGACAGCCGAAGCTCGAGCTCGCCATAGGTCTCGTCGGCGGCGATGGGTGTGCGCGCCTGCAGGATGATCGGCCCCGCATCGAGCGCGGGCACCATGCGCATGATCGTCACGCCCGTTTCGACGAAGCCGTCGCGGATCGCTGCCTGAATTGGTGACGCCCCGCGCAGACGCGGGAGCAGCGACGCGTGCACGTTGATCGTGCCCATGGGTGGAAGCTCGAGCAGATCGCGCGGCAGGATGTGACCGTACGACGCAACCACCGAGATGTCGGGTGCCCACGTGGCGATCTCACGGTGCAGCAGCTCGCCGCGCGGGCGCTCGGGCTGCAGGACCGGGAGGCCTTCGGCGAGTGCCACGGCCTTCACCGGCGGCAGGATCAACTCGGCATGCGCCCGCCCCGCGAGCTGGTCGGGGGGCGTGATCACACCGATCACTTCAAACCCTTCACCAAGCAGCGCGCGCAGCGATGGGACAGCGAAATCGGACGTGCCCCAGAAGAGAACGCGCACTAGAGCTCCTCGTCCGACCGACGGCTGCCGCCTGCCTTCTCCGGTTCAACGGTACGAATGAGCGAGCGGTCGCCCTGTCGCTGCTTGTCCCACTTCGCAAGCGCCGCACGGCGCTTGACCACACTCAGATAATCGATGAAGAGACGGCCGTGCAGATGATCGATCTCGTGCTGCAGACAGCGCGCGAGCAGGTCCGTGGCATCCACCTCGTACGATGCGCCGGTGATGTCCTGGGCCCGCACCACGACGTGCTGTGCCCGTTCGACGTCTCCGTAGATGTCCGGGATCGAGAGGCACCCCTCCTCGCCCTTCTGCCTGCCTTCCGCCTGCAGGATGGCGGGATTGATCACGACGAGCGGCGTGTTGTCCACGTCCACGACGGTCAGCCGTTCCAGCCGGCCCACCTGGTTGGCGGCCAGACCGATGCCGCGCGCCGCGTACATCGTCTCGAACATGTCGTCCACGAGGCGGCGCAGCTCGTCGGTGATCGTCTCGACGGGCCGCGTCTCCTGCCGGAGCACCGGGGAACCGAGCACGTGGATGTCGAGCAGGCTCACGCCGCGGGGCTCGCCTGTGAAACCCGCGTCACGACACGCGCAATGCGCCCGCGCTCGACCACCAGACGCGACTCGGCAGACTTGATGGTGATGCGGTCCTCCATGGTCTGCGTGGGCGTTCCGTCCTTGACGGTTTCCTTGATGTAGATCACCTCGGCCACGATACCGCCGGCGGTGACGATCTCATCGCCCTTCTTGAGATCACGAAGCGCCTGCTCGTGCTGGCGCTTCTGCTTCTGCTGGGGGCGAATGATGATCACCCAGAAGAGCAGGAAGATGAAACCGATCTGCAGCGCGATGCCGGTGAGGCCACTGAGGCCGCCTGACGGCGCCTGAATGGCATGGAGCAGGAACGGAGAGAGAGCGGTCATGGCACCGGGACGGATGCGGAGTGATGACGGGCGAGCCAGTCGCGGCTCCATCCGTCGAAGGTCCCTCCCGCGATCGCGGCGCGCGCCTGGCGCATGAGGGTACCCAGGAAATGTACATTGTGCAGAGAGAGAAGGCGGAGTCCCAGCACTTCATCGGCCGCGAACAGATGCCGGATGTATGCGCGGCTGAAGCGGCGGCACGTCGAGCAGTCGCACGTCTCGTCGAGCGGCCTGGCGTCCAGGCGCAGGCGCGCATTGCGCACGTTGAGACGGCCGTCGCTGGTGAAGGCCGTACCGGTCCGGCCCATGCGCGTGGGCGCGACGCAGTCGAAGAGATCGACGCCGCGCCGAACGGCCTCCAGCAGATCCGCCGGAAATCCGACACCCATGAGGTAGCGGGGATGTGTGCGCGGCAGCGCCTCGTTCACGACGTCCAGCATCTCGTACATGGCCGGCTTTGCCTCGCCCACGGAGAGGCCACCGACGGCGTAGCCGCGCCAGGGCCCCATGTCGGCGATGGCGCATGCCGCGTCGTGGCGGAGATCAGCGTGAATGCCGCCCTGGACAATGGGGAAGAGGGCCTGGGGAGAATCGCCGCGCTCGGCGGCCGCTGCTCGCGAACGCGCCAGCCACCTGAGGCTCCGCTCGCTCGCATCCTTCGCCGTCGCGTGATCCGACTGACCGGGAATCACGTGATCGAACTGCATGATCACGTCCGCGCCCAACGCCTGCTGCATGGCGATCACGCCTTCAGGAGTGAAGAAGCGGCGGGACCCGTCCACGTGGCTGCGAAACTCCACGCCTTCCTCGGTCACCTTGCGCAGTCCTTCGAGCGAGAACACCTGGAAGCCGCCCGAATCGGTGAGGATCGGACCGTCCCATCCCATGAACCGGTGCAGCCCGCCCATCGCGCGCACGACGGCTTCGCCGGGGCGCAAGTGCAGATGATAGGTGTTCGCGAGAATCATCTGCGCGCCGGCGGCGCGGACCTCGCCGGGGTCCAGCGTTTTCACGGTTGCGTTGGTGCCCACGGGCATGAACGCCGGCGTTTCCACCGGACCGTGCGGTGTGGTGAAGACGCCGGCGCGCGCGGGGCCGCACTCGGCGTGAACGGAAAAGGCGAACGAGTCGTCGGACATGCGGTCACGAGGTCGCGCGGCGCACCGCGCGCGTCAGAGGATCACCATCGCGTCGCCGTATGAATAGAACCGGTATCCCGTCGCCACGGCCTCGCGGTAGGCGCGCATGGTGAGATCGAATCCGGCGACCGCTGCCACGAGCATGATGAGCGTGGAGCGGGGAAGATGAAAATTCGTGATGAGTTTGTCCACGGCGCGCAGGTGATAGCCGGGACGGATGAACAGTCGCGTCTCGCCCTCCGTGGCGGCGAACGTGCCATCCGTGCCGACCGCACTCTCCAGCGTTCGCGCGCTGGTCGTTCCCACCGCCCAGATGCGGCCGCCGGCGGCACGCGTTTCATTGAGCGTGCGCGCCGCATCCGCCGTGACCGCGATGGACTCCTCGTGCATCAGGTGACGCGCCGGATCGTCCACCTCCACCGGTTTGAACGTCCCCGCGCCCACGTGGAGCAGCACGTCCACCCGGCGTACTCCGCGCGCCTGGATGCGCTCCAGCAGCTCCGGCGTGAAGTGCAGGCCGGCCGTCGGCGCGGCCGCCGACCCCGGCTCACGCGCATACACGGTCTGGTAGCGTTCAGCGTCCGCGTCGGTGTCGTCGCGCGTGATGTACGGCGGCAGTGGCACGTGCCCATGCCGCTCGATTGCTCCGGCCACGTCACCATCCGCCGTTCGCAGCTTCACCATTCGCGTGCGCCGGTCAGTCACCTGCAGCACATCCACGTCGAAGCCCGGCGCGATGTGCAGCGTGCGCCCCGGTCTGAGCTTCCCGCCGGGATGCACCAGTGCCTCGTACTCATCCGTGCCGTGCGCGCGGAGCAGCAGCACCTCGCCGCTCGCTCCCGAGTCGCGCCGGCCAAGCAGTCGTGCCCGAAACACCCTGGTCGTGTTGAGCACGAGCGCGTCGCTCGGAGCCGGAAGCCCCTCAATGTCGCGAAACCGGCCGTGCGTGATGCGCCCGGTCTCACGCTCCACGATCATCAGGCGGCTCTCATCGCGCCGATCGAGCGGGCGCTGCGCAATGCTGCCCGCCGGGAGGGCGAAGTCGTAATCCGATGTGCGGTCGCCAGCCGTCACTCGATGACCGTGATGGGGCTCTCGTGCACGACGTGCCGGCCGCTGTTGTTGTCGGTGATGCTGACGGACAGCCGATAGGCGCCCGGCGCAGCGGCGCCGAGGTCGAGCGTGATGTAATCCACGAGCGCAGCCTGCGCCGGCACGCGCCGCGGAAACGCGAGCGAGACCGTGCCCTCACCACCGCCGGACATGCCAATGGCGCTCGCCACCCCGCCCACGATCTTCGCGATGATGCTGCCGATGCCGCGCGCGCGAAGTTGTTTCACCGTAATGCGCACCGTGTAGTCGTCACTTCCATTCTTCGCGGCGAGGTCATAGGTCTCCCAGAGAATGCCGAACGGCACGTGCCGATGCACCAGGCCGAAGCTCGGCGCGATGTCGAAATCGGACCAGCGATCCGGAAGTGCACCGGCGCGCGGCGTGACGCGCCGCGCCACGAGCACGTCGCTCATGCCGAATCCCTTCAGCGGCGCGATGTCGAGCCGGCCGGCAGCGCGGGCACCGCGCATTGCGTCGGGCTGCAGGGCTTCCACCCGGAACAGATAGGTGCCCGGCGCGACGCGCGGCGCCCAGGTGTGCGCCTCGTTCGTATCGCGTCCACCGAATGTCATTCGCTCGCGCGCGGAGTCACGAATCACGGGGTCGGCGCGCCACGTGTACGCGTCGAAGTTCACCTGAAGCGCGCCGCGGGCAAGGTCAACGCCGCGCGCCAGACGCGAGACGGGAATGTTCGCCGCGACGTACACGTCGCTCGAGTCGCCTTGCGCGCGAAAGCGAACGGTCTGCACGCCAATGGAGTCCGGCGGCGCGGCATCGCCGGCGTCCCGCCACACCACGGGAATGGTGTCACGCAGCCGGCGCAACTGGCGCAGATCCGGGGATTCGAGCGTCGCCACGCCGTAGCCGGGAAGCTGGCGGAACAGGAACGCTTCGGTGGTGGAATACCACCAGAGTACCTGCGGGCGGTGATCGTCGCGCTCCGTGGGGTCGGGCGGGAAGGAGATGATCGCCGGCGGTGGTCCGTAGCGGACGAGCACCTCTCCGCGCTCGGTGTCCGCGCCACGGATGCCGAACTCCGGCACGGAGAAGCGCAGCTCGGCATACACGAGCCGGCTCAGGTACTCGAGCCGGTTGTCGTTCTGCCCCGCGGCCCAGAGTGGATCGGACATCAACCAGTATCGCTGCTGCAGGTTGACCTGCTCGGCCTCAGGCAGGTGCGCCACCTGCGCCGAGTCAGTGCGCGTCAGGATGCGGCTCAGCTGCTGGAAGTACGCGCGCTCCGTGTCTGGCAGCCGTGCGAGGGCCGCGTGGAACGCGCGGGCCGCTGCGCGTTCGTCGCCCAGGCGATGCGCGCCGAGTCCGTTGGCCAGCCATGCCCAGGCATCGGTGGAGTCCTGCGCGACACGGGTGCGCGACACGGCTTCCAACTCGGCCCAGCGTTGCCGGTCCGCCAGCAGCATGTAGGTGTGCCGGAGCGCGCCGGCATTCGCGGGATCGGCCGCGAGCGCATCCGCGAAGTCGTCCTGCGCGTGCAGGTATTCCTCCTGGCCGGACCAGTCCTGCGACGCGGCACGAATGGCCTGATTGTCGATGTAGTACGCAATGGAGCGCGGGTCCTTCAGGAAGCTCCGGTCGTGCAGCGCCTTGCTCACATAGCTGTATATGGTGCGATTGGCGCGGTCGTCATAGCGTCGCCACCACGTCATGCCCTGCTCGTCCAGCGCGCGCGCGAGCGTGATCCGGTCGCCGGCGTGTCGCGCGTCGGCAGCCGCTTTCTGAAAGAGCGCGGCCGCGCGGCCGCGCACCGCCGCCGAGTTCGACGTCAGATAGAATCGCCCCTGATCCACGAGGTAGCCCGCGCTGCCCGGTGCGTAGCGTACGGCGAGGCGCAGGGAGGAGTCCGCGAGCGCGAGCAGCGAGTCGTTCGCCAGGCGGCGCATGAATCCCGCCCGGCGCTCGGCGTCGGACAGTCGCCACGCCAGCACGCCGCGCGTGTGCCAGGCTTCCGCGTCCTCACGGTTCGCGCGCACGCGGTCATCCAGCGCGTGCAGCGCACTCAGCGAGTCGGCGTGTGTGAGGCGTGGTGTGGATCGTGAGGTCGCGTACGACCGCTGGGCCGGTGAAGATCGCGCGGCCACCGGGGCTGCGCCCAGAAGCACGACGAACAGGCGGAGGCGCATGCTCCATCCATGCGGCGCGGCCCGGAGGCTGTCAAGCGCCGCGCGGCTCGCCGGAGTGCGCTCCGTCAGAACAGCGTCGGCTGCCCGCTGCCCGGCGCGGGTGGCGCGTACCCGAAGTGACGATACGCCTGCGCGGTGGCGACGCGACCGCGCTGCGTGCGCTGGAGAAAGCCGTTCTGGACGAGAAAGGGCTCGTACACCTCCTCGATGGTGCCTTCATCCTCTCCAGTCGCGGCGGCGATGGACCGGATGCCGGCGGGCCCGCCGTCGAACTTCTCGATGATGGTCTTCAGGATGCGGGCATCCATGTCATCCAGCCCGAACGCATCCACGTCCAGCATTTCCAGCGCCGCGTCCGCCACCGGCCTGGTGATCCGGCCGTCGCTCTTCACCTGCGCGTAGTCGCGAATGCGACGCAGCAGACGGTTTGCCACGCGCGGCGTTCCCCGGGCCCGCCGCGCGATTTCCGAAGCGCCCGCAGCGTCCACCTCGACGCGCAGCACGTCCGCCGATCGCGCCACGATTTCCTCGAGATCCTCCACGGGATAGAAGTTGAGCCGGAGCGGAATTCCGAATCGCGCACGCATGGGCGCCGTGAGCATCCCGAATCGCGTCGTGGCGCCGATGAGCGTGAATCGCTCGACCGGCATCGTGATCGTCTGCGCCTTGGGTCCCTCCGACAGCCGGATGTCTATCCGGTAGTCCTCCATGGCGGGATAGAGGAACTCCTCGATGATGGGACGCAGGCGATGGATTTCGTCAATGAAGAGCACGTCGCCGGCGCGCATGTTCGTGAGCGTGCCAACGAGATCGCCCGGCTTCTCGAGCGCCGGGCCCGAGGTGGCGTGAATGTTCACGCCCATCTCGCGTGCGATGAGCTCGGCGAGCGTGGTCTTGCCGAGCCCGGGCGGGCCGTAGAACAGCGTGTGATCGAGCGGCTCACGGCGCGAGAGTGCGGCATCGATGTAAATGCGGAGGCTTTCCTTGAGCTTCTGCTGGCCGATGAATTCAGCCAGCCGTTGCGGGCGCAGCGACAGCTCGATGACGGATTCATCGGCGAGCGACTCCGGGGTCGTTATTTCGGCGCGGGCCATGGTGGTAATCTATACCGAAGAAATGCCGAATGCACGCATGGACGACCTGCCACGACGCGGGTGCGGAAGGGAGCGCGTCAGACTTTCGCGCGCAGCGTCGCCAGTCGTTCCGCGGCGCGTGCCAGCGTCTCCGTCTTCTTGCAGAACGCGAATCGGACCACTCGCCTGCCGAGGTCGCCCTCACCGTAAAAGCTCGATCCGGGTACGGTCGCGACGCCGACGTCCGCGGTCATCCACTTCGCGAATGCATCATCCGACGCGTCGCTCAGCGCGGAGAAATCGGCGAGAATGTAATAGGCGCCCTGTGGGAGCGAGAAGACAAATCCCGCCTCGCTGAGCGCCGCGGCGAGCAGATCACGCCGCTCCCGGTAGTCGCGCGCGAGCTGGTTGTAGTAATCCGCGTCGAAGCGCATTGCCACCGCGGCCGCGGCCTGCAGCGGCGCGGGCGCGCCTACCGTGAGAAAGTCGTGCACCTTTCGAATGGCGACGGACTGCGCTTCAGGCGCAAGCGCGTAGCCCAGCCGCCAGCCCGTACAGCTGAAAGTCTTGGACAGGCCGGAGATCGTCACGGTTCGTTCGCGCATGCCGGGCCACGTGGCCAGCGCGTGGTGTGCACCCGCGTAGCGGATGTGCTCGTAGATCTCGTCCGTGAACGCCATCACGTCGTGCTCGACGCACAGGCTGGCGATGAGCGACATCTCGTCGCGTGTCAGCACGCGACCGGTCGGATTGTGCGGTGTGTTGACGACGATCGCGCGGGTGCGCGGCGTGAACGCGCGGCGCAGCCGCTCGGGATCCAGCCGCCAGTCGGGCCCGTCCAGCGGCACGTACACGGGCCGGGCATCCGCCAGAATCGCATCCGGCCCGTAGTTCTCGTAGAACGGCGCGAGGATGATCACCTCATCGCCGGGGTCCAGGAGCGCGAGAAAGGTGGACGCCATGGCTTCCGTGGCGCCGCACGTCACCGTGATCTCACGCTCGGGATCCACATCCATGCCGTACCAGCGCCGGTACTTTTCGGCAATGGCCAGACGCAGCGCGGGCGCGCCCCAGGTGATGGCGTACTGGTTGATGTCCCCGCGAATCGCCGCGCACGCCGCATCCTTCATGGGTGCGGGCATGGGGAAATCGGGAAAGCCCTGCGCGAGATTGATCGCCTCGTGCTGATGGGCGATGCGCGTCATCTCGCGAATGACCGATTCGGTGAAGGTGGCGGTTCGGCGTGCAGGCACTATTTCCGTCCTCCAATCACGTTGAGCGCCATGCGGATCAGCTCCGATACGCTCTTGCCGCGACCGTCCTGATCGAGCGCGGCGCGCACGGCCTTGTCCGCGTCCGTCGTGTGGTAGCCGAGTGAAACCAGCGCGCGCACCGCGTCTTCCGCCGTAGCGCCGGCGGAGGGCATGGAGCCCGCGTCCTGTTCGCCCTGCACGTCGTCCATCTTGTCCGCGAGATCGAGCACCAGGCGCTCGGCTTTTTTTCTCCCTACGCGCGGCACGCCCTGCAACGTGGCCACGTCGCGCTCGCGAATGGCGCGCACGAGCCGGTCAGCACTCAGCGTGGACAGCATGCCGAGCGCCAGCGCCGGCCCCACGCCGTTGGCCGAGAGCAGCCGCTGAAAGACGCGGCGCTCCAGGGCGCTGGCGAAGCCGCAGAGGAGCCAGCCATCATCGCGCACCACGAGATGGGTGAAGAGCATGACGGGCTCGCCCACCCGGGGCAGCATCTCGAAGACGCTCAGCGGAATCACCAGCTCGTAGGCGACCCCGCCGTCCGTCGTGATCTCCACGCGGTCGAGGTCCTTCGCGGCGAGCGTCCCGGTGATCCGCGCGATCACCGCTGCGGCTCCGTGAGCTGCGGCAGTCGTGCCGTCATGAGGTACGTGAGCGCTGCCGCGACGCCATCGGCGGCGTCGCTCGGTTGGGGCGCGTGCTTGAGCCGCAGCAGACGCGCTACCATGAACTGCACCTGCACCTTGGACGCGCCGCCCGCGCCGACGATGGTCTTCTTGATCGTCGCGGGGGGATATTCGTGGATCTCCAGTCCCGCTTCCTCGGCGGCGAGCAGCAGCACGCCGCGCGCGTGGCCGAGCACCAGCGTGGTGCGCACGTTCCGCGCGTAGAACACATCCTCAATGGCGAGGACATCCGGATGGTGGCGCGCGATCAGCCGCACCAGCTCCTCATGCAGCTCGCGAAGACGAACGGGCAGGCGATCACGCGCGGTGGTGCGGATCACGCCGCACTCGATGAGCGAGAGGGAGCCGCAGGGCTCCCTCGAGACGACGCCATAGCCCGTGGCGGCGGTGCCCGGATCGAGCCCGAGCACGATCATGCGCAGCGGCTCACGAGCGGGTCATCTCGGCGAGATCAATGTCGAAGTTCGCTTCCACCTTCTGCACGTCGTCCAGCTCATCCAGTTCTTCCATGAGGCGCAGCAGCGACTCGGCGGTCTTGCCTTCCACGTGCATGGACGTCTGCGGGATCATGGCGATTTCCGACTCCTGCACGACGATGCCGCGCGCCTCGATTGCCGCGCGCACGGTGTGCAGCTCGCCAGGATCAGTCGTGATGATGTACTGGTCGCCCTCATGCGTCATGTCTTCCGCGCCGGCTTCGAGCGCGGCTTCGAGCGCGGCGTCCTCCGCGTAGCCGGTGGCGTCCACGTAGATCTGTCCCTTGCGATCGAACATCCATGCAACCGAGTTGGTGGCGCCCAGATTTCCGCCGCCGCGCGACAGCTTGTGACGGACATCCGCAACCGTACGCGTCGCGTTGTCCGTGAGGGCGTGAATGAGCAGCGCCACGCCGCCCGGACCATACGCCTCGTACGTGATTTCCTGGTAATCCACACCTTCCAGCTCGCCAGTTCCCTTCTTGACCGCACGCTCGATGTTGTCCTTGGGCATGGAGGATGCCCGGGCGGCGTCGATGGCGGTCCGCAGTCGCGGGTTGCCCGCCGGATCACCGCCTCCCGCTCGGGCCGCGACGGTGATCTCCCGGATGAGCTTGGTGAACATCGCGCCGCGCTTGGCGTCCGCGGCCGCCTTGTAATGCTTGATCTGCTTCCACTTGCTATGACCTGCCATGGCACTCTCGAGATGAATTGAGCTGATGAGAAAAAGATAAAGCGAAGGGAGGGCAGGGACGAGGGAGCGCCGGACGCCGTCACGTCTCCACCATGTCCTCGAATCGCAGCCACTGCTTGTAGAAGAACAGATCCACGTAGGTCATGGGCCCTTCGCGATTCTTGAGGATCGCGAGCTCGGTGGCGCCTTCGCGCCCGGGCGCCCGATCGTACAACTCCTCGCGATAGAGCGCGAGGATCACGTCGGCGTGCTGCTTCACGGCGCCCGCCGCACCGAAGTCATCGAGCACGGGGCGCATGTCGATGCGGCCCGTGATCGGACTCAGGTGCGCCATGAGCAGCACGATGGTCTCACGTTCGACGGCGAGCGACTTGAGGACCCGAACTGCATAGGCGAGCGCGTCGTCCCGCTGTGGATCGCCGGCCGGTATGCACTGGAGCGAATCCACCACGACGAGCCCGGCGTCACCATCCTGCCGGATGGCGTCTGCCAGCGTGGCCGCACCTTCCGGCGTGATGAGCGAGATACGGGGGATCGCGTCGCGCAGGCGTAGCGCGGCCGCGCCGAGGGCCGAGCGCTCGTCGTCGTTCACCTTGCCGCGGCGGATCAGATCCATGCTGACCTTGCCCTCGATGGCCAGCGCCCGCTCGAGCCAGCGCGTGGCGTCCATCTCGCCACTGAAGTATGCCACCTGATGGCCGGCCTGGCGGGCATGCAGTGCGATCGCAATGGCGAGCGCGGACTTGCCGACGCCGACATCGCCGCCGAGCACCACGAGGTCGCCAGGACGCAACCCGCCGCCCAGGAGTCGGTCGAGCGTGGGGAAACCGGTGGGAACGCCGTCCGCGGGCCGGTCGCCATCGGCGATCGCGTCAACGCGCTTCAGGAGCAGCATGAGCGGCGAGATATCAGCGCGTCCGGGCATGCCAGAAGATACTCCGCATTGGGGAAAGGGTCAGGTGCAACATCACCGGTGCCGACAGGCATGCGGGCCGTGTGGCCAGCTGCCGTGCCCCGCGACGAGCGCGCGTGAGAGCGCCTCCAGTTCCCGAATGCTGGCCGTGTCCAGGTACCGACGGGATGCGTTCAGCACCAGCGTGAGCGCCGCGGCGACGTCCGGCAGCGAATCACCCGACAAGGTATCGAGGAGTCGTGCCACCGATGTGCGCACGACCCCGGGCAGTGCGCGCGCCGCGAACCAGCCTCTCGCCTTCGATGCGCGGTCCGCGCGCGCGCGCGGCGGAAGCGGCACCGCCAGCGACTGGTGTGCCGCGAGATTCGCCGCCATGAGGCAGGTGAGCGTGACTTCGTGCGCGTTTCCCAGTGGCGCTCGTGCCGTCAGCGCCGCCAGAGCGCGGAGCGGGAAGGGGTGCGGCGCGAGCGAATACGGAGGAAGCGGCGGGTTCACGAACCGAATCTAGAGCGCCAGGGGAATGACGGGGAAGCGGGCGCCGAAGGCGCTCTGCGGGAAGCGCCGCGTGAAGCGCGACTGG
>DATNDS010000010.1:0-3537 GCA_035553215.1 Gemmatimonadaceae bacterium
GGACCGGCGCGTCAGATGATTCGTGTAATACGCCACGATACGCGTGCGTACCGAATCCTGGGTATCGCCCTTGGCGGCCTGAAACGGGGCATACCGGTGGCCATCGCCCGATACGCCGAACCACCACCAGGCCGGGGAGCCAGGACCGCGCAGCGACTCAATGCGACAGGTATAGGTGCGGCCATCGCTTTCGAACTCGAACGCCTTCGTCATGATGCCTCCGCCAGTGTTGATTTGTAATCTAACCTGATACGCGAGTTGGCGGCGGCTGCGCCCGGGGTTGCGATGCCGCGCGCTCATCTCGCACGCGGGTCGCTACCGGCGTTCATTCGGCACGGACGAATACGAAGATGATCTTCAGGTGGCTCGCCACCCTGGTCGTGATTGGACACGCCCTGTTCGTGGTGTTCGTCCTGTTCGGCGGCTTTCTCGTACTCCGCTGGCCGCGTGTGGCGTGGGTGCACATCCCCTGCGCCATCTGGGGCATGCTCGTGGAGTACGAAAACTGGATCTGTCCGCTCACGCCGCTCGAGGATGCACTTCGCCGGCGCGCGGCAGAGGGCGGCTACTCGGGAGGGTTCCTGCAGCATTACGTGCTGAAAATGCTCTATCCCAACGGTCTCACTCGCAACGTGCAGATCGTGCTCGGCACCCTCGTGCTGGTGCTCACCTGCGCGATCTACGTCGTCGCGATCACGCGCTGGAGGCGCTCGAGGCACTGACCCGCGACGCCACTCCCGTTGCCCCCGTCCCGCGCGCTCGTCACATCGGTGCCGTTCCGGGTCTTGCGGCCTGAGCCGGTCCATCCGAGATTGGCGTCGCTGCCGGACCCTCTCCGCTCTTCCCCCCGTCGTCTCCCTGCAACCCACCCCGCCGTGAGACCACACGCCACATGGTTTCCGCTGCGCAGCGCGCTCGGCGTTGCGCTTCTCCTGCCCATGCCGCTCCTCGCGCAACGCGCATCGCTCCAGCGGCTCACACACCAGGAGACACTCTCCAACGGCATGCACGTGATCGTCTTTGAGAATCACGCGGTGCCGCTCGCCACCGTCGAAGTGGTCGTGAAAACAGGTGCCATGACGCAGACCAGCGAGGAGCAGGGCGTCCCGCACCTCTTCGAACACATGTTGTTCAAGGGCTACCACGGCCCGCTCGATCGCACCTGGGGAGACGAGATGGGAGCGCTGCACGCTGCCTACAACGGCACGACCGCCGAGGAGGACGTGACGTACTATGTCACGCTGCCATCGGAGAACACGGATGCCGGGGTGCGTGTGCTGGCGAATCTCGTCCGCGAGCCGAGCTTCGACAACGACGATCTGCAGAAGGAACGCTTCGTCGTTCTGGGAGAAATGCAGCGCGATCTGTCCGAGCCCGCGGAGCATCTCGATCAGGAGCTGGATGTCCGGCTCTGGGGCAGCGGCTGGCCGCGCAAGAACACGCTCGGCGACCAGCTCTCGCTCATGTCCGTGACGCCGGACTCGCTCAGGAAGATCTTCAGCAAGTGGTACATCCCCAACAACTCGGCGCTGATCGTGACCGGTGACGTGTCCGCGCCCGAAGTCTTCGCGATGGCCGAGAAGCGCTTTGGCGGCTGGAAGCAGGGTCCCGATCCCTTCGCGGCGGCGCCCGTGCCCCCCATGCCCGCGCTCGACAGCACCCGCGGCGTCGTCGTGACCGGCGATGTGAACGATGTGACGGTGCAGATCGAGTGGCAGGGCCCGAGCGTGCGCAAGGACGCTGGTGCCACGTATGCGGCCGATGTGCTCTCCGGTCTCCTCGCCGACAAGGAGTCGCAGTTCCAGCGCGAGCTCGTGGACGCCGGACTCTTTCACGCCGCCTCGCTCTCGTATCAGTCGCTCGACCATACGGGGCCCATCACCTTCTGGGGCACCACGACTGCGGACAAACTGCCCGCAGCGCTCACCGTGCTGTCCAGTGAGCTGTCCCGGATGGGGGGCGAGGATTACTTCAAGCCATCAGATCTCCAGATTGCCGAGAAGCGTCGCGCGGTGCAGACCGCCTTCCAGTTCGAGGAGGGCGCGCAACTGGCGCACACCTTCGGGTACTGGTGGGCCGTCGCGGGACTGGACTACTACCTCGGCTATTCGGACAATCTCTCCACCCAGCGCGTGAACGACGTTCGCGCCTTTGTGAATCAGTACATCACCAACAAGCCGTACGTGATCGGGATCCTCACGCCGGCGAAGAACGCGCAGGTGAGTGCCGCGACGCTGCAGCAATACATTCAGATGACGGAGGTCCAGTGAACGCCTATCGTGCGGCCGCCAGCCGGCGGCTGGCGCGCGCGACCGTTGCGGCTGCCGTGGCCGCCGCGGCCGGGGGACTCATCGCCTGCGCCACCTCGCATCCCGAGCAGAGAATGACCGTGACGTCCGCCGAGGGACACACGGTGCGGTTCGACAGCGTCACCGTCTCGTACATGGCGGGTGGCGTGCAGGTCATCCAGCGCCCCAACTACGCGAACGACGTGGTCGCGGTGCATCTCTACCTGCTGGGCGGCACGCGGCAGCTCACGCCCGCCACGCAGGGAATCGAAGCGCTGCTCCTGCGCGCGTCCGAATACGGCACGACGAACTATCCGGGCGGAGCCACGCGCGAAGCGTGGGGCCGCACGGGCAGCGAGATCATTATCGATCCATCGGAAGATTGGACGGTGTACGGGTTCATGGGACTGCGGCAGGACTTCGATTCGTCGTGGAACGTCTGGGCGGACCGCCTGATGCACCCCACGCTCAGCACGAGCGCGGTGTCCCTCGTGCGCGGCCGGATGATCTCGGCGCTGCGCCGCTCGCGCGACGACCCTGATGCATACGTGAGCATGCTCGCGGACAGCGTCACGTTTGCCGGTTCTCCGTACGGGCTGCAACCGGCCGGCACCGAGCAGACGCTCGCCGCACTCGATTCGGCGGCGCTGTCAGCATATGCACGGGCGCAGATGGTGACATCGCGTATGCTGCTCGTCGTGGTGGGCAGCGTGGACCGCGCCGCCGTGACGGCGGCTGTCACCCGCACGCTGGCGACGTTGCCGCATGGCACGTACGTGTGGTCCCTCCCCGCTGCGCCGAGGCGGATGCAGACCAGCGTGACGTTCGTCCAGCGGCCGCTCCAGACCAATTACATCCTCGGCCTGTTCGAAGGACCGCCCGCGTCGGAAGCGGACCTGCAGGCCTTTCGCGTGGCGACGGCGTTCCTGTCCTCCCGAATCAGCGGCGCGGTGCGCGAGGAACGTGGGCTCAGTTATGCCGCCGGCGCGCCCTTCACCGAGCTGGGGGTGTCCACCGGAGGGATCTACGTCACCACCACCCAACCCGGTCGCGTGCTGCCGCTCATCAAGGCGCAGATTGATTCCGTGCGCCAGATTCCCGTGGACCTGCTGGGGTTCAACTACTTCACCGACCAGTTCATCATGGACTACTACGGCGACAACATGACGGACGAAGCGCAGGCGGATTTCCTGGCGCGGGCCCAGCTCTACCGCGGCGATTATCACAAGGCCACGGACGCCATGAATGA
>DATNDS010000011.1:0-21330 GCA_035553215.1 Gemmatimonadaceae bacterium
AGGATCAACACAGATGCGTCTCACCGCTAAGAAGGGCTTCACTCTGATCGAGCTGCTGATTGTCGTGGTTATCATCGGCATTCTGGCGGCGATCGCGATCCCGAAGTTTGCCACCACGAAGGAGAAGGCGTACGTCGCGTCGATGAAGACCGACCTGCGCAACCTCGCCACGGCTGAAGAGGCGTACTTCTCTTCGTACAACACGTACTTCTCCGGTACGGCGTCGAACATCGCCGGGACCGTGACGCCGCTCAACAACTACGTTCCGTCCACCGGCAACACGATTACGATTACCGGCCTGGACAGCACGTGGCAGGCGGGTGCAACCAACTCGTTCACGTCCAAGCTGTGCGGCGCGAAGGTTGGCGGTGCGTTCCCGGCCACGGTGAACAGCGTCTCGGTAGTCACGGACGGCTCGCCGGTTTGCCAGCCGTAACTCTCTGATTGGGTGAACAACAACGAGGGCGGTGGCTCACTCCGAGCTGCCGCCCTCGTTGCATCATCGACCGCACAGCGCCATCGCGCTCCTCCTCACTCCTCGTTGTGCCACCCTTCCAGCACGTTCGTCACCCGCTCCGCCGTGCGATCACTCGGCGAATGGAGAATGGCGATCAGGTTCCCGGACTCGATGTAGCGCGCATTGTAAATGGACGGGAGCCCCGTGTTCGTGGTATCCAGCTTCGCGCTCTCGCGCATGCGCGCCGCCGCTCCCGAATAGAGATACAGCTCGAGCGTCCCCCCGCTCACGTGCAACACGTGAGCGCTCACCGTGAGCGGCTCGTGGCGTGCGGTCTCTGCCGAGTCCGCTACAACAAGTCCCGCATCGGTGAGCCGCCGCACGACCTCCGCCACGGTCCACCCCGTGCTCGCCGGCTGTCTCGTGCCGGCGCCCGCTGCCCCGCCTCCGGCCGCGGTCGTTGCACCTGGTGCGTTCGCCCTGGCCCCTTGCGTCACCCCATGCACTGCCGGCGCCGCCCCCCTCTCCTTCCCGCCCCGGCACCCGGCCAGCATGGCCAGTGGGACAATCACGGCAACCGCCGCCTGCGCCATCGCTGCGCGCACGCGCATCTCAGAGCCGGGCTTCGCGCTCGTTCACTCGCTCTCGCGCCATGCGCGTCCGGCTGGCCACCGCTGACGCGCTCTGCAGCGTACTCTTCACGTCCTCGCCTTCCGCCGCGGGCAGATAGAGGAAGCTGATGACCGGCCCGTGCCCGACCAGCCGCGCCTCCTCGGGCCGGCGCGTCAGACTCACGGCGATGATGGGGAGCCCGGCCAGCTTTCCATCCTGCCCCCAGTCACGCAGCAGATCCGGCTGGAGCAGATCGTAATCGCAGATGATGACATCGGGCGCCCCCGCGCGCACCTCGGCGATTCCGTCCTGCAACCCGACCGCCGGCACGCACTCGATGCCCGCCGCCTCGAAGAACGAGCAGAAATGCTCGCTGAGGATTTTGTGTCTGCCGATGCAGATGGCGTTCATGGTAGCTGGTAGCTGGTTGCTGGTTTAGAGACGATAGCTGGTCGCTGGTCGCTGGTCGCTGGTTTAACGACAGTCGCTGGTAGCTGGTCGTTGGTTGCTGGTCTAACGACGGTAGCTGGTAGCTGGAACGCAGTAGTCTGAGCGCTCAGCTACCAGCAACTGTCGTTAAACCAGCGACCAGCGACCAGCGACCAACTACCACACTCAACCCGCGTAACAGTACGTGCATCCCTTTTCCTGCGCGCGGTTCACGCCCCACACGCCGGACGGGAGGATCGTGACGCCCGGAATCACGCCGGCGGTCCATTCCTTCTTCGCCGTGTCCTTGTCCACGCCGATCGCCGCGCCGCGCATGCCGCTCCAGATGGTCAGTGCTACGTTGCACACGCCCACGATGCCGCCGCGCGACTGGAAGTGCTCCATCTCGGCATCCGGCAGCAGGATGTCGCCTGGCTTGGAGTGGTAGTACGGATTGCGCACCGCGGGCTGCTTCGTGGCGGGATCCTTGATCCCGAACGCCTCGCCCAGCTTGTACTTCGCCCAGATCGCGTCCGTGAAGGCAATCGGAATTCCGGCATGGCGCAGGACGACAACCGCTCCGAGGTCACTGTCCTTCACGCCGCTGGCTTCGTTGTTCGTGTTCATGAACACCGTGGGAAAGATGAGCGGCATGCCGTCGTTCACCGCGGTGCCATCGAAGATCTGCTTGTGTGTGCCCTTCACGCTGGGCCAGTCCTCGACGCTCGACGGTCCGTGCAGCTCGTGCGCATTCGCCGCGCGCGCCGCAACAGTCTCCGCGTGCAGCGTCCGCGGCAACGCACCGGCGACGCCGGCGGCGAGTGACGCCGCCGCGAGCCGCTCGAGGAATCCGCGGCGGGGGACCTTGTCGAGAGAATCGATGTCACGCATACGCTGCCTCCAGGTGTCTCGTGAAAGGGTGACGTACATCCGCTCCATCATTCAGTTCTTCGCCTGCGCGCGTTCCGCGTCCGGCGGGCGCGTGCCGAGCGTGGGGTAGGCGACGTCCGGTGGTGCGCCGCCCTTTGGCCAGTCGTATTCCTTGCCGGGCAGATCGGGCCGCGGACGCGAGGTGACATAGGCCGCGACATCGAACGCCTGCTGATCGGTGAGCGTGCCCGGCTGATCGTACGGCATGTTGTGCCGGATGAAGCTCGCTGCCGTGCGGAGTCGCGCCATCCCCGCGCCGATGTTGAACGACTCGGCGCCCCAGAGCGGCGGCGCGACGGCGGTGCCGCCACCATTGTCGCCATGGCAGCGCGAGCAGCGCGACGCGAAGAGCATGCGACCCACCGCGGAATCTCCCTTGAGCGGCGTCATGGCGGCGAAGCCTTCGCCCTGCACGTGCGCGCCAACCGGCACGTCGCGCGAGAGAAAGGCGAGATACGCCACGATGTCGCGCAGCGCCGGACTCGTCGCGGGAAGCGGCCGGCCGTTCATGCTGCGCACGAAGCAGCCGTTGACTCGGTCCTGGATGGTGATCGTCGCGCCATTGCGCGCACTGTACTGGGGAAAGCGCGCATAGACACCGACGAGCGGCGCAGAGCCCGCGCGCATGCCGCCGTCGAGATGGCAGCTCAGGCAGCGCAGCTTGTTGCCGACGTTCGCGGGCAGACTGTCGGATGTGTGTTCGAGCAGCGCTCGTCCGCGCCGGATGGACGCGCCGAGTGCTCCAGCGGGAATCTCGTTGTCCCCCGGCGCGTGGAGTGCGACGGTGGGCGTGCCACGCTGGCACGCACTGGCGAGGAGCAAGAGCGCGGGAAGCAGGCGCCTCCGGCGCCTTGCGGAAAGCGCCGGCCTTGCGGCCGGCTGAGGGAAGCGGCGGCCCGGGGCCGCCTGGGGGAAGCGGTCTTCGCCTTTCTGTAACGACACGACACCCTCATCGTGGTGGTTGCTCGGCCCTCAGCATACGTCGGAAAGCCATACCACGCCAGCGGTCCAGCCCGGCATCGCTTCCCGCAGGGCGCTCCCGCATGGGAGCCGCCCACTTCCCGCAGGCGCGCGCAGCGCGCCGCTTCCCGCAGGGCGCCAAAGGCGCCCGCTTCCCGCGATTCTCCTGACAGCGTAGGCCGCGCTTGGCTCGGCCTACGTTGGCAGGAGAATCGTGAACACGCTCCCCACCCCCACCTCGCTCTCCACCGTCAACGTCCCACCCAGCAGATTCACCAGCCCGCGCGAGACGCTCAGCCCCAGCCCCGTCCCACCCGCGCGCCGCGTCGTGCGGCGCTCGACCTGCCAGAATGGCTCGAAGATCCGGTCGAGATATTCCTGCGCAATGCCAATCCCCGTGTCGCGCACATCTATGCGCACCGTGTCGTCATCACAGCTCGCCGTGAGATCGATCCGCCCGCGCTCCGTGAATTTCACCGCGTTCGACAGCAGGTTCACGAGCACCTGGCGCAGCTTGGCCGGATCCGTGAAGAGCGTGTACGGTTGCGCCGGAGGCGTGGCCGCGAGCGTGAGCCGCCGCGCCGCCGCGAGCGGGGTGATGAGCGCCACGGATTCGTCGAGGATCGTGGCGAGCGCGATCGGCGTGGATTCACACCGCTCATCGTCGCTCTCCAGCCGCGAGAAGGTAAGCAGCTCATCGATGAGCTGGAGCAGATGCATGGCGCTCACCTTGATGCGCTCGAGCTGCAGGTGCTGCGCGTCGTTCACCGGCCCGCTCACCCCATCCGCCAGGAGTTCTTCATAGCCGAGAATGGCGGTGAGCGGCGTGCGCAGCTCGTGGCTCATGACGGCCAGAAAATCCGTCTTGGCCTGATTCGCCGCCTCGGCTTCCGCGCGCGCGCGCTGCTCGGCGTTGAACAGTTGTGCGCGCTCGAGCGCCAGCGCACACTGCGCCGCGAATGCCAGCAGCATGGCGCGATCTTCCTCGGTGAACTCGCGGGCCGCGGGAAAGTTGAAGCTCACCACGCCGCTCACGCGTCCGCCCAGTACGATGGGCATGCCCGCATAGGCCGAGAGCGCGTTCGCGCGCAGGATGGGCGCGAGCCGTGGATAGCGCTCCTCGATGACCGTGATGGAGGAGAAGAACAGTGGCTCGCCCGTCTGCACGATGTCGCGTCCCGGCGTGCCGCTCTCCAGCGGATAGTGCATCCATTCGCGGATGAGATCCTCCGGATACCCGACCCAGCAGAGCGCGCGGAACTCCTGACGGTCTTCGCTGAGGAGCACGACATCGCCCGCCGTGGCGCCGAACGCCGGGAGCGCCTGGCGCAGCACGACGGCGCTCACTTCCTCTTCGGCGAGCGCGCCCGAGAGCGCCGCGGTCAGCGACTGCAGCGTCCGGGCGCGCGTCTCCGCCCCACGCGCGAGGCGCACGACCGTCGCATGGTGTTCGTCACCCCCATGCGGCGTCGCCCGCTCGAGCGCCTGCAGCAGCAGCCCATCGCGGTGCGGCATGACGTGCAGCTCGAGCGGAATGCCCAGTGTGGATGCCTCCACCTGGCGCACGAATGGCGTGCGACGCGACAGGGCCTGTTGCAGCTCGCCCCAGAGTGCGGGATTGGGCGCGAGCACCGGAAAATCCCAGATTCTGGCGCCGAGCAGTTCCCCCCGCGCGCAACCCGCGAGCTCGACGGCTCGGCGATTGACGGCGGTGATGCGCCAGTCGCCATCGACGACGCAGATTACGCCCGGCAGCGACTCGATCAGCTCGTCCGTTCCGCTGGAGGCTCCGTGCGAGGCACGCGGTTGAAGGACCGGTGATGACACGTGTGCAATATATGCGGGAAGCGGCGCGCAATGCGCGCCTGCGGGAGGCGGGCGGCTCCCTCACGGGAGCGCCCTGCGGGAAGCGCCGCGCGAAGCGCGGCTGCGGGAATCGGCGGCTGAGCCTGTCGGCTCAGCGCCTGAGGAGGATCAGCAGCGCGGGTCTGGTGCCGGTGCAAGGAGGTGCGGTATTGTCGTTCTCATCTCCGGCGCCAGTAATTTCCCGTATCCAGTACTCTCCGCAGCCGATTTCCGACGATATGCCGTGGTCCACCAACCGCAGCCGCGCTCAGCGCGGCGCTTCCCGCAGGGCGCTCCCGTGAGGGAGCCGCCCGCTTCCCGCAGCCGCTGTGCCGAAGGCGCAGTCGGCGCTTCCCGCAGGCGGCCGCAGGCCGCCGCTTCCCTTCAGGCGCTGCTGCGCGCAGCCAGTCGCGGCGAGGACGGAGCGTTCGACCAGCTCTTCACCTGCGTGTACGATGAGCTGCACGGCCTCGCCCACGTCGTGCGCGCTGGCCGGGGCACGGAAACCATCGACACCACCGCGCTCGTCCACGAAGCCTATCTCAAGCTGCTGCCCTCGGCGTCGCTCGAGTGGCAGGACCGCAAGCACTTTCTCGCCGTCGCCGCGCGCGCGATGCGGCAGGTGCTCATGGCGGCGGCGCGCGACCGGCTCGCGCAGAAGCGCGGCGGCGGCGAGGTCCTGGTCACCTTCGACGAAGGCGTGCACGGCATGTCCGTGCGTGTGGAAGAGCTGCTGGATCTCGACGACGCGCTGCACCGCCTCGCCCTCCTCGACGAACGCCAGGCGCGCATCGTGGAATACCGCTTCTTCGCCGGACTCAATGTGGAAGAAACGGCCCGGACGCTCGGCCTTTCCGTGCCCACCGTGAATCGGGACTGGCGCGCGGCGCGGGCCTGGCTGGCGCGGGAGCTCGCCCCCAATGGACGCTGAGCGCTGGCGGCTGGTCCAGAAAATCTTTCACGCCACGCTCGAACGTCCCGAGTCCGCGCGCCCGTTCTTCCTGGACCGGATCTGCGCCGACGACAGCGCCCTGCGCGCCGAAGTGGCCTCCCTGCTCGACGCGGACGCGCATGCACCGGGCATTCTTGACGCGTCCGCATCGTCCATGGCCGCGCTGGTCACGCATGATGAGAGCGACAGCCGCGCCGGCGAAGAGGTCGGCGGCTACCGGCTCATCCGCGAGATCGGCCGCGGCGGCATGGGCGTGGTCTATCTCGCGGAGCGCGACACGCCGCCCGGCATCGTCGCCATGAAGCTCATTCGCGGCGACCTCACGAGTCCCGAGCTCAATGCGCGCCTCGTGCACGAGGGACGCGTACTGGCGCGCCTCGCCCATCCACACATCGCGCGCCTGCTGGACGTGGGCGTCGGCCCGCGCGACGATCCATGGTTGGCCATGGAATTCGTGGACGGTCAGCCCATCGACCGCTACTGCGACGCGCACCGCCTCCCGATCAGCGCGCGACTCGCGCTCTTCGCCACCGTGTGCGGCGCCGTGCAGCACGCGCACGCCGGCTTCGTGGTCCACCGCGACATCAAGCCGTCGAACATCTTCGTGACGCCCGCGGGCGACGTGAAGCTGCTGGACTTCGGCATCGCCAAGCTGCTGGGCGATGATGCCGGCACGGGCCCGCGCACCAACACCGGCGTACGGCTCATGACGCCCGAGTACGCGTCGCCGGAGCAGGTGCGCGGCGCGCCCGTGACGGCGGCGAGCGATGTGTACGCGCTCGGCCTGCTGCTCTACGAACTGCTTACCGGGCACCGCGCATACCGCATCTCGAGCCGCTCCGCGGGCACGATCGAGCGCGCCGTGCTGTACGAGGCGCCGCTCGAGCCGTCGCGCGCCGTGGCACTCTCCGAGCGCGACACGCGCGGCGGACACGATCACGCGGTGACGGCCGAGAGCGCGAGCGCGGCGCGCGGAACCACACCGGCTGTCCTGGAGCACGAACTCGAAGGTGATCTCGACGCCATCGTCCTCAGGGCGCTCGAGAAGCGGCCGGAAGATCGCTATCCCTCCGCGTGGCACCTCGTGGATGACCTCCGCCGGCACACACACGGCGAGCCCACGGCCGCGCGGCCGCGTACGGTGTAGCGTAAAACCCGCACCGCATCACGCGCACGGCATCAGGCACCGCATCACCCGCACCGCATCACGCGCACCGCGATCCCGCCGTTCCGCGTGCGGAGCAGCGGCGCACACTCCAGCCCGAGCTGCCGCTCGAGCGCACGATCCGCGGACAGCACGACGAGCGTGCATTCCGGCCAATCGCGTCGTGCCACGCGGCCGAGTGTGGCGTAGAGATCGCGCAATGCCGGCGCGTCCCCAATGCGCTTGCCATACGGTGGATTGGTCACCAGCCACCCGGGAGCGGCGGGCGGAGTCACCGCGGAGAGCGCGCGCCGGGAAAACTCGATGTCACCCGCCACGCCCGCGCGTTCGGCGTTGGCCCGCGCCGCCTCCACGGCGCCTGCGTCGCGATCCGATGCGAAAATCGGCGCGCCTGATCGCGGCAGCTCGGCACCGTGCGCCCGATCGAGCAGCGCCTGCCAGACGCGCGCGTCGGCGCCGGGCCAATGCACACAGGCAAAGGTGCGCCTGATGCCCGGCGCGATGCGACGTGCCAGCAGTGCGCCCTCGATGGCAATGGTGCCGGCGCCGCACATCGGGTCGAGCAGTGGGGCGCTCGTATCCCAGCCGCCCGCGACGAGAAGCGCCGCCGCCAGCGTCTCGCGCATGGGTGCCTTCGCCGTGGCCTCCCGGTAGCCGCGCCGATGCAGCAGCGCGCCCGAGGTGTCGACGCTGATGGAACACTCATCGTGAAGCACGCGAACCACGAACAGTTGCGCCTGCGGCGCGGCGGGAGCCCTCTCGCCATCATGGGAATCCGGCGCGACACCGGCATCGTCGGCCTCGTCATCGCTGGCGGCAATGCCGCCCGCGCGGATGTGCGTCACGCCGCCGATCCTGTCCGCGCGTGCGGCGATGGCCGCCGCAATGCGCTCGGCCACGGCGCCGGAGTGATAGAGCTTGGACTTGCGGCACGTCACACGAAGCTGCACCGCCGTGCCGGGCGCGAGGTAGCGCTCCCAGGCGATCTTCTTCGCGCGACGCTCGAGCTCACTGAGCGCGCGCGCACGAAAGTGGCCCACGCGCGCCATGATGCGGCTCGCGATGCGCGCGTGCAGGTTGGCGCCAAACATCATCTGCTCATCGCCGGAAAACGCGACGCCGCCGGATTCCGCTGCGCCAGGCATCGCGCCGAGCGCGCGCAGCTCCGCCGCGACGAGCCCTTCCAGTCCGGGAGCGCAGACGGCGAAGAGCTCGAAGGCCGGCGCGCTATCGCGCCGCGCGACGCGCACGCGTCTCCTTGCGCGTCCCCCGCTGGCGCGCGCCGCTCCCGCCCTGTCGCTTCGCGGCCGGCGTGCCCGGCGTGTCAGCCAGCTCCAGGCTGCGCCAGAGATACCAGCAGGCGACGCTGCTGAACGGCGACCACGGCGCGCCGATGCGCTGCACGCGCTCCGACGTGGGCAGTCCGCGCGTGCGATATGCGCGCTGGATCGCCTTGCGGATGCCGAGGTCGAGGTCCGGCAGCACATCCGGGCGTCCGAGCCGGAACATGAGGAACATCTGCGCCGTCCAGACGCCCACTCCCTTCACCGTCGTGAGCGCCGTGATGATCGCGTCGTCGTCCAGATCGTGCAGCGTCGAGAGCGGAACCTCGCCGCACGCCACGCGGCGCGACAGATCCTTGAGATAGCCGGTCTTCTGTCGTGAAAGTCCCAGCGCGCGCAATTCGCTGTCGGGCGTGTCGAGCAGCACCTGGGGCTGCGGCGTGACGCCGCCAAAGCGCCCCAGCAGTCGGGAGTGGATGGTAAAGGCCGCGCTCCCCGAGAGCTGCTGGTACACGATCGCGCGCACGACCGCATCGAAGTGCGTGCCGTCGGCGCGGACCGTATAGCGACAGGGGCCGACCCGCTCGATGACCCGGGCGAGTACCGGATCAGCCCGCTTGAGATGATTGATGGCTTTGCGATGCATGATGAGGAAAATCACAGCGTGAACGTGCGGGATGGATATTGCGGTGTCTGATGGCATGGTAGCAACTTCCCGGCGCTTCCGCGGTATCAGAGCGACAGGTCGTCTCGGGGCGGAACACCGTTCGGTCACCATCTCATCGTGCGTGCCTGGCGCGCAGAGGAACAATCGAGGTCATGAGACCCACATCCAGTGTCGCGCTCGCGTCAGCGCTCGCGGGAGTGTTCGCGCTCTCGGCGTGTTCCAACTCCACGGAACCCGGCAACCAGCACCAATCGGGCTCTGCGCCCTGTCCATCCGGCGCATCGCCCGTCACCGTGTCACTGCCGGTTGGCGGTGTGCAGGTACTGGGTAATCCGCCGTCGCTCGACTGCGTGTCGCTGTCGGCGACATCAGGCGCAACGTACGTGGTGGTCGCCGGCAATGCGTCGCCCACTCCCGATGACACGATGGCGTACAGCATTTCGGACAGCGGCTCGGGGCTGGTCGCACGCGTGCTCAACGATCGTCTCCTGTCGCAGCAGCGCATCGCCGGCGCGCGGGCGAGCGCAAGCCTGTTCTCGAGCATGGCGGAAGGCAGGTTCCGTGCACGCGAGAGCCGTGCGCTCCATCTGCAC
This sequence comes from Gemmatimonadaceae bacterium, assembly GCA_035553215.1. GTDB lineage: Bacteria > Gemmatimonadota > Gemmatimonadetes > Gemmatimonadales > Gemmatimonadaceae > JADGGM01. The sequence goes on from DATNDS010000011.1 coordinate 9,894, forward strand.
GACCCCGCCTGGCGCCGCGCGGCCTCCAGCAACATGCTGAATCTGTCGCGTACCGGAGGCGCGGCGCGCATCTCGCGTGCCGTTTCCCTCCCGTCGGTGGGCGACACCCTGTCCTACAACGTGCCCAACGCCACGTCGGACAGCGTCTGTACCGACTTCACGCACCAGCGCGCGGTGGTGAAGGCGATCGGCGCGCATGGCATCATCGTGCAGGATGTGACATCGCCATCCGGCGGTTTCACCACGGCGGACTTCAATTCACTGAGCTCGGAGTTCGACGCCGACATCTACCCCGCGGACACGCTGCACTTCGGGCAGCCATCGGACATAGACGGGAACGGACACGTCCTTCTGCTGCTCACACCGCAGGTAAACGCGGGTACGAAGCGCGGGTCGCAAGGCGTGCTGAACGGATTCTTCTTTGGGGGCGACCTCTTCCCGCCGAGCCTGTGCCCCGAGAGCAACCTGGCGGAGATCTTCTACCTGCTCGTGCCCGACCCCAACGGACAGTTCAGCGACGCGCGCACGACGGCCGATGTGCGCCAGAGCATTCGCGGTACGATCGCGCACGAGTTCCAGCACATGATCAATCTGGGCGTACGGATTCGGGATAACGCGCCCGATGAAGCCACGTGGATGAACGAGGGGCTCTCGCACTTCGCGGAGGAGCTCGTCGGACGCCGCGAGGATGGCTTCTCGGACATGCAGTCGCTCAACATCAACGATGTCGCGAACAATCTGGATGACTTCAACGCGTTCTACGGACAGAACCTCGGCCGCTTCCGCGAGTATCTCTTCCACCCGAATCAGTACGGGGCCATCAGCGTGTACGCCGACACCAATCTCGCGGTGCGCGGCGCGGCGTGGTCGCTGCTGCGGTGGAGCGCGGATCAGTACGGGAGCAGCACGAGCAGCATCGCGCCGTTCACGCGTGCGCTCGTCGCGGGTCCGGACACGGGCGTGGCCAATCTCGTGGCGCACACGGGTGCCTCGATCGACTCGCTCATGGCGGGATGGCTCGTGGCCAACGTGGCCGATGACGCCGGCCTCACCGATCTGTCGGTTCGTTTCACGTACAAGAGCTGGGACATGACGAGCGCCGAGGAGGGGATCAACAGCGGACAGTATCCGCTGTCGCTCATTTCGCTCAAGGCGGACAGCGCGCGGGTCGACACGGTCTCATCGACCGCCGCGCAGTACTACATCGTGTCCTCCAACTCCAGCGCCATCGTGCTTGGCGCGCTCGGCACCGACGGCAAAGCGCTCTCATTCGCGGGCGCGAGGCTGTATATCTTGCGGGTACAGTAGCGGGTAGCTGGTGGCTGGTCGCTGGTCGGCCCACCCCCTTCCAGCTACCAGCCGCCAACCACCAGCAGCCGTCGTCAAACCCTTGCGCCTCTTTCTCAAATACTTCATTCGCGGCCTCATCGTGATCGCCCCGGTGGCGGTCACGGTGTACGTCTGCTGGATTGTCTTTGAGCGGGTGGACAGTTGGCTGGGGCTGCCGATTCCCGGAGCGGGATTCGTGCTCACGGTGGTGATCATCACGCTGGTCGGGGCGCTGGCATCGAATCTCGTCACGCGCGGCCTCGTGTCCTCCCTTGAAGGCGCCATGGAGCGGCTTCCCTTCGTGCGGCTGCTCTACACGTCCACGCGTGACCTGCTCAATGCCTTCGTGGGAGAGAAGCGGCGCTTCGACAGACCAGTGGTCGTGACGCTCACGCCGGACGGCAGCGTGAAGATGCTGGGATTTGTCACGACCGATGCGCTGGATCGCCTGGGGCTTCCCGGACACGTGGCCGTGTATCTCCCCCAGTCGTATGCGTTCGCGGGCAATCTGCTCGTGGTCCCCCTCGACCGTATCCGCGCGCTCCCCGCCGAAAGCGCGGAGACCATGGCCTTCATCGTCTCGGGCGGCGTGACGAGCGAGGAGGTACGGGGGGTTGGGGAAGAGCGTCTCCCCGTCACCCCGCCATCGGGAATCGGCAATCTGCCTCCCCCGTGACCCCACCCTTGGGAATGGGCAATCGGGAATAGGGAATCGTGGGAATGGGGAATCGGCCTCCCCTTTCCCCATTCCCCATTCCCACGATTCCCCATTCCCGATTGCCGATTCCCAAGGGCGGGGTGGCGTGGGAGCGGAAGATTCCCAAGGGAGGTGTGGTAGGGAGGTGGCCTTCACCCCACCGCCAACTGCTCCGTCATGATTTCCAGATCGAATCCTTCCTTCCGCACGCGCAGATCGTAATACAGCAGCGTCGTCACCACACCCACGAAGGGATAGGCAAAGCACATGACGATCGCGCTGAGCACGGCCGAGACGGTGGGATTGCGCGACAGCAGCAGGTTCACGGCGAGGCTGAGGATGAAGAACAACCCGAAATAGATCACCCACGCCAGCAGCATCGTCAGCAGCACGCGCCACATCTGGCCACCGGCAAGGTTCCAGGAGCGGCCCACGGACTCCACCACGCCAGTCCGTTCCAGCATGAGCACCGCGGTCATGAACATGGTGCGAAGCATCAGATAGAACGTGGGCACGATGGCGAGAAGGAACAGCAGGATGCCCATCGCGAGCGGATTGCTTCTGAATAGCACTCCCAGGACGATGCCCGGAACCAGAACCAACGCGGCCACGCCAAAGCCAACGACGATGCTGCGCAGGATGGCCACGCCGATCAACGCCGGAAAGCGTTTGGCGGCACTGGCCAGTGCCTCGGCAACGCGTGTCGTCCCGTTGAGATAGGATTCGGACACGGCGACGACGATGGCGCCCTCGATGACGGCGGCAGAGAGGAGCAGTATGGCGTTGAGGCCGAGCACGCGCGACACGTCCGCGGGGTTCGCCCCCACGAGGACGACCAGAATGATGTACGGCAGCAGGATCACCGCCGCGACGGCCGCGAGCTGCAGGTAGCACTGGCGCAGGACGCGAAACGATGCGTCAACGATCTCGGTGGCGGAACGAGGCCTCAGTGGCGTGGCTGTCACGGTATCTCCTGATGAAGAGATCTTGGTGGGTACTCCCCTCTCTCAAGCAGTCCCGGCCGTGTATATTGGTCCCAGTATATTGATACCAATTGAATTGACGAACAGGATCCTGTGAGCGATACGACGCCAGACCACGCGGCGACCCGCTCGTCCACCACCGACGGCCTGCCCATTGCGCCGTCGCTGGGGCCGGCGCTGGACGCCACGCACATGCCCCATCAGCGGGCCGAGAACTATCACCGCATCGCGTTCATCAGCGGGCTCGCGATTCTCGGCGCGTTCGGCGCCGGGTTCATCGCCATCGCCCTGATGCGGCTGATCGGACTCATCACCAATATCTCGTTTTTCGGGCGACTGTCCACGTCGTTCGCCTCGCCCGCGGGCAACCACCTGGGGTTGTGGGTCATCGCCATACCGGTCATTGGCGGGATCATCGTCGGCATCATGGCGCGCTACGGCTCACCGCAGATTCGCGGTCACGGGATCCCGGAAGCCATGGAACAGGTGCTGTTCAATCAGAGCCGCATCTCACCCCGACTGACGATTCTCAAACCGGTGTCGGCGGCCTTCGCGATTGGAACCGGCGGGCCCTTCGGTGCGGAGGGCCCGATCATCGCTACGGGGGGAGCGCTCGGATCGTTGATCGGGCAGCTCGTCAAGGTGACTGCGGACGAGCGGAAGGTCCTGCTCGCCGCCGGGGCGGCCGCCGGCATGGCGGCCACGTTCGGCAGCCCGGTGTCGGCCGTGCTCCTGGCGATCGAGCTGCTCCTCTTCGAGTATCGCGCTCGCTCGCTGGTGCCGGTGGCGCTGGCCGCCGCGACGGCGACCGCGGTGCGCATCGCCTTCATGGGCTCGGCGCCGATCTTCCCCATGGAGAACATCGTCGAGCCCAGCGGCCGCGCGCTCGCCGCGTACATCGTGCTGGGCGCCATTGTCGGCTTCTTCTCGGTGTACGTCACGCGCGCCGTCTACGTGCTGGAAGACGGCTTCGACAAGCTGCCCATCCACTGGATGTGGTGGCCGGCGCTCGGCGCCGTCGTCGTCGGAATCATCGGCTACTTCCTGCCGCACACCATGGGCGTGGGCTACGACAACATCGAGCACATCGTGGCGGGGAACATCGTCGGATCGGCGCTGTTCGCGCTCGTCATTCTGAAATTCGTGTCATGGGCCGTGGCGCTCGCGAGCGGCACGTCGGGCGGTACGCTCGCGCCGTTGTTCACCATTGGCGGCGGCCTCGGCTCCCTGCTCGGCGCCGCGATCGTTGCCGTCGCGCCGAGCCTGGGGGTGGACATCCGCATCGCCGCGCTGGTCGGCATGGCGGCCATTTTCGCCGGCGCGTCGCGCGCCATGCTCACGTCGGTCGTGTTCGCGTTCGAGACCACGCGCCAGCCGATCGGCCTGCTGCCGCTGCTCGGCGGCTGCGCCACGGCATATCTCGTCTCGCTGCTCCTCATGAAGCACACGATCATGACCGAGAAGCTGGCGCGGCGCGGCACGCGGATCGACTCCGAATATTCGGTGGACTACCTGTCGCAGCTCCTCGTGCGCGACATCGCGACGCCGGACATTGTCGTGCTGCGCGGCAGCGATGCCGTGGAAGATGTGCGCGACTGGATGGCCTCGCGCGATCCGAAGTCGCTGCACCAGGGGTTCCCGGTGGTGGACGACGACGGCAATCTGCTCGGTGTGGTGACGCGCCGGAACCTCCTGAACCTCGATCTGGACATCGAGTGCACGGTAAAGGCGCTGATCACGCGCCCGCCCGTGGTGATCTACGACACGAACACCGCGCGCGAGGCCGCCGATCACATGGTGCGCGAGCAGGTAGGTCGCCTTCCGGTGGTGACGCGCGCCGCGCCGCGCCAGATCGTGGGCCTGGTGACGCGGAGCGACCTGCTCACCGCGCACGCGCGGCGGCTGGACGATCGGGACACCCTCTCCCGGCAGATCGAGCTGGGGATGCCGGTGATGCCGTGGCATTTCGGGAAGACGGGGAGCAGCAGCGAGAGGTCGTAGGCCGCCGCCGCAGGCGGTGTGCCTGGGAAGCGCCGCCGTCCCGGCGGCTGCGAGTGCCCCACCTCTCCGAGTGTGATTCGGTCTCCTGCCCTCCCACGCTTGGGAATCGGGAATCGAAACGGAGGGCGGGGGGAGTAGAGCGCAGCCGCCGGGCCTTCGGCCCGGTCGGCGTTTCCCACAGGGCGCTCCTGAAGGGAGTCGCCCGCTTCCCACAGTCGCGCTGCGCGCGACGCTTCCCGCAGGTCGCCGAAGGCGGCCGCTTCCCGAGTAAACCGCGCGGAGCGCGGTTTACTCCAGCTTCGCGTCCAACTCGAACTTCACGTTTCCCTTCAGCGCCCCCGACACCGGACAGCCCTCCTTCGTCCCCTCCGCCAGCTTCGCGAACGTCGCTGCATCGGCGTTCGGCACCTTTGCTCGCACGCGCAGCTTCATCGTCGTGATCTTGAAACCACCCGGCACGGAGTCGATCGTGCATGACGCCTTCGTCTCGATCCGCTCGGCGGGCGTCCCGTTCTGCTCCAGTCCCAGCGCCAGCGCCATGCTGTAGCACGCGGCCTCAGCCGCGGCGAGCAGCTCCTCGGGGTTGGTGCCGGGCGTCTCGCCAAAACGAGTGCCAAACGAATAGGAACCCGCGATCTTGCCACTCTCACCGCTGAACGATCCCTTCCCTCCCTTCAGGCCGCCTTCCCACACGGCCGATGCATTACGCGTCGGCATGATCTGCTCCTGTTGTCTGACGTAGTCGAACGTGGCTCCGGCGGACGCGCATCGCGTCCCTCCTCAACATCTCCACTTTCATCACACCCGGCAAGCTGAGCGCGCGACGCGGTATATTATCACGATGAGACGGATTGCTCTCTATCTGGCGCGCGCTCTGGTGCTCCGCTGTCCCGTCTGCGGCTCGCATGGTCTCTTCGCATCATGGTTTCACATGAAGCGACACTGCCCGCGCTGCAATCTCGCGCTCGATCGCCATGAAGGCGAGGACTACTTTCTCGGCGGCATGATGTTCAACATCGTCCTCGCGGAGATGGCGTTTGTCCTGGGCCTCTGCATCTGGCTCATCGCCTCCTGGCCGAGCCCGCCATGGACGCTCATCGAATGGATCGGCATTCCATTCATGGTCGTCGCGCCGATCCTGTTCTACCCGCTCTCGAAGACGATCTGGCTCGCCTTCGACCTCAGCTTCCGTCCACCCAGGCTCGAGGAATTCGAGGCCAGGGATTACGACTACCGGCGCGGCGTGACGCGCTGAACGCACTTCACGCACTGCACGCGAAACGCCCGCACCGTCCGATTCACCATATTGCTCTCATGCCCGACCAGACTTCACAGACATCTGCCGCACCGCTGCCGCCCAGCATCGATCGCGTGCTGCGCTACTTTCACACGCTCGGCCGCGAGGAGAAAATGCAGGCGCTCGTGTCCTGGGCGAGGAAGCTCGAGCCGCTGCCGCCGCGGTACGCGGCGATCGACCGCACGAACTTCACTGTCCCCGAATGCCAGACGCGCGTGGACATTTTTCCTGAAGTGCGCGACGGACTGCTGCACTTCTACGCCGACGTGAACGTTCGCCAGTCGCCGACGATCGCCGCGTTCCTCGCGATTCTCTTCTCCGCCGTGAATGACCACCCGCCGTCCACCACGCTCGCCATCCCATCCGACATCGTTCCCATGATGATGGCCAACATCGGACTCGGCGCACGCGAGGTGGGGCTGCATGCCATGGTGCAACGGCTGAAGACGTATGCCGCGGCCGCGCAGCGCTGATCGCAAACGGCGGCTCGTATCTCCCCCCAGCCCATGCCCGTCTCCTTCGCGTCCCCGGACGGCGAAGACGACCTCGAGTTCCGGCTCTCCGAGCCCACCCCGGGTGTGCTGGACGCGTTGCGCGCGCTCGGTGGCGACGTCGTCGTCCTCGGCGCCGCGGGGAAGATGGGTCCATCGCTCTCGCGCATGCTGCGCCGGGGGCTCGACACGGTACAGCGCGGCGATCGCGTGATCGCCGTCTCGCGCTTCGGCTCCGGAGACGCCCATCAGCGCCTGCACGCGGCGAACGTGGAGACGGTGTCGTGCGATCTGACCGATCGCGCAGCCGTCAGCCGCCTCCCCGATGCGCCGAACGTGGTCTTCATGGCCGGACAGAAGTTCGGCACGAGCGATGCGCCCGCGACGACGTGGATGATGAACACCGCCGTGCCCGCCATCGTCGCGGACCGTTATCGTGACGCGCGGATCGTCGTGTTTTCCACGGGCAATGTGTATCCGCTCGTAAGCTCGGCCAGCGGCGGCGCGCGCGAGGACACGCCGCCCGCGCCAGTTGGCGAGTACGCGGCATCGTGTCTGGGGCGGGAGCGCGTGTTCGAATGGCACGCGACCCGCTACGGGACGCGCGTGGCCATGGTGCGACTCAACTACGCCGTGGATCTGCGCTATGGCGTGCTCGTGGATATCGCCCGCAAGGTGTGGCGCGGCGAACCGGTGGACGTGCGCATGGGCTTCGTGAATGTCATCTGGCAGGGCGACGCCAATGCGCGCGCCATTCAGTGTCTCGTGCACGCGGCGGCGCCGCCATTCGTCGTCAACGTCACCGGCGCCGAGACGCTCGGCGTGCGCGCGCTGGCGCATCGGTTCGGCGACATGTTTGCGCGCGAGCCGGTCATCACCGGCCGCGAAGCGGACGATGCGCTGCTGAGCGATGCGTCGCGCTCCATGCACCTGTTCGGTGCACCTGCCGTCCCCACCGAGCAGCTCGTGAGGTGGGTGGCGGACTGGATCCGGCGCGGCGGCGTGCTTCACGACAAGCCCACCGGATTCCAGGAACGAGCGGGACGGTTCTGAGCCATGGACCTGCGTGCGCATCTGCTCGCGGGACAGGTGATTCCCGCGCACCCGCTGGCACTCGACGAGGCGCGTCGCCTCGACGAGCGGCACCAGCGTGCACTCACCCGCTACTACCTGGCCGCGGGCGCGGGCGGAGTGGCGGTGGGTGTGCACACCACGCAGTTCGCGATCCGCGAGCCACGGCATGGATTGCTTCGGCCCGTGCTCGAGCTGGCAGCGCACACCGCCGCCGATTCGCCCGCGTGGCGCGAGCGACCCGTCGCGCTCGTGGCCGGCGCCTGTGGACCGACTCGCCAGGCAGTGCGCGAGGCCACGCTGGCGCGCGAGTTCGGGTATCACGCGGTGCTGCTCAGCCTGTCGGCGCTGCGTGACGCGGGCACCGCGGAGCTGCTGCGTCACTGTCGCGAGGTGGCGGATGTGCTGCCGCTCTTCGGCTTCTATCTCCAGACGGCGGTGGGCGGGCGCGCGCTCGACTACGCGTTCTGGTGCGCGTTCGCTGACATCGAAAACGTCGTCGCCATCAAGATCGCGCCATTCGATCGCTATCGTACGCTCGATGTGGTGCGCGCGGTGGCGGATTCCGGCCGGCGCGATATCGCGCTGTACACGGGGAACGATGATGCCATCGTTGCGGATCTCACGGCGCGCTTCCCCTTCGGCACCGGAGAGCTGCGCATCGTTGGCGGATTGCTCGGCCAGTGGTCGGTGTGGACACGGCGGGCCGTCGAGTTGCTGCACGCAACGCGGCCCGTGCTGGACGAGAGCGGGACGGTACCCCCGCCAGCGCCGGGCGCGTATGCCGCGGCGCTGACCGATGCGAATGGCGCCATCTTCGATGCACGCAACGCGTTCGCGGGGTGCATCGCCGGCATTCACGACGTGCTCGTGCGCCAGCGGCTGATGCGCGGCACCTGGTGCCTGGATCCGGCCGAAGGGCTCTCACCTGGTCAGCGTGAGGAAATCGATCGCGTGCTCGCGGCATATCCGTGGCTCACGGATGACGAATTCGTGCTCGAGCATCTGGATCGCTGGCTCGATTGACTGTCGAATTTTCGACGCGCACGGAATCAGGTGGCGGGCGCCGGACCGGACATCCGGTTCAACAGCGCTTCGATCCGTTCCAGCCTCGCCGACACGTCGCTGAACCGTTTCTCCTCTGTGGATGGCTCCTTCAGGATGAACGTGAGCGCGCCGCCCACTTCGAGACGCGCAGCCTCCACCTGTTTCAGGTCGTGCACGCCCTGACGTCTGGCCGCGGAGACGAGCTCACGCTGCGTGATCATCTCGCGCTGGAGACACTTCGTCAGAATCTTTCCGTCCTTGATGAGCATGATGGGTTTCCCCTCGGCGAGCCGGTCGAGTTTCGGGTGCAGGAACAGAAAGCGCACCACGAGATAGTTGAGGAGAAGCAGGACGATGGCGCCGACGAGGCCGCCGGTGAGCGAATTGTCATTCCCGATGATGGCGTTCTGCACGGTGTTGGAGAGTACCAGCAGGACGACGAGGTCGAAGGGATTGAGCTGGCCAAGTTCGCGCTTTCCGCCCAGCCGGAGTCCCAGGAACAGAAAGACGTACACGACAACCGTGCGAATGACCTTTTCGAGATACGGAGTGCCCGGCTGCAGCAGGTCGGTCCAGATCAGATGCATGGGAGGGGTGGGTGGAGGGTGAGCGAAGCCGTCGCGCCGCCCTGACAATATCCCGGCCGGAGGCGCACGGCCATGCACCGCGCAAACCATCCGAGCACACCCGGTGTCCTATCTGGTGAAGAACAATTGGGCACCGAACTGAGGTTGGCATATGCGTGGCATCACCAGGGACGAACAGGAGATGAACATGGCGGCGGGCTCCGCCGCCGGAACCGCCGCGCCGGCTGTGGCGGACGCGAAGGGCGCCACGGCTCCGATCACCCGGCTTCCCCGCTTCGCGGCACGCCGTGTGACGCGGCCGGAGAGCTGGGTGAGCCGCGACGGGTTCCAGGTCGTGGCGCGGGATGACGATGGGGTGGGCTATCTCGTACTCGATCGATTCGAGACCGGGCCACGCGTGCGGGCGACGGCGCTCGCTGCCATGCGCTACCTCAGCGGCACGAGGGCGCTGCTCGTGGATCTTCGGTGCACGCGGCGCGGCGACGCCAGCATGGCGGCGTTTCTCACGAGCCTGCTGTTCGACACGGAGCCGCTCACCGGCGAGGAAATCTTCGCGCCCGCCGCGGCGCTCCCCACAGGAGGCGGCGACGCGCGCGACGAGGCGCGCTACCTCGCGCGGCACATCGTGGTGCTCGTGAGCGACGCGACCAGCCCCGATGCCCTGTCGTTCGCGTGCAACCTCGCGCGACTGGGACGGGCGGCCGTGCGCATGGCTGCGTCGCCCCAGACGGAACGCTGTGCGTGAAGGCATGGGGAATGCGGACTGGCAGGAGAAGGGTCGGATACCCGCGGGTGTCCGACCCTTCTGCTTACCTCATGCGCGCCGGCGGGTTTTCGCCCGCAGCCGGTGCGTGGCTTTCTTCATGGAGCAGCGATCGTGAATTCCGGATCCGTACAGCGCGTCGTCTACGCGCTCCTTCGCATCGTCGTGACGTTCGTGTACATGCAGCACGGCTGGCAGAAGCTGTTCGGCGCCCTCGGCGGGTTCGGTCCCAATGGCGCACCGGCACCACTGCATTCGCTCTTCGGACTGGCCGGCGTGATCGAGACCTTCGTCGGACCATTCGTGCTGTTCGGACTGTTCACCAGACCCGCCGCGTGCATCATGTCCGGCGAAATGGCCGCCGCCTATTTCCTGATGCACGCGCCGCACGGTTTCTGGACCATTCAGAATCACGGCGAGCTGCCGGTGGTCTTCTGCTTCTCGTTCCTGTTCTTCGCCGCGTTCGGCGGCGGCTTCTACAGCCTGGACACCCTGTTTGGACGCACACATCATCGCGTGTCGTCCGAAGACGCGGCCCGAAGAGCGTAGCACCGGCATCTGCTTCCGGGAAAAGAGAGGCGTGAAGAACGGGCACGACTGTCAGGATTCGCGGCACGTGCAGCGATGAGACAGGATTTGCAGGATTACCCGGATGCACGGGATTGTGCAGAGCCAACTCCCCAAAGTCTCCTTCCGCTCGCTGAAAGACGGCAACTGCTTGGGAACGGCACAGTGCGAATCCTGTCAATCCGGTGAATCCCGAAAATCCTGTCTCGCGGTTCACAGGGGCGTAGCACGCTGCTCGCAACCACGAGTGCATCGAAGTCCTTGCACGCCTCTCCAGCCGTTGCCGGTGTCCGCGAATCCCGCCCGTGATTACCAGCGCCTCACCCCTGGCTCCCATGCACCACGTTCCGGATCATCACGAACTCCCCCACGTTCTCCGCCGTCAACACGCCCACGAGGCGGCCACGGTCGATCACCGGCAGCGTGCGACAGCGGCACGCCTGCAGCCGCGCAAAGGCGTCGTCGAGCGGCTCGGCAGGCGAGGTGGTCTCGAACTCACGCTGCATGCTGTCGGCGACGGGTGAGTCGGGGCCATGCTCGGACAGCCCCTTCACCATTCCGTTCCGCGTGAGGACGCCCACCACTCCGTTTCCATCCACGACGG
>DATNDS010000012.1:0-33576 GCA_035553215.1 Gemmatimonadaceae bacterium
ACCGTACTTCTGGCGGAACCGCTCCACGCGGCCTGCGGTGTCAACCAGCTTCTGCTTGCCCGTATAGAACGGGTGGCAGTTGGAGCAAATGTCGGTGTGAATTTCGGCGATCGTGGATCGCGTCTTGAACGTGTTCCCGCACGCGCACGTGACGGTCGCCGTGGCGTAGGTGGGATGAATGTCTTTCTTCACGGGTGCCTCAAACGGTGTGTCGGGTCAACTGTAGCCATATAATTTACTCTAAATTGGTGTCGAAAGACAAGTTGCGAACACGGGCGTCCGCCCGAGCGAACGCGGATCGCCCCCTCACGGCTGCGTGACCCGACTCATCCACGCATCCGAGTGATAGTCGCGCACCGTCAGGATGGCGTGGCGAAGGTCATCCGCGATGTCCACGTCCCACCACGGGCGGGAAATCGTGCCGAGCAGTTTGAGGTCGCCCGGCTTGCGCGATCGGTAGAGACGAATCGTGCGCCGCGTATCGAACACCACGAACAGCACCGAATGATCGGGCAGGAAGCTGGTCCGGGCATCCAGTCCGGTCGTTGCGGCCCACTGTGTACTGGATCCATCAGCGAGCGTAATGACACCAAATCCCACGGAGTCGCCGAACGCTGCGTGCGGACCCGCATAGCTGATCCTGGGCCCCAGATGGTCCGACTCCAGCCAGAGCAATCCGGAAAACCATGCTGGCTTGCGGAACTCCCGCACGCGGTTGCTCTGCCTGACCAGGACGCGATCGGCGCTGGCGGGAATCCAGGCCATGCCGTCGGACAGCGCCGTGAAGTCCCACCCTCCTGAATCGGCAGGAAACTCGAAGCGCGACAGCTGTCGGCCGTTGCGCCCATCAACGAGCATGTCGTGCACTTCACCGTGCGGGCCGCGGGAGGCGATCGCAAGTCGGACGGAGTCCTCCCACCAGGCTGCGCGAAACGTCCCGTCAATGTTGATGGCGGTCTCCGGACCGCCCGAAACAGCTGTCACGCCGAGACGCGTGACCTGATCGTTGCCACCGCTCGCCGATAACTGCCGGATCCAGAGCAGTCGCGTGCCATCCGACGACAGTCGCACACTCAGCGGCGTGGACGCCTGCGCAATGCGGGCAGAGTCCGGCAGGCGGCCGGCGAACAGGTCCGGCAGCGTGAGTCGCCAGACGGACCATTCGTAGGTTCCCTGATCCATTACGAGATTCGACCCATCGGCGGTCAGCGAGAAGGTATTGAACGGGCCCGGAATGGTGTCCCGGCGTTCCGCGAAGCGGCCATGGGTGGCATCGATCGGGATGCGCACAATGGCGTGCGCCGCGGTCGTCAACCAGAGCGCTCCACCAGCCACGAAGGCATAGGTGTCCGGACTCGGCGGCTCGAGCTGGTCGGCGACATGTCCGCGTCGATCCATGAGCTCGAGGAGCGGCCCGCCCGCTCGATCGACGCCGACAACGATCCAGGGCGTACCCGAAACATCATCGAGGAACTTCACACCAAGCGACGCGCCCGACACGCGGAGGCTGTCCGTGACCAGTCCGGTAAGCGTGGTGCTCCAGATCCAGAATACCGAGTCCGGTCGGACTGGCGAAGCGACGAGCAGTGTGTCGCCGCCGCCGGTGAATGTGGCCGGTGCAGATCCGACGAATCGCGCCGTACCGCCCAGAACCGGAACGAGCCAGGCTCCGATCCGCCCAGCCAGCGCGCAGCCGACGATCAGGTTGCGGCGGTCGGGACTCCATCCCATCCCGTACCAGTCCGTCGCGCCATCGAGAATGATGTGCGCCGTGGCGCTCCCCACGTCCTGCACCGCCACGGCATAGGTGCAGTGCTGCTCGTCGCACCGCTTGGCGAAGTATGCGAGCTGCTTCCCATCCGGCGAGATGACCGGATCCAGCACGTTGGCGGAGCTCGTGAGCTGGATGCGCTCGCCCAGAACAGGGCGGCCTGGTGATCGCGCCCGCGCATGGCGAAGGCCCAGGACGACCAGCGCGACCGTGGCGGCGGCGAGTGCGCCGATGGCGACCCGCGACACGAGCGGCCGGCGTCGCCTGCCGGGCAGCGCGTTGCCCGCGGCACCGGCGTCCAGCGCGTTGGCGAACTCCCCGGCCGAGCTGAAGCGGTCCGCGGGGGGCTTCGCCAGGGCACGGGCCACGGCCGAACTCACGTACTCCGGCAGGCCGTCGCGCACGATCGCGAGCGGCGTCGGCCGTTCGGTAAGCAGCTTGGCGATCACCGCCTGCGGCGTCGCGCCCGTCACGGGCGGCTCGCCCGCAAGCATTTCGTAGCATACGGCGCCAAGCGAGTAGACGTCGGTCCGCTGATCGATGTGCCGGTCGCCCGTGGCCTGCTCGGGACTCATGTACGCCGGCGTACCGAGCGAGAGCCCCGTTTCGGTGAGCCGATTGTCGGCGGCCTGGCTCACGGCGAGTGCGATGCCGAAGTCGGTGAGCATCGCTTCGCCTTCGTGCAGCAGGATGTTCTCGGGCTTGATGTCCCGGTGAATGATGCCCTGCCGGTGAGCGTAGTCGAGAGCGCTCGCCACATCTCTGACGATCGCCACCGCGTCGCCCAGGGGCAGTTGCGGTTCGCGGTCCAGTCGCGCGCGCAGCGATTCGCCCTGCACGAAGGGCAGCACGTAGAACAGCAACCCGCCCTTGTCGCCGGAATCGATGAGCGTGAGGATGTGGGGATGGTCGAGGCGGGCCGTGATCCTGATCTCGGCGAGGAAGCGTTCCTCGCCAACCTTGGCCGCGAGTTCCGGGTGCAGCACCTTGAGCGCCACCGGACGCTCGTGCTTCCGATCGGTTGCCAGGTACACCGTGGCCATGCCACCTCTACCCAGCTCGCGCTCCACGACGTACTGATCCGCGAACGCGCTGGCGATCTGCCGCGTCACGTCCGGCATGGCGCTACCGGAGCTCCCTCGCGACCTGCATGGATGATGCCCGACTCGACATGTGTGCTCCTGGTGAGCCGCTCAATCGTCCCGCGACGACTGGCATCTGTCAATGGCCGCGTGAGGACAGGTGCCTGCCGCCCGCGCCTGCTTTGACAGTTTCCACCCAACCCCGTATTCTTGCCCCTGACTGCACGCTGTCCGCCCGCGTTGTCCCGCTGCTTCCCCGTCCCCGATCGCCATGCCCGCTCTACTCCGCGCCGCAGTCGTCGCGAGCGCCGTCACTCTGCTTGGAGCGTGCGCGCACCCGCGGGCTCTCTCTCCGCTGGCGCCGGCACGGGCCGCGGCTGATTCCTCCGCGCGCGCCGCAATCGCCAGTGAACGGACGCTCGATGCAGCGCAGCTTCCTGAACGCTCCGTGGGTGTTGCGCCACTCTCCGTCGCCCCGGCCGATTCATCGCTCGCGCCGCTCGGCTACGGCCTCGCCGATCTCCTGCTCACCGACCTCTCGCGCAGCGCGCAGCTCCAGGTGGTGGATCGTATTCGCGTGAACGCGCTGCTGCAGGAGCTGCGTCTCGCGGGCACGGGTCGCGTGGACAGCTCCACGGCGCCGCGCGTAGGCAAGCTCATTGGCGCCAGGCGGATCGTGAATGGCGCGCTCGCGTCCACCAGCGACGGCAGCATTGCCGTTGACACGCGCGTCGCGGATGCGGCGCAGGGTACGCTCGAGCCGGGCGCCATCACCGAAACGAGTCGCCTGGGCGGTATCCTCGACGCCGAGAAGGACATTGCGTTCAAGCTGTTCACGCAACTGGGCGTCACGCTCACGCCAGCCGAGCATGCGGCGGTGGAGCAGCGCCCCACGCGCTACCTTGCGGCGTTCCTGGCGTACAGCAATGGCGTGCGGGCCGAATCACTGGGCGACATCGCGCTCGCGCATGCGTACTATGCGCGCGCCGTGCTCATTGATCCGAGCTTTGCGCTCGCCCGGCAGCGGATGGACGAGACGGCCGGCGGCAACGCCGGCTCCGGCGTGCGGCTTGGCAGCATCGGACCCGCGACGCTCTCCGGCATCGTGGATGCGCTCAATCCCAGTCCGGCCGGCACGCTCGGTACCATTCGCGATCCTGGCGACTTCAACGAGCGGGCGACGTTCGAGTCGGGACAGCTCGGCACCATCATCATTCAGATCTTCACGCCGTGACTTCAGCTCGTACGCACGCGCGGATTCCGCGCCGGTTCTCCCTGGGAAGAAGCGCCGGCATCCTCGGCACCATCGCCGCGGTCAGCGTCGCGGTCATCGGCACGGCGCCCTCGCTGGCCGCACAGGCGCCGCTTGGCGGCCAGGCCGGGTGGCAGCTTTCACCCAGCTACGCGATCTGGCACTTCGACTGCTGCACCGACGCCACCGACGTGGCCAGCATCAAGTGGGCGAGCCAGTGGACGATTCCGATTGTCGCCGCAATTCCGGAAGGACGCAACGTGACCATTGACGTCGCATCCGGATGGATGACGAGCGACGTGGCACTGCGGAGCGCGGCGACGCCCACGCTGCATCTTTCGGGGCCGACCGACACCAAGGTTCGCGCGGCCATCCGCTTTGGCGGCGACGCGTTGCTGGCCACCTTCGGCCTCAACATTCCAACCGGCGCCACGAATCTCGATGCGGAGGAGCTGAGCGTGCAGCGCGTCGTGGGCGCGCCGCAGCTCCGGTTCGACGCGCCGGCGCTGGGCACGGGACTGGGTGGCATCGCTGGTCTCGTCTACACACGACAGATCGGCACCTGGTCGTGGGGACTGGGAACCAGCTACGAGTACCGCGGCGAGTACACGCCTGCGCAGGCCATTGCGCTGGGCCTCGGGTCCGGAATCGTTGGGTTGCGCCCGGGACAGGCGGTGCGCCTCTCGATCGGAACGGACGGACTCGTGGGCCAGAGCGCGATGTCGGTGAGTCTTGCGTCCACCATCTATACGAAGGACCGCATTACCACGAGCAGCGGCGCGACGCCGCTCGACGCCGTCACACTCGGTCCGATGTTCACCGGCGAGTGGCGCCTCCGCACCACGGCGCCGCTGTTCAGGGAGCTCAGCTTCTACGCGTTCGACCGGTATCGCACGGCGTATCATCGCGGCGGGGCGGCGGTGAGCGGAACCAGCGGCAACGAGGCGGAAGTCGGAGCACAGGGACTCATTCCCGTGTCACCGTCATTCGCATTCGTCGCGGGCCTGCGCGGGCGTCACTTCACGGGACTCTCCATTGACAATACACTCGGCACCGCGGGCGCCACGCTGGGCGGGGGCAATGTCGGAGTGCAGTGGCGCGTTGGCGGTGTCGCCCTGCAGCCCGCGATCGGGGCCGAGTTCGGTCGCATCGACACCGGAGTCCAGAACGTGAACGCGCACGAGCTGTACGGGTCCTTCACCATCACCTCCCGCTGAGCAGTGGAGACGACAGACTTCCTCGCGACAGTTCCGCTGCTGAGTGGACTGGACGCCACGGAAGTCGCGCGCTTTGCGGAGCTGACGCGCGAGCGGTCGTATCCGCGCGGCAGCGTCATCCTGTTCGAGGACGATCCGGGCGACTCGCTGTTTATCGTGCGGCGCGGGCGTGTGAAGGTCGTCCTCATTGGTGAGGATGGGCGCGAGGTGATCCTGGGCCTGCTGGGACCGGGAACGCATTTCGGCGAGCTGTCCATCATTGACGGAGCCCCGCGCTCGGCGCACGTGATTGCCACCGAGGACTCGCAGCTCATCGTGCTGCGTCGCGAGGATTTCCGGCGGCGTGTGAACGAATCCCCCGCCGTGGCCTGGGCGCTGCTCGTGGAGCTGTCGCGGCGGCTGCGGCGCGCCGATGAGCAGATCGGCAGCCTCGTCCTGCTGGATGTGGACGGCCGCATCGCGCGTCTGTTGCTGGACGCCGCAGCGGAGAGCGGTGGCGCCGCCATCGAGAAGCGGCTCACGCACCAGACCATTGCCCAGATGATCGGTGCCAGCCGGGAGACGGTCTCGCGCGCGATGCGCAGCTTTCAGGATCAGGGACTGATCCGCGTGGAGCACCGGAAGATTTCCATCGGCGACCGCGCGGGGCTGGAGCGACTGGCCCAGATTCGAATGTGACACCCGTCACGACGGCCGGGTGACGCACCTGCTGTCGAGCAGCGGGCCCGACTCCCAGATTGCAGCATCATGCGACGCGGGCCAATGCCACTCACGCTGCGCTTCTGGGGAACGCGCGGATCCATTCCGTCGCCGGGCGCAGCCACGGTGCGCTATGGCGGCAACACGGCCTGCGTGGAAGTGCGCAGCGCGAGCGGCGCGCTGCTCATCCTCGATGCGGGCACCGGCATTCGCGCGCTCGGGAGAGCGCTCGTCGAACAGGCAGGCGGCGCCGCGATTTCGGGAGACATTTTTCTTTCGCATGCGCACTGGGATCATGTGCAGGGACTGCCCTTTTTCGCGCCGATCTACACGGCGGGAAATCACTTTCGCATTTGGAGCGCACCCGTGCTCGCGCGGCGTGTGGGCTCGGTGCTGCGCGAGCAGATGTCGGAGACCGTCTTCCCGGTGGGGTTCGACGACGTGGCGGCATCCGTGGAGCTGCGCGCTCTGGACGGCGCATTCACGGGACCGGATTTCACGGTGGAGGCACTGGAAGTCCGTCATCCGGGCGGGGCGCTGGGGTACCGGGTGCGCGAGCGTGGCGTTCACGGGGGAGGAATCGTGTATATCTCGGACAACGAACTCGGGGACGCCACCGCGGGACCCGAGTCGGCCGAGTCACGCGCGGCCATCGTGGAGTTCGCCCGCGGCGCCGCCGTGCTCATTCACGATGCCACGTTCACGGACGATGAGTACGAGCAGTTTCGCGGGTGGGGACACTCCCGCTGGACTGACGTGCTGGACCTTGCGGCGGATGCGGGAGTACAACGGCTGATTCTGTTTCACCACAGTCCCGATCGCGGCGATGATGAAATCGACCGGATGCTTGGCGCGTATCGCAGCGGACTGACTCCCGCGCGTGCATCGCTGGTCGTCGCAGCTGCAGCCGAAGGCATGGAGATCACCGTTTGAGATGACTACCTTCACTCGTCTTGCACACCGTACCTGGCTCTGGGAGGAGACCATGCACCGCTCTCTCGCCGCGACCGCTGCTGGCGCGGCGCTCATGTTAGCTGGTCTGTCGGGCGGCGCGCCGGCGCAGGCTGCCGCCGCCGCGACACCGGCGTCCGATTCACGCCCCACCGTGGCGGTGATGTATTTCACCGACGGCGCCATCGGTGCGTCGCACAATGATCTGCAGCCGCTCAGTGCCGGCATCGCGGATCTCCTCATTACCGAACTGTCGGGCAATCCCGGCATTCGCGTCGTGGAACGCGACAATCTGAAGAAGATGATGGACGAGCAGGACCTCAGCGCCACTGCGCGCGTGGACCAGGAGACTGCGGTAAAGATCGGCAAGCTCCTCGGCGCGCATCACATGATCTTCGGTGGCTTCGTGACCGACGGGCGGGGCACCATGCGGCTCGATGCGCGCGCGGTGAACGTCGAGACATCGGCCATCGAGCACGTGGAGACGGTCACCGGCAAGCAGGATGATCTCATGTCCCTCATCGCCCAGCTGGCGGACAAGTTGAACAAGGGTCTCAAGCTTCCGGCCATGCCGAAGGCAGTGCAGGACGCCTCACTCGAGACGGCGAAGAAGGTGCCCTTCCAGGCGACGCTGCTCTACTCCCGCGCGCTGGCCGCCAAGGATGCCGGTAAGCCGGATGAAGCGGTGGAGCTGCTGCAGAAGTCGCTCGCCGCGTTCCCGGACTACGCGCCGGCACAGCGCGAGCTGAAGAAGCTGGACAAGTCCGGGGCGTAACCGAGGGTTCGCAACGGGTTTCAATGGTTTTCAAAGGGGTCAGTTTCAAAGGGGTCAGAGTCGATTGATGGACTTATCCATCAATCGACTCTGACCCCTTTGAAACCCCACCCTCCCCCACCCGGCGTGCGAATTTCCACCACGTCTCCGGGTGACAGCGTAACCCGGCACTTCGCCGGCAGCCGCTCGCCGTTGAGGAGATTCGCCCCACACTGTCCGTCCCCCCCACCATGGGCCCCGTGCGGCGCGCGGCGCCGGCGCTCCGTGAGCAGGGTGAGCGTGCACGCCTCCAGTACGCGATAGCGGCGCACGATGCCGTTCCCGCCCGCGTACTGGCCGTCCCCGCCGCTCGACCAGCGAATGGCGTACCGTTCGATACGAATGGGATACACCCACTCGAGGGACTCGATCGGCGTATTGCGCGTATTGCTCATGCCCACGTGGACGGCGCTCGGGCCCGGGCCACGACGGGAGGCGCCCTGTCCTCCCCCCAGCGTCTCGTAGAACGTCCAGCCGGCGCCGCCAAAGGTCACGTTGTTCATGGTGCCCTGCCCGTTCGCCGGCACATCCACTCCCGCGTTCGCGAGCGCGGCAAACATCGTGTCGGCGATCCGCTGGGACATCTCGACGTTGCCCGCGGCGACCGCGGCGGGCCATCGGGCGTGCACGGCGGAACCAGGCTCCGCCACGACCTCCACCGCGCGTGCAATGCCGTCGTTCGTCGGCACGTCGTCGGGCATGAGCGTTCGCATGACGAATACCGCGGCGGCACGCGTCACGGCAATGGGGCAGTTCACGTTGCCGCGTACCTGCGGCGCCGTGCCGGCAAAATCAAATCGCAGCCGGCCATCGTGCACATCCACCGCCACCGCCACCGCCACGCTGTCCTCGCTCACGCCATCGCCCTCGAGCTCGTCCACGGCTCGTCCCGTGCACGCGCCCAGCGCCGCGACCACCGCGCGCGCGCTCCGTTCGGTGTAGTCCAGGAGGGCACGGCCCGCCTCCTGCACGGGCGCCTCGCCCTCACGCGCAATGAGCGCACGCACGCCATCCGCGCCCACCGTGCACGCGGCCAGTTGCGCGCGCAGATCACCGTGCCGCTCCATCGGCGTGCGCACGTTCGCCAGCACGAGTGCCATCACGTCGTCGTCCATCGCGCCACGGCGCACCAGCCGGATGGGCGGCAGCACCAGTCCCTCCTGCACCAGCTCCGTCGCTCCCTGCGGCATGCTCCCCGGGCTCATGCCCCCCACATCGGCGTGATGGGCGCGCACGGCCACGTAGGCCACGATCGTCCCGTTCCGCTCGACCGCTTCGACGAGGGTGAGGTCCGGGAGATGCGACCCGCCGCGAAAGGGATCATTGAGGAGAAAGACATCGCCGGGCGCCGGATGACGCTCGCGCACGGCGTGCACGCTCTCCGGCATCGCGCCGAGATGCACCGGAATGTGCGCCGCCTGCGCCACCATGCGCCCGTCGACGTCGAACACCGCCGTGGACGCATCGCGCCGCTCGCGAATGTTGGGCGAGAGCGCGCCGCGAATGAGCACGGCGCCCATCTCCTCGGCCACCGTCGCAAAGGCGTGCGCCATCACCTGGAGGTCGAGCGGATCCATGTGCACGCTGCCGTTCACGCGTCGCGCTCCAGCAACCAGCCACCGATCGGCAGCGCGCGCGCGGTCCACGCCTCCTCCACGAGGAGCGACGCGTCGGGCAGCGTGATGACCGCCGGGCCGCGCACCGTCGCATCGACGTCGCCACCGCTGTCCACACGTGCCGCATCCCACGACGCGTGACCGCGCCGGGCCAGACGCGCCGTGCGCGCGGCGCTCGTTGCGGCGTGACGCAATCCGATCACTTCGACGGCTCGCTCGAGCGTGAAGCCGTAGCGCAACTGGTGCGTGG
The DNA here is from genome assembly GCA_035553215.1 of Gemmatimonadaceae bacterium. Taxonomy (GTDB): domain Bacteria; phylum Gemmatimonadota; class Gemmatimonadetes; order Gemmatimonadales; family Gemmatimonadaceae; genus JADGGM01. Next base: position 9,653 of record DATNDS010000012.1, read on the forward strand.
CGGCGAATCGGCTGCCCACCACCGCGCCATCGTCGCCGGGCGACACCGCGACATCCAGCTCGTGCCCCTGCCCCTCGTATCGCGCCCGTGCCCACCAGCGGTGCGTCGCGCCGGCCTGTGCACGCGCGGCCAGCGATGTACACAATGCCGTGATGTCCCCTCCCGTAAGCGTATCCGTCCGGCGCATCACGCTCGTCATGCCGTCCCGACGCTCCGCGGCCAGCGCCAGCCCGAGCGCGCTGAGCACTCCGGCAAAGGGGGGTACAAGCACCGTGCGCACGCCGAGCTGACCGGCGAGCGCGCACGCGTGCAGCGGCCCACCACCACCGAACGCAATGAGCGTACAACGTCGTGGGTCCACGCCGCGCTCCACGCTCACCCGACGCAGCGCGCGCGCCATGGATGCATTCGCAATGCGCACCATGACCGTTGCCACGCGCTCCGCATCACTCGCCACGAGCGCGGCAAGATGCCGGATCGCGGCACGCGCCTCGGCGTTGTGCAGCGCGACGCCGCCGCTCAATTGCTGGTGTCGCAGATGGCCGAGCACCACGTGCGCGTCGGTGAGCGTGGCATCGGTGCCGCCCTGACCAAATGCCGCCGGTCCGGGATGCGCGCCGGCGCTGCGTGGGCCGACGCGCAACGCACCACCGGGGTCCACCCATCCAATGCTTCCACCACCTGCGGACACGGTGTCCACCAGCACGCGCGGCAGCGCAATGGGGACGCCGGCAACCTCGCCGCCCGGTTCGGTGAGCGGCTCCCCGTCCAGAATGATCCCCGCGTCGGCGCTCGTCCCTCCAATGTCCAGCGTCAGCGCGTCACGGATTCCCATCAGCCCGGCCACGAACGCGGCCCCCACCACACCACCCGCGGGACCCGAGAGCGCCAGCGCGGCGGCGGCGCGCGTCGCGTCCTCTGCGCTTCGCATTCCGCCGGCGGACGTCATGACCGCGAGTGAGGGATATCCCGCGCTCCGGAGCGTCTCATCCAGTCGGGTGACATAGCGCGCCACGCCCGGGCGCAGATACGCCTCGGCCACGGTCGTCGCCGTGCGCTCATATTCGCGGATTTCCGGGAGCACGTCGCTCGACAGGACCACGTCCAGCGCGGGTGCCGCGCGATGCAGTGCGTCCGCCATGGCCCGTTCGTGTCCCGGCTCCAGATAGGAATGCAGCAGCGAGACGGCCACGACATCGGGAGCACAGCCGAGCGCAGCGTCCACGGCGCGGGCCGCGGCGGCTACGTCTAGGGAGCGCGTGACTCCCTGTGGTTCGACGCGTTCGGCGACGGCCACGCAGCGATCGGGCGGTACGAGCGGCGCCGGGTGGTGGAGCGAGAGATCATAGAGCGAGGCCCGATCCTGCCGGCGCAGTTCGAGCAGATCCTCCGTCCCCTCGGTGGCCAGCAATGTGACGCGCGCGCCCGTGCGCTCCAGCAGCGTGTTCGTTGCCACCGTGGTGCCATGCACGATGCGATGCACATCCGCCGGCTCGACGTCCAGCGCCGCGAGCACGGCCATCACGCCCGTGCTCTGATCGTCAGTCGTGGAGAGGATCTTGTGGGCGGCGACAGCACCTGTGTCATCAATCGAGACAAGATCGGTGAACGTGCCGCCGACGTCGATCCCGACCGAAAGTCCGCTCACGGCATCCGGCGTCGGCGCCACGCCAGCACGACCAGCGCCAGCGTCGCCAGCGCGGAGAGCGCGCCAATCCAGTCGCCCAGACGAACGTAGAGCGAAATGACGTCCGTCGTCTGCGCCAGATAGGTCGCCGTGGCCGGCACGAACAGCCCCGTGGCACCGTGTACATCGCCCAACGGGTCCACGTATTCCGAGATGCCGGTGTTGGCGGCGCGCACGATCCCCACGCGATTCTCGATGGCGCGCATGACGAGGTGCGCCGCATGCTGGTGCGGCGCCAGGCTCGTGCCGAACCAGGCATCGTTCGTGATGTTCACGAGCAGCGACACGCCGTCGCGCCGGTACTGCCGGGAGCGCTGCGGAAAGATGGACTCGTAGCAGATGAGCACCCCCACCTTTCCAAACGGAAGGGTGAATGGCACCGGCGTGCCGCCGCGACCATAGCCGCCGAAGTAGTTGAGACCCTCAAACCACCGGGGATTCACGAAGGGCACGCGCTCGACGATGGGAACGAGATAGGTCTTGTGGTAGGTGGGCTGCGTACCCAGCCTGCCGGTGGAATCCGCCAGCATTGCTGCGTTGTAGTAATCGAAATCCCCGTTCGGATGGTACACCAGGTCGAGCACGCCAAAGAGAATCGGGGTGTGGTAGTCGTGCGCGAGTGTGCGAACCGTATCGGCCCAATCAGGATGCTGGCTCAGGAACCCGGGTAGTGCGGCCTCGGGCCAGAGCAGCAACGCCGCGTCGTGGCGCGCGAGCCGTTCCCGCGACAGCGACGCGAGCATGCCGACGATCTTCCACTGGTACTGCTTCTGCCACTTCTCCGTCTGCGGCACATTGGGCTGCACGATCGCGACCGGTGCCACGGGCCGGAGCTGGATGGAGCCAATGCGCCACACGCCATAGGCCTCGACCAGCAGGAGCAGGAGCGCGATGACCGCCGCGCGACTCAGCACGACGCGCCGCGCGGTGCGCAGCATCCAGGCGTCGACGATGAGCCCGTTCGTCGCCGCGATCCAGAAACTCAGCCCGCGCACGCCGCTGATGTCGGCGGCCTGTGACAGCGCCGGCACGCCTGACACGGAGAGCCCCAGCGGCAGCCATGGAAACGCCAGCGGGCCCATGTGGTCGAGCAGCAGCTCCGAGGCGACCCAGATCACCGGAAGCAGAATGGCCACCGGGAACCGCGTCCTCCGTCGCACAGCGGAGAGCACGGCCATGGCGACGGCGACCACCGGCGCGAGCACCAGCAGCGAGGCGACATATCCCAGGATCGCGAGATTGGTGTAGATGTGCAGCGCGATCGCGATCCAGTAGAGATTGATGCCGTACGCAATGAGACCGAACCAGAAGCCGATGCGCGCGGCGCCCTGCCAGCGCTGCTGCGCGTCCGCACGGCGCACCACGGCCAGCGTCACGGGCACCAGGCACACGAACGCCGGCACCAGCAGCGGGAAGGGCGGGAACGCAATCCCGAAGAGCACCGCCGAGATGACGATGGCCACGGCCTCACGCCGGTGCGGCACGAGCACGCGCAGGCTCACGGGCGAATTTCCTTCCCCTCGTCTGCCGACCGATAGATGGCTTCGAGGATCCGGTGCACGAGGATCTGGTCGGTGGGAGGCTCGTAGGCCGCATCGCCCTGCACGAGCGCGATGAAGTGTGCCAGCTCCGCGCGATAGGACTGAATGAAGATGCTGTCCCGTGTCGCGGCGCCGCGAGGCGTCACATCCGACGGTTCGCCATTCAGCTCCTTCACCACGCGCAGCGGCACGAGCTGCGCGCTGCCACGCGTCGCGTACAGGTCGAACCACCACTCATCGTCCTGCCCGACATACGCCCACGAGGTGTCTACGATCGTGGTCTTCCCCTGGGCGCACTCAATGAACGCGACCAGCGCATCCTCCACCGCGCTGGCACCGCGCCCGCGCTCCATTCGCGCGGTCACGCGCACCGGCTCGGGAAAGTCCGCGAGCCACAGGGCAAGGTCGAGCAGTGGCAGCCCGTGCTCCATGAATGCGCCGCCGCCCGCCTCGGCGCGCCGGTATCGCCACCCCTCCGCCACGCGCTTGGGTTGCAGATGCCCCGCACGCACCGCGGTGAGCTTTCCCAGCTCCCCATTCCGCAGGAAGCTGCTGAGCGCCTGCACATCCGAGCGGAATCGGTGGTTGTTTCCCACCACGACCTTGCGATCGGCGCGCGCGGCCGCGGCCAGAATGCGCTCGACGCCGCGCGCCGTGAGCGCCAGTGGACGTTCGCACAGGACGTGCATGTCGGCCGCCAGTGCGCTCAGCACGTGCGGCTCGTGCAGGTGGTTCGGCGTCATGACGAGAATGGCATCGAGGCGATCGAGCTCCAGCATGTCCTCGATGTCCGTGAAGACGTCCGGAATGGCGAATCGCTCGGCCAGGGCGCGTGCTTTCGCGCGGTCGTTGTCGCACAGTGCCACGAGCTCGGCGCCGCGCATCCGGGCGAGCGCCGGCAGGTGAGCCACCTGCGCGATGGCGCCGGCGCCCACCACGCCGATCTTGACCGATGGTTTCATGCCGCTCCGGGTTGAGAATCGCACCACGACGGTGCCGCCACGCGCACGCTAGTCACTGGCCGGGGCCACCTCGGTGCCCGGATAGTACGTCGCCAGAATGGTGCGGAAGTCCTGGCCCGCGCGTGCACGCCCGATCGCGCCCCACTGGCACATGCCCACGCCATGCCCGTATCCGTGCCCCCGGACCACGAGGCGCGACACCCGTCCATCGCCATCCCGTTCGGTGCGGACGGAAAAATACGTGCTGTTGAGAATCTCGCCACCTGCCGTGCGAAGCACGAAGCGGATGTCGTTCTCCCGCAGCGCGTACCGCCCCCGATCCGTCGTGATCACCAGCGACTGCACACGTCCGGACGGCGTGAGATGCTCCACCTCGATCTGGCGGGGCACGCCGGGTCCGCCACGCGGCACCGTCGCGTAGGTCGCCAGGTACTTGTCGAGATCGTCGCGCAGCACATCGCGCGAGAACGTGCGATCCCACTCGAACCTCGGCGCGATGTCGCAGTAGTACCGGTCGGTACCGGGAATGCGATCGCTCACCGACACGAGATAGGGTTCGTCGTCAGTTCGCCAGATCTCGCTGGCCGCCGCGGTCTGTCCCCCGCACGTGGAATGGTAGGGCGCGTTCACGATGCGCCCGCCATAGCGGAGCACGAGCCCCGACGTCGCCATCACGGCCGCGTCACTGATCGGCGTCTCCGCGTCCGCGCCGCCATAGACCTGGTCCATCACCGTGGCCAGCATGTCATACGGCCGCGTGGGGCTGTTCAGCAGATGCGTGTAGGCATAGCTGCGCGCGGCCACGGCCTGCGCCGCCACCGCCGCTTCCTCGCCGGGCGCACGCCGGCCGATCTCGAGCGGCACGACGCCGCGCAGGTAGTCCTCGAGATACAGCCGGTTGATCACCATCACGCCGCCCGTCACCGGACGCACCCAGACCTCGCCGCGATAGTGCCTGCCGTTCACGCTGAGCAGCGCACCGCGCGCCACCGGGCGCGCCACGAAGGGAGCCGGCCGCCAAGGTGACGCGGACCCGTCATCGTGCACGGCACGCAGCTGCCCGTCACGCGACTCGATGGTCCAGAGATCACCCTCATCCGCACGGAGCAGCGTGCTTTCCCCACCCGAGTCGTAGAGCCGCCACTCACCCGTGGCCGAGACCGTCACATGCGGCGCGCCCGCCACGAGCGCGATGCGCACGACTGTCCCGCCCTGCAGCGCGTTGTCGCTGGGTGGCGGCACCTGCTCCATCGGCTCGGGCCGCATCGTGTCCGCGCGCACCGGCGCATGCGTCGTGTCCACGGGCGCCGGTGGCGGCGCGGGGCGCGGTGGATGCGTCACGCACGCCACGACGAGCAGCAGCGCCCCGGCGGCGGCGGCGTTACGACGCGACAGCCGCACGCAGCGCGCCGTCCAGTCGATCGATGGTGTCATCGATCTCCGCGTCGCCGTGCGCCGCGGAGACGAATGCCGCTTCGAAGGGAGACGGGGCCATGAAGATGCCGCGCGCGAGCGCCGCGTGATAGAAGCGGCGGAAGAACGCCGTGTCGGTCGCCTTTGCCTGGGTGAAGTCGCGCACCGGCTCCGGGCGAAAGAAATATCCCCACATGGATCCGGCGTGGTCCGCCGTGAACGGGACACCCCGCCGCGCGGCACACGCGGCGAAACCCGACACGAGCCGGGCCGTCCGTGCCGCGATGCGCTCGTGCAGCGCGGGCGTCAGTGCGCGCAGCGTCGCGAGGCCCGCGGCCATCGCGAGCGGATTGCCCGACAGCGTACCCGCCTGATAGACGGGGCCGGCCGGAGCGATCATCTCCATGATCTCGCGCCGCCCACCGTATGCCGCGGCCGGCAGTCCACCCCCCATCACCTTCCCCAGCGTCGTGAGATCGGGCGTCACGCCGAAGCGTTCCCGCGCGCCCCCGGGCGCGATGCGGAAGCCGGTCATGACCTCATCGAAGATGAGGAGCGCACCGCTCTCGTCGGCGATCGCGCGCAGCTCGGGGAGAAAGGCGGGATCGGGCGCGATGAAGCCCGCGTTGCCGACCACCGGTTCCACAATGATCGCGGCGAGCGACCCGGCATGGGCGCGCGCGATGTCGCCGGCACGTGCCGCGTCGTTGAACGGCGAGACCAGGGTAAGTGACGCCAGCGCCTGTGGCACGCCCGGTGAATCGGCCAGCGCGAGTGTCGCCACGCCGGAGCCAGCGCGCACCAGGAAACCATCCGCGTGCCCGTGATAGCAGCCGTCGAACTTGAGAATCGCGTTGCGCCCGGTGACCGCCCGCGCCAGGCGCACCGCGCTCATGGTTGCCTCGGACCCGCTCGACACGAAGCGCAGCATCTCCACATGGGGCATGCGCTCCGTGATGGCCTCCGCGAGATCCACTTCGAGCTCGGTGGGGATGCCGAACGAGGTGCCGCGCCGCATCGCGCACTCCACGGCGTCCAGCACCACGGGTGCCGCGTGCCCGAGCGCGAGTGCGCCCCACGACATTACGTAGTCGATGTATTCGTGGCCATCCACATCGCGGATCCGCGCCCCCGCGCCGCTCGACACGACGAATGGCTCGCCGCCCACGCCGCCGAATGCACGCACCGGCGAGCTGACGCCTCCGGGCATGCGCTGCGCGGCACGCGCCATGATCTCAGCGGAGCGGGATGCGCTCACCGGCCAAAGCTTCCACTCGTGATGCCGGCGAGCACCGGCAGCGCGCGCGATCGCGACGCGGAGCCTGTCGGACCCGGAGGCAGCACGACGCGCGTCACGTGGGCGCGAAAATCGTAGTCGTCCACGACGCCGTCCACGCGACATTCCACGATTGCGCCCGGGGCCGTGCTACCCGACAGGTAGGTAATGCCGTCAATGTCATCCGCCTGGCAGATGAGGCGGGCCTGCCACGTCGCGGCATCCGCGTGCGCGCGGTCCACGATGGCGCGCACCGTGCGCCCCACGTAGCGCTCATAGCGCTCCTCCGTGATCGCCCGCTGCAGCTCGGTGAGCCGTTCCAGCCGCTCGAGCTTCACCGCCATCGGCACGTCATCCGCCAGCTCGGCCGCGCGCGTTCCCTCCTGCGGCGAATACGTGAATGCGCCGACGCGCTCGAACCGTACGTCCTCGAGGAGATCGCACAACTGCGCGAAATCGTCGGCTGTCTCTCCGGGGAAGCCCACGATGCACGTGGTACGGATGGCCATCTCCGGCACGGCCTCGCGCACCCGCGCCACGCGTTCGCGGATCGTGCGCGAGCGCTCGGGGCGCCGCATACGCTGCAGCACCGCATCCGACCCGTGCTGCATGGGCATGTCGAGATACGGCACGATGCGCGATTCGCGCGCCATGAGGTCCAGCAGCCGCGGGGTGATGCCCGCCGAATACAGGTAGAGCAGGCGAATCCACGGCACCGTCGTTCCGGCCAGCAGCGCCTCGAGCAGCTCGGGCAGCGCGACACCATCGCGACGGTCGCGTCCGAAATGCGCCAGGTCCTGCGCCACGAGATTGATTTCGCGCGCACCCTGCAGCTCGAGCAGTTGGGCCTCGCGCACGATCTCATCGAGCGCGAACGAGCGGTGCCTGCCGCGCATGAGCGGAATGGCACAGAAGGCGCAGCCGTGATCACACCCTTCGCTCACCTTGAGGTAGCGCACGTGCGGCAGATCGCCCGTGTAGAGGCGCACGCCCGGATGCCCCGCCAGCGGATCCCTGAGGCCCGGCAGGCCGCGCGCTTCCAGTGCCGGCACGAGCTGGTCCATCTCGGATGCGCCAAGGAACACATCCACCTCGGGCAGCTCGGCCTGCAGTTCGTGCTTGTGCCGCTCCACCATGCATCCCACCGCGACAACCGTCCGGCACGCGCCTCCCGACTTCAGACGGGCGGCCTCGAGAATGGCGTCAATGGACTCCTGCTTGGCCGCATCAATGAAACCGCAGGTGTTGATGATGATGACGTCGGCCTCTTCCAGATCCGGCGTGTGCGTGGCACCACGGTCCGTGAGCAGCGCGAGATAACGCTCGCTGTCCACCGTGTTCTTGTCACAGCCGAGGGTGATGAATCCGACGTTCACCAGGAGGGACCGCGGGAGGGGAATGCCATGGATCAAAGCTAGTCGCGGCGTGGAGTTCGCTCAACGACGCACGGCGCGCGGCAGCCGGGCGTCCTCGACGCGACGCGGGCTATGCCATTGCGCGCCGCAGCGCCAGTCCCATGGTCGTCATCGAATCAAACCGGTCCGCCGGAACGCGCGCGAGTGCAGTCATCACGACGCGCTCGACCGCGTCCGGGATCGTCTCCCGCAGCGTCCGCAGCGGGCGTGGCGATTCGGTCAGGCGACGCGCCAGGATGGCCTGCGCGCTGGCGCCGGTGTGCGGCGACTCGCCCGCGAGCGCCTGGTAGAGAATGCACCCCAGGCTGTACACATCCGCGCGGCCATCGAGCGTACCGCCTTCGAGTTGCTCGGGACTCATGAAGGCCGGCGCTCCCACCGTCACGCCGGTCTGTGAGCCACCGCCCGGCACGGCGCCCAGCACCGCGTCGATTACACCGACGTCGCTGACCGTGACGCGATCTCCGTCCAGCATGATGCGCCGCGGCGTGAGATCGAGGTGCAGCACGCCCGCCTCGTGCGCGTATCCGAGTGCATCCGTCACATGCGCGCCAATGCGGAGCGTTTCGTGAATCGCGAGGTGCCGGTGCCGCGCCAGCCGTGCGGCCAGGGATTCGCCCGCGGGCGGCGGCGTCACGACGAAGGTGACGTCGTCGACCTGGCCGACATCGATCACCGGAAGAATGCCGACATGCCGGAGGCGCGCCATCGCGTGCAGGCCGTCCATCAACGACGCCGCGTCCGCTATCGCCGCCAGCGACGGAAGCAGCACGCGTACGTGCACGGTGTCGCCGCTGCCGATGGCGGTCGCTTCAAAGGTGGTACCGAGCGAGCGCCGGCCGATCGTGCGCTCAACGCGATAGCGCGATGCAAGCAGGCGACCGACGTACTCCTCATAGCGCTGTTCGCGCAGAGGCAGTGTGGCCGGCGGTTCCGGCGCCGCGGCGGTCGCGCCCGCGGTGGAGGCAGTCGCACGAATCCAGGTAGTGACGGCCTGGACCTCCGGATCCACGACGTCACCCAGCTCCTCGCGCACGAGCGCTTCGTACACCCGCCCCTGTTGCAGCGCCGCGGCGCGGTCGCCCGACGCCGCCAGCGCCCGCATGAGCGCAACGGTCGTCCTGCTGCTCAGCGGGTCCAGTTCCACCACGCGGCGCCACCAGGTTGCAGCCGCCCGATGATCGCCCGCCGCCGCAGCGGCCGTCGCCAGCGTTTCGAGCGCGGTGCGCGCCAGCGCGGCGTAGCGGCTCCGCTCGGCCTCCGCCCAGCGCTCGAATTCCGCCGCGCCAGCCAGGTAGAAACCGTCCAGGAAAGGAGCAGCGTGGATTGCCGCCGCACGCTCGGCGTCGCCGCCCGCCAGCGCGGCATGGAACTCCGCGACGTCAGTGCACATGGCATCGGGATTCAGGCGCAGCGTGCCCGTGTCCAGAATCACCTCATCCGAATGCAGCGAGCGACGTACCAGATACAGCAGTTGCGCCAGGACGTGCCGCGCCTTTCCCTCGTCGCTTTCCGGCCACAACACCGGGAGCAGCTTGTCGCGCGAGAGTCCCTGTTCCGGCGCCGTCGCGAGCAGTGCCAGCAGCGCCAGCGCCCGCCGCCGCATGGCGCCGATCCCCGCCCCGGCCGGACGGTTGTCCTGTTCGACCCAGAGACCACCAAACGTCCGGAGCTTCAGCATGTCGAGGTAGTGATGGCGGGGTGACTCGCGGGTGATGCCTTGTCGCCATTCTAGGCACGATGGCAGGCACCTGCAACACCGCCGGGGTGTCGACACACCCAGCGGCCCTTGTGATCCTCACCCGGAGGTTGTCATGCGCCAGATGCATCGATGTGCAGCCGGCCACGAACTGTTTGCGCTGTTTGCCGCCGGTCTCCTCGCCGCCGCGAGCACGCTGCCGGCACAGCAGCTGGCCACCGCGTCTTCCGACAGCCTGCTTCGTACGACTCCGGCGTCGCCAGCCGCTTCGGTCGCGGAGCGGATCGCCGCTGCCGCGGTGCCTCGCCCAGGCGAGCGGATCTACGGCAGGGCTGACGTCCTTGGCGAGCGCACGGTGACGGTCATTCTCGTTCGCGAGGGATCGCCGGCGGGCATGGACGAAGCCGTGTGGCCCGTGCAGCTGCGCTGGGTCGTGGCTGCGCACGACGCGAGCCAATCCTTTGTGGCAGATCTGTATGGGCGCGCGAGCGATCGGGGGCGGCTCTACCTGGACGGCGTCGTCACCGAGGGGCCTCGCACCGGCTCGGCGGTCCACATCGAGACAGACGGCGATCTCGGTCGCGGGGCATCGATCACGATCACGCCCATGAAACGCAAATAGCGATCTGCACGGAATGCGCTGACCGTGGCGACGGCTGGATCGGCCTTGCAGACGATTCACCCGCGGATGCGAGCAGCGTACCGTGCCCCCGCGAACGGCGGGACAGGATTTCAGGATTGACCGGATTCACAGGATTTACACGGAGCCGTTCCCAAAGCGCTTGCCATGATTCGGCAAACGAACTGAAACTTTTGGTCTCGGCTCCCAACAATCCTGTCAATCCTGTCAATCCTGTCAATCCTGTCCATTCTCTTCATCCTGTCATTTGTCTCCATCCGGTAAGTCCTGTCCTCCTCCAGATGCCGGCGTCGCCCGAACTCCGCAGGACGAGAAGCAGCCCGCGTTCCGGGCGCGGGTGCCAAAGGCCGGGCCGTGGTGATCCGCGCGTGACGCGCGCGTGATCCCGCCCGCGTACTGTGGCGGCGGCGATCGGCGCGGGTAACCCGGCCCGCGCCCGCCGGGCGCGATCTGCGCCGCAGGACGAACCATCAGGAGGATTTCGCAATGCATACCTACCTGCTGTTGCACCGCACCGGCCTCGCGGCTGCGTGCATGGCCGGAGCACTGGCTCTCGCGCCAGGCACGGCCTCGGCCCAGGAGGCCACGCAGGACACGATGCGCATCATGGCACCCGTTGTCGTCACCGCCGCGCCGGATCCGGTGGCCGATGCCGCGCTGCCCAAGGGCTCGGAACGCGTGCTGGCGAAGGGACAGATGCGCGGTCTGGGCATGAAGGACGCCACGATCATTCTGGAGGGGACCGGTACGCCGGAGCATGCGGGCCAGCCGGTGTGGCCGGTGCAGACGCGCTGGGCCGTGAACGCGTCCGACAAGGATCGCTCGTTCGTCGCGGAACTCTACGGCACGGCCAGCGAAAACGCCGAATCGCACCTCACCGGCATCATCACGGCAGGCTACCGGAAGGGCGCGGAGGTGCACGTGGACGCCCCGCTCGGACTGAGTCACCAGGCCACGATCACCATCGTGGAAAGCCGCAGGAGCAGCAACTGAGGCCGCAGGCCGGGCGCTGGGTGATGGATGTCGGGTGACCGGAGCAACGGTGCGCGGTTGGCACCGCCAGTCCGGGCTCCAGCATCCAGCGCCTGACGCCCGGCGCGCGCCGGATGCTCAACGATAGTTGCCGAACTTCAGCTCCACTCCGAAGTCCTTCGCCTTGAGCAGCGTGATCGCCTCCTGCAGGTCATCGCGCGATGGCGAGGAGACGCGCACCTGATCTCCCTGGATGGCGGCCTGCACCTTCTTGAGCTTCGCATCCTTGATGGCCGCCGCCACCTGCCTGGCCGTCTCGCCGTCGAGCGACATCTTGAGCTTCACCTCACGGCGCACCGTGTCGCCGCCCGCGGGCCGGACCTCGCCCAGGTCCAGATTCTTCACGGGTACGCCGCGTTTGATCAACTTGCCCTGCAGCACGTCGAACAGCGCGCGCATCTTGTAGTCGTCGTCCGCCACGAGCACGAGCACTCCCGTGGCGCGCTGAAATTCGATGCCCGACTTCGACCCCTTGAAGTCGTAGCGCTGCGCGATCTCCTTCTGCGCCTGATTGACGGCGTTGTCCACTTCCTGCAGGTCCACGCCGGTGGTGACGTCGAACGAACTGGTTTGAGCCATGGGGACGCCGGAAACGGGGTCGGTGAGCGGTTGGGTGCAGGGGCGCGCGCCGCGTGGCGCGCCGGCGGCCGCGACTCAGCCGAGGAATGACTCCAGGGCGCGCGCGCGCGACACGTGGCGCAGGCGCGAGAGCGCCTTTTCCTTGATCTGCCGCACGCGCTCGCGGGTGATGCCGAGCAACGAGCCAATCTCCTCGAGCGTCATGGGTTCCTGCTCGTCCAATCCGAAGTACAGCCGCAGAATGCGGGCCTCGCGCTCCTTGAGCGATGAGAGCGAATCCTCGATGGCCTCGGTGAGCGCCTTCTCGAACGTCTGCTCGTCCGGTGTGGGATTGAGATTGTCGGGCAGGTAGTCCAGCAGCTTGTTGTCTTCGCCGGGAGCGAGCGGTGCATCGAGGGAGAGGTGCGTCTGCGAGATGGAGATAGTCTTCGCCACCTCGTCCTCCGTGATGTCCATCTCCTGGGCGATCTCTTCGTGCGTGGGCTCGCGACCGAGTTCCTGCAGGAGTGCGTTGGCGCGCTTGCCAATGCGGTGCAGCGTGCCGGCGCGGTTGAGCGGCACGCGTACGATGCGCGACTGTTCGGCGAGGGCCTGCAGGATCGCCTGGCGGATCCACCACACGGCGTACGAGATGAACTTGATGCCCTTCGTCTCATCGAACTTGTGCGCGGCGCGGATGAGGCCCAGGTTGCCCTCGTTGATGAGATCCGCGAGGGCCACGCCCTGATTCTGATACTTCTTGGCGACGGAGACCACGAAGCGAAGATTCGAGCGAACCAGCTTGTCCAGCGCGTCCGCATCGCCCGCGTGAATGCACTGGGCCAGACGGACTTCCTCTTCACGATTGATCAGGGGATATGCGCTGATATCGCGAAGATACTGGTCGAGCGATCCCTCGTCGTACGGTGACTTCTTGTGGGTCGGCACTCCCATACGTGCGGCAGCTCCTGCGTGCGAACGGGCCCGTGCGCGACGGCGCGGGTACTTCAGGATCTGAATGGCGACACGCGCTCAGTGCACGCGCGTGCCGATACGGCCCCAGCGAACGTCGGAGATCCAGGGGTGCTGGTCCGGCGCATCCATCTTGTAACTGTAATAGACCATCATGGGCTCGCCCATCACCAGCGACTCCGGCACGAACCCCCAGTACCGGCTGTCCGATGAGTCGTCCCGGTTGTCACCGAGCATGAAATAATTCTTCTCCGGGACGACCAACGGTCCCCAGTTGTTACGAGAGGGATGATAGGCATCGCTGGCTTCCGCGCTGCGAACGAGAAAGCTGCGCTGCCAGGAAAATTCCTCGGGCGACGGATCCGCAAAGGGATCCGTATGGACGACATAGGGCTCGTTCAGGACAACTCCATTCACGATCATCCGGCCATCGCGCATCTGCAGCGTATCACCGGGCAGGCCGATGAGCCGCTTCACGTAGTTCTTGGTCTGGTCGCGCGGATACTTGAACACGATGATGTCGAAGCGCTCCGGCTTGCGGAAGGCCGGGAGGTGCCGGTCCGTGTAAGGAATCTCGGCGCCGTACACGAACTTGTTGACGAGCAGGAAGTCGCCCACCATCAGCGTGTTCTTCATGCTCCCGGTGGGAATCTTGAAGGCTTCGACGATGAAGGTGCGCAGCAGCAGGAACAGCGGAATGGCAATGAGGATGTGCTTGGCATACTCGCCGGCCATCCACCAGCGAAATCGGGGCCGATTCATGGCGCGCAGCACGGCCGCACGGTGTTCATCCGTGACACTGCGCGGGACGGAGCCCTGGGGGTGCGGACGGCTGCTCATTGCGTACTGCTCAGGATGACCTTCGCAAGATGTTGAAATGATAGAGGCAGGCGGCGCCACGAGGCAAGGCGTGGCACCGCCCGGCGATCAGTCCGCCGCCTCCTGATAGGTATCGAGTTGCGCACGCTGGAGCGTGCCGGAAAAGTCCACGTACCCGACTTTCGTCTCGGAGTAGAACTCGTAAACCTCCCAACCCCCTTCCCGGTGCCCGTTCCCCGTCTGCTTCACACCACCGAAGGGGAGGTGCGCCTCGGCACCGATCGTGGGCGCGTTCACGTACGTAATTCCGTTGTCCAGTTCGTGCAACGCCTGAAACGCGACGTTGACGTTGCGCGTGTAGAGCGACGAGGACAGCCCGTAGCGCACGTCGTTGTTCACGGCGAACGCTTCGCCGGCCGTGTGCACGCGGATGACCGAGAGCACCGGTCCGAAGATCTCCTCCTGCTCCAGGCGCGATCCGGCCGCGACGCCGGAGAAGATCGTTGGCTCGAAGAAGAAGCCGTGGTCCAGCCCCTTGCCGGTGGCCCGGCGGCCGCCGCACACCAGTCGGGCGCCCTCCGACTTTCCCACCTTGATGTACTTCTCCGCCTTCCGGACCGCCGCCGCATTGATCATGGGCCCCACCTCGGTGCCCTTCCGGCGACCATCGCCCAGCGTGAGCGCCGCCACGCGCTGCCTGAGCCGCTCGAGAAATTCATCATGAATGCCGTCCTGCAGAATGAGCCGGCTGGTGGCGGTGCAGCGCTGCCCCGTCGTGCCGAATGCGCCCCAGAGCACGCCCTCCAGCGCGAGATCGAGATCGGCATCATCCAGGACGATCTGCGCGTTCTTCCCACCCATTTCAAGCGACAGCCGCTTGTGCATCCGGCCACAGACTTCACCAACGATACGTCCCGTCTCCGTGGACCCGGTGAACGAGATGAGCGGCACCTCCGGATGCTCCACGATCGCGGCTCCGGCCTCCTCGCCGGCGCCGTGCACGAGCTGAATCACCTCGGGCGGCAGTCCCGCCTCGAGCAGAATCTCCACCAGCACGTGCCCCGTATGCGGCACATCCTCCGCTGGCTTGAAGACGACGGCGTTCCCGCACAGCAACGCGGGAAACATCTTCCACGTCGGAATCGCCATGGGGAAGTTGAAGGGCGTAATGAGACCCGCGACGCCAATCGGCCGGCGGAAGCTCATGGCCCACTTGTGCCGCAGCTCGCTGGGCACGGTATGGCCAAACAGACGCCGCCCCTCGGTGGCGGCGTAGTACGCGGTATCGATGCCTTCCTGCACGTCACCCGCCGTCTCCGCCAGCGGCTTGCCCATCTCGCGCGTCATGAGATCGGCGATGTCGTCCTTCCGCTGAACGAGCAGATCGCCCACCCGGCGCAGCACGTCACCCCGCAGCGGCGCCGGCGTGTTCTTCCACAACGCGAAGCCGCGTGCGGCCGCGGCCACGGCCTGATCCACATCCGCCTTGCCTGACCGCGGAAATTTCCCGATCACATCACGCGTGTTCGCCGGATTGATATTGTCGAAGTACGCACCGGTGGATGGCGCGCGCCACTTGCCTGCAATGAAGTTCCTGAAAGTCCTGGGCATGGTGTATCTCTGGTCGCTCGTTGGTCGTTACTGATGAATCTACTGACACATCCAGACGGCAGGATGCGCGCTGTCTGTTCTCGCGTATCCGGTGCGTGGGAGAATGGCCTCGGCCGCGAGGATGAGTCCCCACGCGACCAGCAGCAGCGACAGGATGTGGCCCTGCGCCGCGCGGTGCCGCCAGGTCCAGACGGAGGTCCACACGCCGGCCACCACGACGACTGCCGATGCGAACAGGTAGCCGAAGAGCCCCACCCCACAGCGTATGGAGTAGGGCCAGAATACCATCGCGATGCCGAGCGCGACGGCCAGCACGAGCCGTGTGAAGACGCCGAGCGTGGAGGTCTTCTTCGGCTCCTTCGGGAGCGGACCGGCCGGCAGCTGCGCACGCGTCCCGGCTGTATCGCCCTTTCCCGTGAGTGCCTTGTCGGACACGGACTCGAGCTGCTTGTCGATCTTCGCCATCTCCTTGTCCCAGTCGCGCGGGCTCATGACCATTCTCCTGGCAGGCTAGACGTGCTCACGGGTGAGGCCGTAGCGCTCGATCTTCTTGTACAGATTGGAGCGCGGCATGTCGAGCAATCGCGCGGTCTCGGACACATTCCAGTCGTGCTCGCGCAGTTTGGCCAGCAGGAACGCGCGCTCGGCCGCCTCGCGGAACTCCTCGAAGGTGCGTGATTCCATGAGCGCGCCCATGCTCGACTGCTCCACGGCGCGCTGTCCCACGAGCCGGTCCACGTCCGCCGCGGCCACCCTGGCGCCCCCCGCCAGGATCAGGATGCGCTCCACGGTGTTGCGCAGTTCCCGGACGTTGCCCGGCCAGTCGAACGCGGCCAGCCGCTCCAGCGCGTCCGGCGTGAATACGCGCGGGGCCATGCCCTCATGTCGTGAGAGCAGCGCCGCAAAATGCGCCGCGAGCAGCGGAATGTCCTCGCGGCGGTCGCGCAACGGCGGCACCGACAGGGGGACGACATTCAGCCGATAGTACAGGTCTTCACGGAAGCGCCCTTCGCTGATCTCCTGCTCGAGGTTCTTGTTTGTGGCCGCGATACCCCGCACATCCACCGAGACCGGCTTCGCGCCGCCAATTCGCGTGACCACGCCGTCCTCCAGTACGCGCAGCACCTTGGCCTGCGCCGAGAGGCTCATGTCGCCCACCTCATCCAGGAAGAGCGTGCCGCCGCTGGCCTGCTCGAACTTTCCCGCGCGGTCCGCGATCGCGCCGGTGAAGGAGCCCTTCATGTGTCCGAAGAGCTCGCTCTCGATGAGCTCCGTGGGAATGGCCGCGCAGTTCACTTCGACGAACGGATTGTTCGCGCGGGCGGACAGGCGGTGCAGCGCGCGCGCGACCAGCTCCTTGCCCGTGCCGTTCTCGCCCGTGATCAGGACACGCGCCGGTGTCGGCGCCACTTTCTCGATCTTTTCGATGAGCGCCCGAATGGCGAATGAGCGCCCGACGATCTCGTAGCGCGAGTCGAGCGTCTCGCGCAGGCGGCTGTTCTCCTCCTGCAGGCGCACGTGCCGCAGCGCGTTGCGCAGCGTGACGAGAATGCGATCCGTGTCGAGCGGCTTCTCGAGAAAATCGTACGCGCCGCCCTGCGTCGCCTCCACCGCCGTCTGAATCGTGCCGTGCCCGCTGATCATGACGACAAGCGCTGCGGGATCACTCTCGCGGATGCGTCGCAGCGCTTCGAGTCCATCTATGCCGCCCATCTTCACATCGAGAAAGGCGAGATGCGGGTGCCACGCCGCGTACTCGTTGATCGCGTCCAGGGCCGTGCCCACGGTGCGCACGTCATAGCCTTCGTACTCCAGGAGCTGGCCCAGCGCGGCGCGAATGCCCTTCTCATCGTCGGCGACGAGGATGCGGATGCTCACGAGACCGCCTTGTAGAGCGTGATCTTGCCGTTGCTGATACGCGCGTCGGCCAGATACGAGGGGATCACGAGCGGCAGCGCATCATCGGCCACGCCGGCGGGCCGCGCGCCGTGTTCCGCCTGTCGGAGGAGCTTGGGGATCATGGCCGACGGCAGCGAGAGATCACGCACCCTGATCGAGCGCACGCGGAATTCGCCCAGGCCCGAGCGCACCACGTCCAGCGTACCGCCGAACTGCACCGTCTCACGCGCACCCATCACGCTGGCCAGCGGACCGAGCGCGTTCCGACCACCGAAGTCCGTGAGCTGTACACTGGCCCGCATGACGAGCTGGTCGCCGATCACGGCCGCTTCCACGTTCTGCGCGGAAGGCGGAAGCTGGCGGGCGAGCTGCAGGTAGAGATAGCTCGCCAGCTCGCCCCCGCTGAGATTGGCGAACACCGGTCCGGCGCGCGTGCCCAGCTTCTCGATCGCCGTCCTGGCGCGCGCCGCCGCGCTGTCGGTCATGGGCTCCCACACCACGCCGGCGGGTGTTGCCGGCGCACGCACCGCGGCCACCTTGTGCTCCAGTAACGGCAGCCACTGGCGACGCGTGGCCCAGCCGATCACCGCGAGCACGATCAGCAGGACCAGACAGCCGACTCGTCGAAGACATCCCATGCCGCTACGCTCCGAGGGGGAGCGCGGCCACGACGCGATAGCGCGGACCGGTTGGCATCAGTTCACTCTCCATGAGATCCAGGGTCGTCATGTCCATCCGTCCGGCGAACTCCACGCCGCGCGCGGCCCCGGACAGGGCACGCGCTACGGGCGCCGCGAGCCGGTCGCGCACGCGGCCCAGTGTGATGTGCGGGCGAAACGCGCGTCCATCCACCTCGTGACCCAGCGTGCCGCAGATCGATTCCACGGCATGATGCAGCAGCTCCAGCCGCGGATCGTGTTCGACTCCCATCCATACGACGCGCGGCGACCGGAGATTCGGGAACGCGCCCAGGCCGCCAATCGCGAGGGAGAGCGCTGGATGCGTCGCGACCGCCGGACGCAACGTCTCCCGCAGTCGCTCCGCCTCGTGCTGCGGCTGCTCGCCCAGAAATTTCACCGTGAGATGCAGGCGCGGTTCGGCGACCCAGGACACGAGGACGGCGGCCTCGCGCATGGGCGCGGTAGCGGAGTGGATGGCCCGTCGAGTCGCCGGTGGCAGGTTAACGGCCAGGAAGAGGCGCACGGTCCGCGTCGTCGTCCTCGAGTTCGAGGGCCAGCGAGAGGAAACCGAGTTCCGCGGCCGCGGCCACCGCGGCGCCGCGCACGGTAACGTCCGCGAGCGCTGCGCTATCGGACACCCGCGCCACCGCCATGCGTCCCAGCGACTCCACGCGCGCCTGGATGCCCATGGCCTCCAACCGCTGCTCCAGCAGCGCACCGTTCATGCGCTCGCGACTCCCGCCAGCACGTTGAGCGATCCGGACCGGAAGCCGCGCAGATCGATCGCGACGCGCGCGAACCCGGCGCTTTTCACCGCCACGCGCATGGCCTTCATGCGGCCCGGTGTGAGCCAGGCGCTGACCTCAGCGGCCGGCACCTCCACGCGAGCGAGGTCGCCGTGATACCGCACGCGCAAATCGCCGCGCACGCCCAGCAGACGCAGGGCGCGTTCGGCGCGCTCCACCTGCTGCAGTCGCGCGATCGTGACTTCGGTGCCGTAGGGCAATCGTGAAGACAGGCAGGGCGAGGAGGGGTGCGACCACGTGGGAATGCCACGTTCCTCGGACAGCATGCGAATTTCGCCCTTGGTGAGGCCCACGCTGGCGAGCGGGGAGTGCACGCCGCGCTCGGTGCCCGCGCGCCGTCCCGGCCGAACGTCCGCCAGATCGTCGGCGTTCGTGCCGTCGAGGAGGGTCGTGATGCCCCGCTCACGCGCGATGGCACCGAGTACCGTCCACAGCTCGGACTTGCAGAAATAACAGCGATTGGCCGGGTTGGCTGCGTAGTTGGGATCGTCCATCTCGTGCGTATCCACTTCGAGCACCCGCAACCCGAAACGATCCGCTACCGCGCGCGCCGCCGCCCACTGCGACGCGGGATATGAGGGACTGCGACCGATGACGGCGAGCACACGCTCCGGACCCAGCGCCGCGATCGCCACGCAGCCCAGATACGCCGAATCCACTCCGCCACTGAAGCCGAGCAACACGGATCGCTGCGCGCTCAGCCACGTCACGAGGCGCGCTTCCTTGGCGCGAGCCTCGAGCAGCGCGGGCAGTGCAGGCGTTCCGGTCATGACCGAAACGTATCTCCTGTTCCCCGGTGAATGAAGGGTGCCGCTGCTCAGGGAATGACGTGACGCACGGGCACGGGATGCATCACCGTTCCGTCCAGATCGCGGACCGCGACATCCAGCGAGTCGACGTCCCACACCACGACCACCGCATCGTCGGCACCGCTCTGAAACGTGTCGAGATCCTGACGGGAGAGCACGCGCTCCTTGAGCGCGTGGCCGGCTGAGTCGGCGCGGAAGGGATGCGTATGCCAGGTGCCGACGAGGTCGGGCACCCCGTTGCAGTTGCCGGCAACCGCGAACTGCAACTGCTTCATGTCGCGCGCCGGCTCGGTGGCGAACACGCGCAGCGTTCCGCCGAAGCGCCGCCCGCGGAGGCAGCCCAGATACTCGCGCTGCGTCGGTTTGCCGGCACCGAGCATCTGCGTCAACGTGTTCTCTCCCGCCAGTTCGTTCCAGTGCATGTTGGACCGCGTCCAGATGGCATTCATGGAGTCGCGGACCGCGGGGTCGATCTCAATGAAGATGTCGTGGTGTGGCGCAGCAGCTCCGAGAACGGCGGCCATCGCAACGCACGCGAATGCCGCGAACAGCACGCCGCGGCGGAAGGAGTTGGTCGGAAGCATGGACAACTACCAAATTCAGAGTGGACGAAGTCTGATCCTGCTCGGGTGCAAGGAACGATCCGTTGGGCCGGCGCCGCCGCGACCGTGGCGTGCGACGCTCACGAGTTCGATCTCGCACCGCGGCCGCGCGGCGAAACGTTCAGAGCGGCGCTACGGCGAGTCGCACGCTACCACGCCTTCGCCGCTGGGTTTATGATGCTCGCGTTCGGTAGCCGGCATCTCGGGGATGGTGCTCGCCTGGCCAATGAAGATGACGCAACTCCGCCCGGGCAGGCCACTGTGCCGTGCCGCGCCCGTCCAGCCGCGCGCATCCGCGTGCAGGATGACGAGCGTCACCTTGGGCGGCGGCGCGATGATGCGCGCCAGCGCCGCGGCGTTCGTCGCGTACGTTTTGTGCGTGGTATAGAACTCTTCCTGTGCCGTGGCGGCATCCTTGAGCGCACGGCGCATCTGCGACGTGGCGCTGTCCGACTGCGCCGAGCCGGCGCGTAGCGCGCGCGCGAAGGACGGCGGCGCCACGGATCGATTGGCGCTGAGCGGCAGTCCGAGCGCGGTGCAGGCGCACGCGAACGCGAGACGTGAGGGCCAGGTGGTCATGAAAACCTCCCGGAGCGGGACGCGAGTGAACCTCGTGAGATGACGATCAGGATTGCGGTGGCGCAACCACAGGACGATAGCGGAGCGCCTCCGCGACATGCGCTGGAGCCACGATCGCGGCTCCATCCAGATCAGCGATCGTCCGGGCCACACGAAGCACCCGGTGGTACGCGCGTGCCGTGAGGCCGTGCTGCTCGGCCGCGGCGGCAAGAAGCGCGCGTGCAGCGGAGGCAATGACGCCATGCTCGTCGAGCCATCGCGCCGGCGCCTGCCCGTTGCATGCTACCGAAGGTATCCCTGCAAATCGTTCCATTTGCAATACCCGGGCCCGTGCCACGCGATCCCTGACGCTCCGCGAGCCTTCGCCACGAACGTTTCCCTGCAGATCCCGAATGGGCACGGCACCCACGTGCACGTGCATGTCGACGCGGTCCGCCATGGGACCGGACAGACGGGACCGATAGCGCACGATGTCGCTCACGGCGCAGTGACAGGTGAGCGCCGCATCGCCAGCGTGCCCGCAGGGACATGGGTTCATCGCGCCCACCAGCGTAAAGCGCGCGGGGAAGAGCACGGCCGCGGCGGCGCGCGTAATCGCGATGCATCCCTCCTCCATGGGTTGCCGCAGTCCCTCCACGACGTGGCGCCGGAACTCGAGCATCTCGTCGAGAAAGAGCACACCGTGATGCGCGAGACTCACCTCGCCCGGACGCGGCGGGTTGCCGCCACCCAGCAGTCCCGCATCGGAAATGCTGTGGTGCGGCGCGCGAAACGGCCGTGCGCGCGAGAGCGGCGCGTTCGCGTTCAACAGACCCGCAACGGACTGGATGGCCGTGACCTCGAGCGCTTCATCTTCCGAGAGCATGGGCAAAATGCCGGGCAGACGACGAGCGAGCATCGTCTTTCCCGCACCCGGCGGTCCGATCATGATCACGTTGTGCCCTCCGGCCGCCGCGATCTCGAGTGCCCGCTTGGCCCCCGCCTGTCCGACCACATCCGAGAAATCGGCGTCGTGTGCAGGATCCGGTGCGATCATCGTGGTGCCGGGCGCCTCCGGCAGCACGCGCCGGCGCAGCGCCCCCACCAGTTCGGCCAGCGTCATGGGCGCGGACAGCCTGGCTGAACTCACGAGGCGTGCTTCAGGCACGTTGGGCCGCGGCAGCACCAGCGTGGCCTCGCGGTGCGCGGCCGCCACGCGCCTGGCTACGGGCAGCGCGCCGCGGATCGCGCGCAGCACCCCGTCGAGGCCGAGCTCTCCCGCCGCCACGACGTTGGTGCACGCGCCCGCGTGGAGCTGTCCCGTGGCCAGCAGGATGCCGAGCGCGATGGGCAGATCGAAGGCCGTGCCATCCTTGCGGACATCGGCGGGGGCGAGATTGATCGTCACGCGGCGCGCGGGCAGCTCGAAACCGGAATTCACGAGCGCGGACCCCACGCGCTCGCGGCTTTCCTTGACCGCGCCGGCCGGCAATCCGACAATGGTCCACTGTGGGAGACCGCGCGCGCAGTCCACCTCCACCGTGACGTCGTACGCATCAATGCCGTGAACAGCGGCGCTCCGAATGGCGGCAAGCATGCAGGGAGAATGGCAGCGTGTCCCCGCGCGCCAGGCATCGCAATCACGCAGGGTGAAGCAATTCCGCCCTTCCCCGCCCTGCCCCTGGGAATGATCCACGCCCCAGCACCCCGCCCTTGGGAATCGACAATCGGGAATGGGGAAGGGCGGCGGGGCGGTGGAAGATTGCCGTTTTCCCGTTCCCGGGATAATCTCGTTTCACAACCCGCCGCTGCACTTCCCCACCGTCCGCCCGCCCCGCACGTCCCATGAGACTCGCATTCAGCCTCGCCGGCCTCTTCCTCGTCGTGCCGACCATGACCGGGGCGCATCGCGCCGGCGCCACGTCCTCGCCCGCGCCGGAACCGGGTTACTACCGCTATCCCGCCATCCATGATTCCACACTCGTCTTCACCGCCGAAGGCGATCTCTGGAGCGTCGGAACCGGGGGCGGCCTCGCGCGCCGCCTCACCACCGGGCGCGGCCAGGAGGACTTCGCGGCGCTGTCGCCCGACGGAAACACCATCGCCTTCTCCGCCGACTACGAGGGCCCCATCGAGGTGTACACCATGCCGGTCACGGGCGGACTTCCCGCCCGCCGCACCTGGGATGGCGGCGCGAATGTCGTGGTGGGGTGGACGCCGGCGGGACACATTCTCTACACCACACTCCGATTCTCCACCCTGCCGGTGAACCAGCTCGTGGAGCTGGACACCACGCACGACACGCCCACCGTCGTGCCGCTCGCTCAGGCGTCCGATGGCGCGTACGACGGCGGCACGCTCTTCTTCACGCGCTTCGCCGCGCAGCCCAGCCATACGCGCCGCTACCAGGGCGGTACAGCGCAGCAGCTCTGGAAGTGGAATCCGTCCATGACCGAGGCCGCGCCACTCACCACGGACTACGCGGGCACCAGCAAGGCGCCCATGGTGTGGGACGGGCGCGTGTACTTCGCCAGCGATCGCAGCGGCGTCATGAACCTCTGGTCCATGGACGAAAGCGGCCGCGATCTCAAACAGCTCACGCACCACACGGACTTCGACCTCCAGTCGCCGTCGCTCTCCAACGGCCGCATCGTCTATCAGCTCGGCGCCGACATCTGGATGCTGGACCTGCGCACGGGGCAGGACGCGCGCATTCCGATCCAGCTCGCCAGCGACTTCGACCACGCGCGCGAGAAGTGGATCGACTCGTCCATGAAATGGGTGACGACCGTGCACCTCTCACCCCACGGCCGCCGCATCGTCCTCACCGCGCGCGGCCAGCTCTTCGTGGCGCCGGTGCGCAAGGATCAGGGACGCCTCGTGGAAGCCACGCGCCACCCGGGCGTACGCTATCGCGAGGGACGGTTCATGCCCGATGGCGATTC
>DATNDS010000013.1:0-2271 GCA_035553215.1 Gemmatimonadaceae bacterium
GCGTTCGTTGCGACGGAGCCGCGCGAGAAGCGGGCCGCGATGGCGGCGCCGTGGCAGACGATCCGCGCGGGAGTCCGCAAGCAGCTGGTGGCGGGCGAGCTGGCGCGCGTGCGTCGCGAGTCGCTCGGGCCCGAACAGGTCCTCACGGCGCCCGGCGCGCTCGGCGGCGCGGTCGTGATGCAACGCGGCGAGGCGCCGGCTGCGGGAAGCGAGAATGGGTGGCATGCTGACTGTTCGTGTGCAAGAGATGCACCCGATCAGCCGCTGCTGCACACACGTCGAGCCGGGGACCGTGCTGGCGGCCCCCCGGCAGACGCATCATTCACCGTATGCGGTATGCGCGCGCCGCGCACGTGCAGTGCACGCGACGCTCATGCGTGCTGCTCCTGCCGGTCAGTCCCGCTCCGGTCCCGGTTCCAGTTCCAGCCCGCCGCTTCCGGCCGATCCGAATTTCGGCGTCGTGAGCCAGCGTCCGGTCGTGGTACGCGGCGGGTTGGGCGGCTCCGACTTGCCACGACGTCGCACCGCATCCCGCTGTGAGTCCGCCGGTGTGCGCGGCGTGTCCGCGCGGCGGCGCGGGCGCTTCTTGTGTCCTCGTGTCATGTCGTCCTCCGCAGGATGTGCATCACCGCTCATTGCGCACGACGCGTGCCGCACAAGCGCGTGATGTCACATACGGCCGCGCCCGGATGCATGCGCCACCCAGAGCTCGTGATCCGTTCGCCGCACGCGATGAGGTATGGAATATGAATTGCATTGGCGTCCATTCACTTCGTGTTCGTCGACTGCGATCGCTCCATGCAGTCGACCTCCGTCCGAATGGCAATCAGGGAACCTCCGGGTCAATGCATCAGCTGTCGCGCGACGAAGAAGTGGGAATCACATCTCGGCGCCGCCATACCGGGTGCCGTGCCCGCCAGCGTTCCGTCTCGGCGCTGGTCGTCGCGGCAATGCTCTGCGCCGGCCCGCTCAACGCGCAACAGCAGAAACCCTGTCATTCCATCTGCGCACCGTCGCTGACGCTGCAGCCGGCGGCGATCATCTCGCACGTGATCGATCGCCCCCGCGTGAAGGATCTGACCACCAACAAGATCACCCTTCTGCCGAAAACCACGAATCTCATCATCCAGCTCGTCCTGGCCGCGCCGACGGCGATCCCGCGTACGTCGCTGCTCGCCAGCTTCCAGTGGCTGCCGACCGCGGCTACTGCGTCGAATCCCTTCACCGAGTACACCGCCAGTGAACTCGGCACCACGGTCCATGACAACGAGCCGTCCATCACGCTCGGTGCACTGATCGCGCTGCTCAAGCCCGCGGAAACGATGGGATGGTTCGGTGCCAACGGGTACGTCGCGGACAACTTCGGTCCGGCGCAGAAATCCTCGGACGCCAACGCCTACACGCACAAGCTCGACGTGGGACTCAGCGCTCTCGTCAACGTCTTCAACTGGCTTCCAGACGGCACGTGGCTGCGCCATGCGCAGGCCGTCGTGACGCTGGATTACATCGCCACCGGTCTGCCCAAGGCCGGTGAGGATGTTCCGAAAGGCGAACGTGTTTTCCTGACCGATGCGCGACCGGCCAAGCTGATCCTCGGCCTCTCGCTTCCCGTGGCGCCGCTCAACCCGAAGCAGTAGCAGGTGCGTCGCCGCGCACACGATCGGAGCGGCCCGGACCAGCCGCTGGTCTCGGGCCAACGATGAGGAACGATGAGGAAGAAAGTATAATGCGAACACTCCAGGCCGGACCGCTGGGTTTCATCGGCTCCTTACGCACCAGTGGTCAGGTGGGCACGGCACTCGCGTTTGGATTCGGCCTGGGCGCCATGGCGCTGGTCGCTGGCTGCTCCGGCACTCGCAGCACGGGGATGCAGGCTGAGACGGAAGGCAGCAGGGCGCAGTTGCGGCAATCCGCCGCGCAGGGCGACACATCGGTCTCGTCCCGATCCAATGGATCGCTTGCGGCGCCGCCTCCCGCGATGCCGGCCGGGCGCCCGGGCGAATGGACCATGCAGGGCAAGAACTACGCACAGACCCGCTACAGCGCACTGGACCAGATCACCACCGCGAACGTCGCGCAGCTCAGGCAGGCGTGGACCTTCTCCACCGGCGTGCTCAACGGCCATGAAGGAGCGCCGCTCGTCATCGACAGCGTGATGTATCTCGTCACGCCCTATCCCGACATTGCCTATGCGCTCGATCTGACGAAGCCAGGCAGCATCAAGTGGTCCTTCCACCCCAACCCGGACCCGTGGTCCATTGGCGTCGCATG
>DATNDS010000014.1:0-12678 GCA_035553215.1 Gemmatimonadaceae bacterium
TTGGAACGGCACCGTGAGAATCCTGTAAATCCTGTCCATCCTGAAATCCTGTCTCGCTTGAAAGCTGGTTAAGCCACGGTCGCGGGTGCCCAGTCGCCGCCGGCTGATGAGAATCAATCGACTCTGCCCCTTTTGATCCGGGAATCGGCAATCGAAAATGGGGAACAGGGGTGGCCGTCCACCCCCATTCCCCATTCCCGATTGCCGATTCGCAAGGGGAGGGTGGTAGGGCGTGGAGCGATTCCCGTCAGCACTGCAATCGACCCGGACCCCGTTGATTCCTGACCGCACGTCACCGCTCCAGACTCACCGACACGGTGAAAAGCCGGGGTTGACCGGGCGTCAGGAAACGCTCGATGGGCGCGTCATCCGGGTTTGGCGGCGGCGGACCGCCGATGGGGCCCTTCACGTTCTGCGCATACACGCCAAAGTTGACGTACTCCGTATTGAACAGATTGCTCACGTCGCCGCGTAGCGTGACGTGGGGGAAATGCGCGGCGAGCCGGAAGTTGGTCGTGGTGTAGCCGGGCAGTTGCGGCTGCACGTTGGCCTCGTCGCCGCGCAGATACTGCCCCGACACGGCGGAGAGTTCGAGCGCCCCTTCGAGCGCGCCGTGCGGAATGGCGCGGATCAGGTTGAGTCCCACGGTGCCACGGCTCACGGGTGATGTCGGGAACTGATCGCCGGGCTGTGCGGCCGGTTCATCCGGAATCGCGGAGGCCAGGTGGACGGCCGACTGGTAGGTGGCCGCCATATACGAATAGGACGCATATAGCCCGAACCCGGCCGGCAATCCGAAATTGCCCGAGATTTCCACGCCGGCCCGCCGCGTGCGCGATACGTTCTGGAAGAAGCCGGTGGTGGCCGTAGGCTGCACGAAGAGAATGTCGTCGCGCACATCGGACAGAAATCCTACGACATCCAGGTTGGTGCGCTCGCGCGGCTCGAAGTCGATGCCGGTCTCGTAGTCGAACACCTTCACCGGTTTGAGGGGCGGATCGGCGCCGAGTGCGAAGGGGAGCGCGCAGGGCGCGGTGGCGTCGGCGCAGGAGAGTTCGAGCGCGGCGGGCGCACGAAAGCCGGTGTTGAATGCCGCGTACCCGCGAAATGTGCCGGTGATCTGGTAGTTGAGACCGATTTTCGGCGAGGCGCGCCAGTAGCTGCTCGTCCCGCTGTTCTCCGGCGTGCGCAGATCGGTGATGGGAATGCGCACGTAGTCGCCGCGCAGCGCGGCGGTGAGCCACAGCGACGGCGTGAAGGAAAAGATCGCCTGCGCATAGAGCGCCGAGTTGTCCTCCTTCGTTTCGACGTGGGTGCAGAGCCCCGACGGGAACGCGCAGTCGAGCTCGAAGTCGCCCGTGGAATCGGCCGGAACCCCCGGGCTCTCCACGGCGAGGAAGCGATACTTCACATCGGCGTGGCTGTACTCCGCACCCAGCGTCAGCGATGTCTCCACGCCACCCACCGTCAGCGGCCGCGTCCACTCGAGCAGCCCTCCGGTGGAGAGATTGCCGACGAATCCGTCGGAGTTGGGCGGCGGAACGTTCACGTTGTACTGCTCGTACGCGTTGTGCCGCCAGAAGACGTTCCCCTTGAGCTGACCGCCGCCCCACTGCCGTTCGCCACGCAGCGCGAGATGCCACAGCTCCGGCGTGAAGAAGTCGCCCGGTGTGTAGTTGACTCTGCGATTGACGCCGAGGTAGCTCTCCGGAAGCGAGCCGGCCTCGGACAACCGGTCTTTCGCGTACATCACCGTGAGCGCGACGTCGCTCGAATCGCGCTTGCGCCCCAGGTTGGCGAACACCATCCGCGTGCGTGCCCCGGTTGCCTGCCGCCAGCCGTCCTCATCGGACGCGCGCGCCATGAGCAAACCGTCCACCTCGCCGAGCTTTCCGCCGGCCAGCACGTGTCCGCCGCGATAGCCATACGGCCCTGCATCGAACTGCCCGCTCACGCGCGGCGTGCTCCCGCCGCGGTCGGTGAAGAGCAGCAGGGAGCCGGCCAGACTGTTCTTTCCGAAAATCGCGCTCGGTCCGCGCACGAGCTCGGCGTGCGATACCGCATCCATGGGAAGGAGATCGAAGTTCACCTCCTGGGCATCGGGCTCGTTGACGCGCACACCGTCGAGAAATACGCTCACGCCCTGCGGCTGGCCGACGATGGGCGACACGATGAAGCCGCGAATGTTCAGCTCGGGCTGCAGCCGTGACCCCTGGTCATCGAACATGCTGACGCCGGGCAGACGCGCGAGCGCCTGAATCGCGGATGCCGGGCCCGGCGCCGTCGTGTTCAGGTCAATGTCATCCACCTGCACCGGTGTGCGCTCATCCACTCCGGTGACGCGGCTGCCGCTCACCACGACCGGCGCGAGCCGTGTCTTCCTGCCAGTGGTATCGGTACGCGTCGTATCGGTACGCGTCGTGTCGGTATGCGTGGTGTCGCGTTGCTGCGCGGCGGCGGTCCCCGCCGCGCCCGCGAGGGCCAGGCCCACGATCAGAACCAACGCGCCCACGAGGCAGCTGCCGAAGTGATGCGCACGACGCACGCCCTCCGTCCGCTCCGTGACGGAGACTGGCGCCGGCCGCCGGTTCGCCGCACTTTCGATGTCCACGTCGTTGCTCACCCTGCCCCTCCCCGTTCAATTCGCGCGCCACATCCAATGATCAGCCGCCCTTCTGTCCGTTCTACAGCAGTCGCGTTCGCCTGCGCGTTGTGCGTGAGTCCGCCCATGGCGCGAGCCCAGCAGCCGACACCCGACCAGGCACTGGCCCGCGAGATTTTCGCGGAACTCGTCGGAATTAACACGACGTTTCACCACGGGAACACCACGCCAGCCGCGCAGGCCGTTGCCCGGCGTCTCCTCGCGGCGGGGTATCGGGCGGCCGACGTGCACGTGATCGGCCCCAATGCCGACAACGAAAATATTGTCGCGCGCCTGCGCGGCACGGGCGCGCGACGGCCCATCCTGCTGCTCGCGCATCTCGATGTCGTGGAGGCGCTCCGCGCGGACTGGTCGCTCGATCCGTTCACGCTCACCGAGCGCAACGGCTACTTCTACGGGCGCGGCACCAGCGACATCAAGGACATGGCGGCGATCTTCACGGCCGCGATGATCCGCATGAAACATGACGGCTTCACACCGGATCGTGACATCATCCTCGCGCTCACCTCCGGCGAGGAAGACGACGACGCGTACAACGGCGTGCAGTGGCTGCTCGCCAATCATCGCGACCTCATTGATGCGGCGTACTGCATCAACGGCGATGGCGGCGAGCCGCTCGCCACGAACGGCACGGTATTCTCACGGAACGTTCAGGCGAGCGAAAAGGTATATCTGGACCTCCAGCTCGAGGTGCACAACCGGGGCGGCCACAGCTCGCAACCCGTGCCGGATAACGCCATCTATCATCTGGCCGCCGCGCTCACCCGCATCTCGACACTCGAGTTCCCCATGCGTCTGAACGAGATCACGCGCGCCTATTTCGAGCGCGCCGCCGGCGCCGAGGCGCCCGATGTCGGGGCCGACATGAAACTCGTGGCCGAGCACGCCGATACGAACGCCGCACGCCGTCTTGCCACGCACTCCGCCTTCTTCAATGCGCAACTGCGCACGACGTGCGTGGCCACCCGGCTGGACGGCGGGCATGCGAACAACGCGCTGCCCCAGATGGCGCGCGCGATCGTCAACTGCCGCATGCTCCCCGACGATCATCAGGACGACGTCGTGGCCGCCGTGCGCCGCGCGATCAGCGATACCGCGGTCGCGCTCAGCGTCGTGAACCCGGCCAAGCCATCGCCGCCCTCACCGCTCGTGCCGGACGTCATGGGACCGATCGAACAGGTGAGCGCGACGTTCTTCCCGGGCGCCCCCGTGGTGCCATCCATGGAGACCGGAGCGACCGACGGCCTGTATCTGCGCAACGCCGGCATGCCCGTGTACGGCGTGTCCGGCGTCGCCATTGACGCGAACGATGTCCGCGCGCACGGGCGCGATGAGCGGATCCGTGTGGCCGCGTTCTATTCGGGAGTGAATTACACGTATCGTCTGGTGCGCGCCCTCGCGGGCGGGAAGCCGTGAACTCGACCCTGCCCTCGCGCTCGCCGCACCCCGCTCGCCATACTAGTGCGGGAATCACCGCACGCCCTGTCACCTGTCCCTAACCGGATTCCATGATGGCCACTCACGCCAGGGTATCTCAGACCCGATCGTTCTCCACGGTGTTCCTCATCGAGATGTGGGAGCGGTTCGGCTACTATGGCATGGCAGCGCTGCTGGTGCTGTACATGGTGCAGCAGCTCGGGTTCTCCGACACGCAAGCCAGCCTCACGTGGGGCGCCTTTGCGGCTCTGGTGTATGCCGCGCCGTCCATTGGCGGCTGGATCGGCGACAGGGTGCTCGGCGCGCGCCGCTCCATGACGATTGGCGCGATCATCCTCGGGCTCGGCTATCTGCTCCTCGCCGTCCCCAACACCGGGCTGTTCTTCCTGTTCGCGAGCCTCGGCGTGATCGTCGTGGGCAACGGCATGTTCAAGGCGAACGCCGGCAACCTCGTACGGCACATCTACGAGGGAGACGACAGCAAGATCGACAGCGCGTTCACGATCTACTACATGGCCGTGAACATCGGGTCCACGATCTCGATGCTGCTCACGCCCTGGATCAAGGAGCACTACGGGTGGCACGCGGCGTTCCTGGTGTGCTCCGTGGGGCTCGTGCTCGGCCTCATCAACTATCTGTTCATGCGGCATACGCTCCAGCACATCGGCTCCCGGCCGGACAACGAGCCCATTCACTGGAACCGCCTGTTCGCGGTGCTCGGCGTGGGAGTGCTCGTGCTGTTCGGCGTCGCGTTGGTGCTCCGCCACCGGGAGATCGCGCGCGCCTTCGTGTATCTCGCCGCGCTGGTCATCCTCGGCATCTTCGTCTACCTGATCCGGAATTCCCGGCAGAGTGAGCGCAGCGGACTGATCGCGGCGCTCATTCTCACGTTCCAGACCATTCTCTTCTTTATTTTCTATCAGCAGATGTCCACGTCGCTCACGCTGTTCGCACTGCGCAACGTGGACTGGAACCAGTCGCTGTTCGGCACGCATCTGTTCTCGTGGCAACCGGCCCAGTATCAGGCGCTCAATCCGATCTGGATCATGGTGCTGAGCCCGATCCTGGCGTACGTGTACACGCGTCAGGGTAAGAAAGGGCGTGACCTGCCCATCGCCGGGAAGTTCGCGCTCGGGTTCGCCGTGGTCGCGATCGGGTTCTTCATCTACGGCATCAGCGGCCGGTTTGCGGTTGACGGCAAGGTGTCGAGCTGGTTCATGATCTGGGGATATGGCTTCTATTCGCTCGGTGAGCTGCTGGTGAGCGGACTGGGGCTCGCGATGATCGCGCGGTACGTGCCGGAGCGCATGGGTGGCTTCATGATGGGCGCGTACTTCGTGGCGACGGGACTGTCCCAGTATCTGGGAAGCGTGGTGGCCACCTTCGCCAGCGTGCCGCAGAACGTCACGCAGGCCACCGAGTCGTTGCCGCTGTACACGAAGTTGTTCATGGAACTGGGCGTCGTTGCCGTGGGCGGCACGCTCATCGCCATCGGACTGCTGCCGTTCATGAAGCGGCTCTCGGCGACGCATAGCGGGCAGGGCCAGGACGCCGAGGCGCAGGTGCCGGCCGCCGCACGTACGGTAGGCGCCGAAAGCTGAGCGGAATCGCGCGCCCGCGTTTGCCGCGAGCGCGCGCACACGGGAGGTGGCATGATACCGGACCGCGTCGAACCAGGGCATGGGGTGACCACCAAGCCAAGCCCGCGCTCCGTGCGCGAGACGCTCGCGCGACTCGAGTCCACGGTTCGCGCCAAGTCACTGACGGTGTTCGCGAACATCGATCACACTGCGGGCGCTGCGCAAGCGGGCCTCCACATGCAGGAGGCGCATCTGTTGATCTTCGGCAGCCCGAAGGCGGGCACGCCCATCATGGTGGCCGTGCCGCTCGCCGCGCTCGCGCTGCCGCTCAAGGTGCTCGTGTGGGCTGACCACGACGGCCATACGTTCGTGAGCTACGACAGTCCGGCGTACCTCGCGGAGCGATTCGCGATCCCCGCGGATCTCGTCGGGAACATCGCGGGCATTGACGCGCTGACCGACGCGGTCGTGGGCTGATGGCGGCGTGTGAACGGGTGCCGGGGCTCACCGCGTCGCGGGCCGCAGCTCCTTCCGCACCACGAGCTTCAATCCGGACCACACGTCGTCGATCGCACAGACTTTCACGTCCACGAAGCCCAGCGGAAGCGCCAGCTCGCGCACGGTGTCTTCCGTAATGTCCGTCGCCACGCGGGAGGCCTTCTTCGGCCAGGACACCCACACCGTCGCATCAGGATCGAGCGTCTTCCGGAAACGGGCGAGTGAGCGCTGCAGATCGGAGCGCCGGACGCTGAAGACGTGAACGATGTCGGCTGACCTGGTCAGTCGCGATGCGAAGCGCACATCCGCGGGCAGCGGTTCCAGCAGTCGTGCGTACCCGGCCGGTGCACCGTGGAGATACACTGCGCAGCCGGTCCCGATGCCCAGCTTTTTCGACAACGGAGTTCCCGAGTAGCCAGCCATACCTGCTCCTCTCCCAAGGCTGGGATATCAATACGGGAACGCACCACGCCGGGCCAGACCCTCTGGCCCGTGCCGGTCAACC
This sequence comes from Gemmatimonadaceae bacterium, assembly GCA_035553215.1. Taxonomy (GTDB): domain Bacteria; phylum Gemmatimonadota; class Gemmatimonadetes; order Gemmatimonadales; family Gemmatimonadaceae; genus JADGGM01. The sequence continues at coordinate 6,683 of DATNDS010000014.1, forward strand.
GACTCAGATTGACCGGCGTCGGCCAACATTCACCGGGAGGAGCAGATGGTCACCGTTTCGGTCGAAGGCGACCACGTCAGGCTGGAGGTTCAGGGGTGGGACAAGGTCTGGGCGCTCAAGAGCCAACTCGATATCCCGCTTGCGAATATCCTCTCGGTCCGGGTCGCGCCCGAAGAGGCGCGCGGACTGTGGCATGGAATCCGCATGCCCGGCACACAGATTCCGGGCGTTATCATCGCGGGCACCTTTTACCAGCACGATGGCGCCGTGTTCTACGACGTGCACGACCCCGAGCAGACCATCGCGCTGGAACTCGACCACGACCACTTCAAGCGTCTCGTCATCCAGGTTGACGATCCCGCTGCAACGGTTGCACTGCTCGAGACGGCGCTGCGATCGCGGAACGCCTGATCGATGCGTCCGATGACGTCACGCTACTTCCACCGAGAGAGTTTCCGATGGCCGACACGAGCTTCACCACCTACTACACCGGCTACCGCGCGTTCAGGCAGCAGCTGTTCGATCTGTTCACAGCCGAAGGCGCCGTGCTCGAGACAAAGGACATTCCGAGCAGTCTGGGAACGACGTGGGGGTACTGGCTCTCGGAGTGGGACGGCCGCCACCCCGAGATGCAGCGATCCGCGGCGTCCATCGGAGAGGATGAGATCAAGCTGTTCTACGATCTCTGTCAGCTCATTCAGCCCGCGCGGTCCTACATCATTGGCAATTCATTTGGTCTGAGCACATTCTGCCTGGCCCTGGCCTGGCCGGCCGGGTTCGTGGTGGCCATTGACACGTGGGGCGATGCGGACACGCTCAACATGGCCAAGCCGCTGTTCGAGCGAATCATGGCGCACCACGACATGGCGAACGTGCGCGTGCACACCGGTGCCAGTCCGCAGGACACGCCGGCGGCGCTGACGCTCTTTCCCACAACCGCGAAGCCGCTGTCCCTCTACTTCATTGACGGGCTGCACCGCAATCCCGCCGCGCTGCACGATTTCGAGGGCGCGCTCCCATTCCTCGACAGCTCCTCGGTCGTGCTGTGGCACAACGTGAACGCCGTCTCCGAGAGTTTTCGCATGGCGTACGAGCAGGGGGGGCGCGCATTGTTCGATCAGCATCACGTCCTGCGCACGCACGGACCGCTCGGCATTGACTATTCCAGCACGGCGCACCCGTTGTTGCATGCATATCTGCATGACGCGACGCTCATCTGGAACAACTGGGAGTACTACATGGCGCTGCTCGAACGCGAGGACATGCGGCGCTGGCAGGGCGATGCATCGCTGGCCACGCTCCCGCGTCGCGTGGCCGCCGCGGCGTACCGCCGTCTCACGCACGCTCGACCCGGTGATGGCGCACCACAATGAATCGTCCCGCGGCCGTCATCGTCGGGCTGGAGGCGAACGGCCTCGGCGTCACGCGGGCGCTGGCGGCGGGCGGAGTGCCGTGCATTGGACTCACACCGCCGGGCTGGAACCCCTGCCGGCGCACGCGCACCTGTCGCGTGATGGACGTCGCGGCATGGACGGAAGACGACTGCATTGCCGGATTGCTCGCGATCGGGACGTCGCTCGACGACAAGGCCCCGCTGCTCATCACCAAGGACGAGCCGGTGCTGTGGATCGCGCGACACCGCGAGGAGCTGAGCGAGTTCTACGAGATCAATCTGCCATCGGATGATGTCATCCGGATGTTGATGAGCAAACGCGCCTTCGTGGAGCGCGCCCAGCGTGAGGGCTGGCCCGTTCCGCGAACGTGGTTTCTCGATGAATCAGCCGACTTTCACACGCGTCTGTCCGAGTTCGTGTACCCGTGTATTCTCAAGCCGCAGATCAAGAACAGCGCGTTCCGCTCGCATGCGCCATGGAAGGCGTTCCGGGCGCAGTCGGAGCACGAACTCGTCGCGGCGTATGAGCTGGTGGCGCAGTGGGAGCCGGAGGTCGTCGTCCAGGAGTGGATTCCCGGCGAGGACGAGCGCGTCGCCTTCTGTCTGAGCTATTGCGACCGCGCGGGGCAACCGCTCGCGCTCTTCTCGGGGCGCAAGCTGCGGCAGTGGCCGATAGACTGCGGCAATACCGCGCTGGCTGAACCGGCGCCCGCCACGTGGGCGGGTCCGATCACCGACCTGACCAGGCGCATTTTCCGGCAGGTCGATTTTCGCGGTCTCGGATCCGTGGAGTTCAAGATGCGCCCCGGCACGGACGAGCCCGTGATCACCGAACCCACAGTCGGCCGCACCAACTATCAGAACGAGATCGCCGTGTTGAACGGCGTGAACATTCCGCTCATTGCCTATCACGAACTCGCCAGCCTGCCCGTTCCGCCCACGCGCCCGCGTGCGCGGCCGGTGAAGCTGATCGACGGGCACGCCGAGTGGCGCGCCGCCCTCGCCTACCGCCGCGCGGGACGGCTGACTCTGTCGCGCTGGTGGTCGCAGCGGCGCGGGCCAAGCCGCTACATGCTGTTGCGCGCGAGTGATCCGCTCCCCTTCGTGGTCGCCATGCGGGCACGTGCGCGTGAGCAACTGGGCAATGCCGCGGAGACCGTGTTCGGCTCCCGCGTGCGGCGCGCGCTGGCCAGGCTCACATAGACGGTTCCCGGTGGGGAGCAGCGTGCTGCGACCTCGCTGACGGCTGGACAGGATTTACAGGACTTCCGGGATTTTCACGGAGCCGTTCCAGAAAAATTTGCCGTCAATCGGCAAACGGACTGAAACGTTGGAACTCGGCTCCCCTCGATCCTGTGAATCCCGACAATCCTGTTCATCCTGTCTCTTCTGGTGCCGGCACCCGCAGCGCAGCCCGGCGCGACGAGCCCGCCGGCAGAGCCCGGCGCGAGCCGAATCGGCACTCCGCCGCAATCGGGTCGATGTCAATCAGGCGTCGAGCCTGGTTGTCATCCAGTCAACACAAATTTCTGCAAGGCGATCACCGACTGCGACTGTCGCAGCACATTTTCCTCAAGCTGTCGTGCGTCATTCGCTGCGACAATCTGCCCGAGCCCGGATTCAGGAAAACGGATCGGCTGCTCACATCAGGAATCCAGATCACGTACTGATCGTCGGTGCGCGATACCCCCTGACATGTCCGGCACGCAGCCGGGAGATCAGGACGCGTCCGGATGGACCGTGAGATAGAGCAGCGCAAACCACGAGCGGGCATCGGTCCACCGGCGCTCCACGTTGAAGCCGGCACTCGCGGTAATGCGCCGCAGCTCACTCCAGGTGTACTTGTACGACGATTCCGTCCAGATGCTCTCGCCGTTCTCGAACCAGATCCACTCGCTGCCCACGCGTACGCACTGGGATCTGAGACTCACGAGATGCATCTCGACGCGGCCCGCCATCGGGTTGTAGTACGCGTAGTGGCGGAACGCCTCGGGATCGAACATCGCATCGAACTCGCGATTCATTCGGACGAGCAGATTCCGGTTGAACTCCGCCGTGACACCGGCAGAGTCGTTGTAGGCCTCGTGGAGCACGAGGGGATCCTTGCGCAGATCCGCGCCGAGCAGGAGCGCGCCACCCTCGCCGCACTGGAGCGCGATGCGCCTGAGCAGCGCGACGGCCTCCGGCTCGTGAAAATTACCGATGGTCGAGCCGAGGAAGAGCGCAACGTGTCCTGCAGCAGGTGCACCCAGCGGAAGTGATGGAAGGTCGAATGGAGCGGTGTAGTCCGCTTCTGCGGGGATCACCGGCACATCGGGAAATTCGGATGCGAGCCGCGTGGCGGCGCGGTGCAATTGCTCGCATGATGTATCGATCGGCACGAATGCCGCCGGGCCCGCGCCGCACGGGAATTGCTCCAGAATGCGGCGTGCCTTGGTAGTCTCGCCACTTCCGTATTCCAGGATCACACGGCCAGCGCCGATGAGCGACGCAATCTCTCCGGCGCGCGCACCGAGGATGTCCGACTCCGTCCGCGTGAGGTAGTAGGCGTCGAGGCGCGTAATCTCCTCGAAGAGCTGCGCACCGCGCGCATCGTACAGCAGCTTGGCGGGCAGCGACTTCGGCGTTGCGCGAAGGCCGGCCAGCACCTCGTCGCGCAACGCCGCGGGGCCTGAGTGTTCCATGGGCACAGGCGACTCGGGCTCTGGGTCAGGGCGACTACACGTCCGATGCGAGGCGCAGTCCGCTGAATTGCCAACGCGTGGGCGATGGGAAAAAGTTCCGATATGTCAGGCGCGCGTGCGTTGGCGGCGTGGCGAGCGACGAGCCGCGCAGCACCCACTGGTCGGACATGAACTTTCCGTTGTATTCGCCCACGGCCCCGCCCGCGGCGCGGAATCCGGGATACCCAACGTAGGGGCTCGCCGTCCACTGCCACACCGATCCGCACAGATCGCTCAACGCCGGATCACCCGCCGCCATCACTTCCCACTCGGCTTCGGTGGGGAGACGGGCGCCAGCCCATCGGGCATAAGCATCACTTTCGTAAAAACTCACGTGACGCACCGGCTCATCGAGATCCAGCGCCGCCATGCCATGCAGCGTGAACACGGTCCACGCATCGCCATCCTGCTCCCAGTAGAGTGGGGCGGACCAGCCGTTGCTCTGCACGGCGTCCCAGCCGGCGGAGAGCCAGAGCGCGGGGCGGCGGTAGCCACCATCATTGATGAACTCCAGGTACTCGCGATTCGTGACGAGCGCGGTCGCCAGCCGGAATGGCTCGAGGAACACGCGGTGGCGCGGACTCTCGTTGTCAAACGCGAAGCCGTTGCCGGCGTGTCCCATCTCGTACACGCCGCCGGGCATCTCACGCCAGCGCGGTGCATTCGCCGGTGTAATGGTGCGCGCGTGCGCCGGCGCCGCAGGCCGATACGCGGGCCGCAGCGGATTCATCCAGAACACGTGCTTGATGTCCGTGACAATGAGCTCCTGGTGCTGCTGTTCGTGATTGAGGCCGAGCTCCACCAGCGCGCGCAGATCGGCATCGCCGTCGCTGTCATCCAGCCGCTCGAGCAGCGGCGCCATGGCGCGGTCCACGTGGGCGCGGTACTCGTAGATGTCCGCCACCGTCGGCCGGGTGACGAAGCCGCGCTGCGCACGGCAGTGGCGCTCGCCCGCCTGCACGTAGTAGGAGTTGAACAGAAAGGCGTAGCGCGCATCCAGCGGCTGGTAGCCGGGCACGGACGGCGTGAGAATGAACGTCTCGAAGAACCAGCTCGTGTGCGCGATGTGCCATTTCGTGGGGCTCACATCCGTCATCGTGCGCACGACGTAGTCCTCGGTGACCAGCGGCGCGCACAGCGCGTGCGTGAAGGCTCGCACGGCGCGGTAGCGCTCGAGCCAGCCGGTCTCCGGCTGAGCGTCCAGCTCCGATCCGGGCCGTATGTCGCGCGAGATTCCCGCGGTCACGATGCTGCTCCAGTCATGAGGTACCTGCCGGTTTGGACTTCCCTGTCGTTGCCCAGAAAAAGAACGTCGGCTCCTGGGGTGTTCGCATGGAGTGAATATACGTCACGAGCTCATCGATCTGCTTTTGCGAAAGCATCTTCCCCCAGGCCGGCATTCCCAGTGGGCGCCCATCATGAATGGAGTTGTAGATCTCCGCCTCGCCGCCGCCGTACTTCCATACGGTGTCACGCAAGCTGGGGCCCATGGCGCCGCCGGCAAGTCCGCCATGACATCCGTAGCAGTTCTCCTGCAGGAACAGCAACCGGCCGGCGCTCGCCTGGGCCGTGTCACCCGTGAACCGGCGCATGGTGACCGGTGCCGCCGCGGTCGTACCCGAGGCTACGTTCGCGATTCTGGAGCTGATGCCCGCGGTGTCGGCGGCACCGTTCGCCGAGGTGCGCTGGCGGCCCTTGCAGGCCAGCGCCAGCATGGCGCACAGTGCGGCGCCAGAGATACGGGTCGTGATGCGGCGTGGCGTGCCCATGGAACTCTGCCTCAGTGTTGCGGTGAAGGCGCGCGCGCCGGCGACACGGGCGTGGCTGCCGAGGCGAATGCATGCATACCCATACGTCGTTGCTCCGCCACGGGGCACTAG
>DATNDS010000015.1:0-2017 GCA_035553215.1 Gemmatimonadaceae bacterium
GTCGGACTTCGAGGACTCCACGCACGCGGCGCGCGGCGCGCACACCGGTGCCGACAGCGCGAACGCCGAGCCCCCGAGCGACGTCCTGGTCGTGACCAGCGCGATGTTCCGGAGCAACGGCGCCGGGTATCTCGATCTCACGCGCCACCGGCACATCTTCACCGTACCGGTGGATCCCACCGCGCGCGCGCCCGCGAAGGCGACGCAACTGACGAGCGGCGACTTCGACGAAGGTGGTGTGGTGTGGAGCGCCGATGGCACGCGCCTCTACTTCACCAGCGACCGCGTGGCCGAGCCCTACTACTACGCGCCCAACAGCGACGTGTACGCGGTGCCGGCCACGGGCGGCGCCATCGAGAAGGTGATCGACATTGATGGTCCGATTCGTGGCGCGGTACCGTCACCGGATGGCAAGTCGTTCGCGTTCGCCGGTTTCGTCAACCCGGCCAGGCCACGCTCCGACAACCAGACCGATCTCTTCGCGTTCGCGAGTGGTCAGGCGAAGAATCTGACGGCGGCGTACGACTACTCGGTGGGCGACGGACCCGGCGGCGATCAGGCCGCGCCGCGCGGCGGTGGCCAGAGGCCGATCATCTGGTCCGCGGATGGCAGGAGCATCGTCACGGTCACGGGCGAGCATGGCACCGCCAACCTGATGCGATTCGACGCCGCGACGGGACACGCCGAGCCGCTCACCACGGGCAACCACGACATCATGTCGTACAGCGCCACGCCCGACGCCGCGACGTTCGCGCTCACCGTGAGCGACCCCACGCACATCGGCGACGTGTACGCCTTCACCGCTGAGTCGAAGCGTCTCACGCAGCTCACGCACATCAACGACTCGCTCTTCGCGCAGCTCACGCTCCCGCAGCCCGAAGAGTTCTGGTATCGCAGCTTCGACGGGCGGAAGATCGAAGGGTGGATTCTCAAGCCGCCCGGTTTCTCGCCCGATCACAAGTACCCGATGATTCTCGAAATCCACGGCGGGCCGCACACGAACTACGGCTACACCTTCTTTCACGAATTCCAGTGGATGGCCGCCAAGGGGTACGTCGTGCTCTACACCAACCCGCGCGGCAGCACCTCGTATGGCCAGGAATTCGCGAACATCATTCAGTACCGCTATCCGGGCGACGACTACAAGGACCTGATGGTGGCCGTGGACTCGCTGGTGCGCCGCGGCTACGTGGACGAGAAGAAGCTGGGCGTGACGGGCGGCAGTGGTGGCGGACTGCTCACTAACTGGACGGTGACGCAGACGCATCGCTTCGCGGCCGCCGTGTCGCAACGGTCCGTGGCGGACTGGCTTGGCTTCTGGTACTCGGCGGACTTCACGCTGTTCACGCCGACGTGGTTCCGCTCCAACCCGTACCAGGACCCGCAGGAATTCCTGCGGCGCTCACCCACGACGTACGCCAGTCAGATCACCACGCCGCTGCTGCTCGTCGATGGCGAAGCCGACCTGCGCACACCAACGGGTCAGGGGTCGGAAGCGATGTTCCGCGCCCTCAAGGCCCAGCACAAGCCGACGGAAATGGTGCTCTTCCCGCGCGAGTCGCACGAGCTCTCGCGCTCCGGCGAACCCATGCACCGGGTGGAGAGGCTGGAGCACATTCTGAGCTGGTTCGACAAGTACCTGACAGGGGGCCAGGGGCCAGGGGATTCACTCCGGTCTGCAGCCCCCTAGCCACCTAGCCCCGGTCCGCTGCTCCCAACACCTCCATCCTGTCCTCCTCATTCGGCACCACGCAGAGGAACTCGAACGGCTCCCCATCGTGCGCCTCGTACCAGTGCGGCGTGCCGGCGGGAATGTAGACCACGTCGCCCTGCTTCACTTCGACCGTGCGATCCGCAATGCCGATCGTCGCGCTGCCCCGCAGCACGTACTGCTCGTGCTCCACGGTGTTGGTGTGGCGGGGCATGCCGCCACCGGGCTGCATGATGAAGCGGCGCATGGCGAAGTGCGGCCCTTCGTCCGGACCAATGAGCATCTGGCGCGTCGTGCGCGTGCCAG
>DATNDS010000016.1:0-36753 GCA_035553215.1 Gemmatimonadaceae bacterium
GACCGTGATGCGCGCACTGCGCGACGAGCATCTCGAACAGGTCTCGCTGCTGGATGTCGGCACGGGCCTGGGCGACATTCCGGCACACGTGCGCGCCCGCGCGCTGCGCCTGGGCATCGCCGTGCGCACCATTGGACTGGAGCTGAATCCGGCGCTCGCGTGCCGCGCGCGCTCGGCCGCCCTGCCGGTGGTGCGTGGCAGCGTGCTCGCTCTCCCCTTCCGGAACGGGAGCGTGGACATCGTCACCTGTTCGCAGGTGCTGCACCACTTCGATACCCGCGACAGCCGCGTGGTGCTCCGCGAGATGAACCGCGTGGCACGACGATGCGTGATCGTGAGCGATCTGCGGCGGAGCTGGGTCGCGGCCGCCGGCATCTGGCTCGTCTCCTTTCCGCTGCGCTTTCACTCCGTGAGCCGGCATGACGGGATGACGTCCGTGCTGCGCGGTTTCGCGGGCGACGAACTGCATGACCTCGTGGATTCGGCCGTGGGGGCGTCGCCCCGGGTGCGCCGCCGCCCCGGATTTCGTATGACGGCCTCGTGGACGCCGCCGCACCGCGCATGAGCACGAACCCCGTCCCGGCGCGCGCGCCGTACGTGCTGCCTGAGATGCCGCTTGGCAGGCCCATGCATATCGTGGACGAGCGGCTCGTGCGCGCCCCGGTCGAGCTCATGTTCCGCCTGGCCTGCGACGTGGAGAACTGGCCCGGGTACCTCCCGCACTATCGTCGCGTGCGATTCCGTGAGCGGACCGCCGATGGCGGCGGACTGGTCGACATGGCGGCATCGCGCCCGTTCGGACCGCTGGCATGGCCTGTGTGGTGGCAATCAGAGATGTTGGTGAACCGTGCGCCACCCGCCGTGCGCTATCGCCACGTGCGTGGCGTGACGCGCGGCATGGACGTGGAATGGACCTTCGCCGCCGAGTCGGCGCTCACCCGCGTGCGAATCGTGCATGCATGGAACGGCCCGGCGTGGCCGCTGATTGGTATGTTTGCGGCCAGTGAGGTGATCGGCCCCATCTTCATCCACGGTATCGCGAGCCGGACGCTCGATGGACTGGCGCTCGTAGCGGAGCGGGAGCATGGAAGCGCGGGTGGCGGAAGCGCTGGCTGAGAGTATGCAAAGCAGGATCATCGTCCGCCGCGGTCTGGCCCTTACCGATGGAGCTCATGCAGCGACAGGTCGTGATTACCGGGATCGGCGCCATCACGCCGATCGGAATTTGCAGCGCCGGGCTCTGGAGCGGACTGCGCCGCAAGCAATCGGCGGTGTCCACGCTCACACGCTTCGACCCGACACCCTTCCGCAGTCACATCGCGGCGGAGGTGAACGACTTCTCGGCTGACGATTTCCTGGAACGCCGTCGCGCGCGGCGCCTGGACCGCTTCGGTCAGTTTTCGGTGAGCGCGGCACGACTGGCCATCGAGGACTCGGGGCTCGACTTGCAGGCCGAGGACCGCGAGCGCATTGGCTCCATGATGGGCACCGCGCTGGGCGGCGTGGGCCACGCCGAGGAGCAGTGCGGCAATTATTTTCGGGGCGGCGTGCGCGAAGTGGATCCCTCGCTGGCGCTCACCGTGTTCGGCGGCGCCGCGAGCTGCAACATCGCCATCGAGTTCGGCGTGCAGGGTCCCAACAGCACGAACGCCATGAGCTGTGCGTCGGGCACCATCGCGATCGGCGACGGCTTCCGGCAGGTGCGTGACGGCTACGCGGATGTGATGATCTGCGGCGGCGCCGAAGCGCCGCTCTGGCCGCTCTGCTACGGGGCGTTTGCCATCATCCGCGCCATGTCCACGCGCAACGATGATCCGTTGAGTGCGTCACGTCCGTTCGACCGGGATCGCGATGGCTTCGTGATGGGCGAGGGGGCGGCGGTGCTCGTCCTGGAGGAGTATTCACGAGCGGTGGCGCGCGGCGCGCACTGCTACGGCGAGGTGCTCGGCTTCGGCATGTCCAACGACGCATGGCACATGACGGCACCGCGCCCCGATGGCTCCCAGGCTGCGCGCTCGATGCACCGTGCCCTGCAGGACGCGCACGTGAAGCCATCCGAGATCGACTACGTGAACGCCCACGGGAGTTCCACGCCGCTCAACGATTCAACGGAAACGCTCGCCATCAAGCAGGTGTTCGGGGACCATGCGTATCGCATCCCTGTGAGCGGCACCAAGGGCTACTATGGCCACGCGCTTGGCGCGAGCGGAGCGATCGAGGCGGCCATCTGCGCGCTGGCGCTGGAGAACGACTGGCTGCCGCCACGGTGAATCTCGCGACGCCGGATGCGGCGTGCGACCTGGACTACATTCAGCGCGATGGCCGCTGCCGGAGCGCACAGCTCATGCTGTCGAATTCGTTCGGCTTTGGCGGCGTGAACGCCGCCCTGGTGTTGAAGAAGGCGAGCTGACGCGCGACGAGTTGAGCGCCCGCAGGAGTTCCCGTCGTATGGCGTGTTCCAGTCCGTTCGGCCCGTGATAGGCATGATCGGCGCGCCACGCCGCCAGATCCACCACGGCCTTTGCCATGACGGGGTGGCCGCCGGCGCTGCCGTATGACAGAAACCGTTCGCGCAGATGATCACCCAGCCGGGCATCGGGTGTGAGGGAGCGCGTGCTCATCACCAGGTTCTTTCCGAATATTCCGGATACGGCCGACACTTCGGCGCCGGCCATGCCCAGACAGAATTCGGCGAGCTGCGCCACGATGTGTTCCTCATCCTCCGGGAGCGTGCCCAGGTGCACGTACGCCAGGCCGTCGGTGACGCGGGCCCGGAGCAGCGCGCGGCCAAAGCGCTCGAGGGCCACGGTCGAGTAGGACGGGTGCTGGATGCGGCTGAGCGCCGCGTGATCGGCACGCGGAAAGAGCGTCGCGAACATTTGCAGGTCGTCATCGCTGGCGGAGCGCGAGAGCGAGCGCGTGTCGGTGACAATACCGTACAGCAGCGCGGTCGCGAGATCGCGCGTGAGCAGCGCGTCGTTCTCGGCGAGCACGTATTCGGCGGTCATCGTGGCGCTGGCGCCGTACGACGTCCGGACATCGCGATAGCGCGCGTGGAATTCGCCGCTCACCGGATGGTGGTCGATCACCGCCGCCACGTCGGGCAGCAGATCGCCGAAATAGGGCGGTTGCACGTCCACCAGCACGAGCGGCGTGATGGCAGCGAGCGCATGCTTCGACACGTGGCGGACGCTCACGCGCAGCGCCTCGATGAGCCGGCGGTTCTCGGGACGCGTGATCTGGCCGCGCGTGATGATCGGCGACTCCTGCGGCCTGAAGCCGAGCACGCTGCGGAGCGCGAGCGCGGAGGCAATCGCATCCGGATCGGGATCGTTCTGCACGAGGAATGCGCACCGTCTGGATCCGTTCAGCGCGTTGCGCAGTCCCTGGACGCGCCGCCTGTCGGAGAGCCGGCGCAGCACGATCTCGATGGCGTCGGCCAGCAGCTCGCCCTCGTCAATGCGCGTGACGTCGGGCGACATGCGCGCGCGGGTTTCACGCCGGTGGCGGTCGATCTGCAGTACGGACGGCACGGAGAAGACGTCACGCACCGCCCGCGCGACCCGGCGGGCGCGCGCGGCGTCCGCGAAGTCAATGACGACAATCGCTTCGCGTCCGCGCAGCGATTCGAAGGTCGCGGGGAGCGTCGGGTCGCCGCGCAGCGCGCTGGACCACGCGGGCACCCGGCGGCGCGTGTGCTCCCAGACAAAAACCTGCCGGCCGGCCAGCGCGCTGCGCCTGAGCTCCTTCAGCCGCTCCGGACGATCGGAAATGAGCAGGACCGCGATGCGCGCGCGCGACGGCGCGGCTCCGTCACGAACGTCGGCCATGGATCATCCCCTCCGCCACGTCCACCGCATCAGGGACCCGATGCGATGATATACTTCGCCTCGTATCGCGCGATGGCATCCAGGATGACTCGCATGGCCGCCTCGCTCTTCTCCCACCCCACGGTCTGGACGCGTTTGCCTTCGAGATCCTTGTAGATGTGAAAGAAGTGCTCGACCTCCTTGAGGTAGTGCTGCGGGATGTCGGCAATGTCGAAGTATTCGTGATAGAAGGGATCCTGGCTGGGCACCGCGAGAATCTTGTAGTCCAGTTCGCCGCGGTCCAGCATGCGCAGCACACCAATGGGACGCACGTCGATCTGGCATCCGGGAAACGTGGGCTCGTTGAGCAGCACGAGCACGTCGCAGGGATCGTTGTCCTCCGCCAGCGTCTGGGGAATGAAGCCGTAGTCTCCCGGATAGTGCACGGCGGAATACAGCACGCGGTCCAGGCGAAAGAGCCCTGATTTCTTGTCCAGTTCGTACTTGTTGCGGCTACCGCTCGGGATCTCGACGACGGTCGTGACCTCGTCCGGCGGATGATTGCCGGGCGGCAGGTCGTGCCAGGGGTGGATCACGACGCGGCGCGGCCGGCCTCAGCGTGATCGACCTCGCGCTGCATGGTGCCCTTGTAGCGCATCGGCTCCTCGGTCACGCCGAAGTTCCGCGCATGGAGTTCCGCGATGCGCGCCATCTGTTCGGGAGAGAGGTCCGGCAGATCGGACGCGGCGGCGAACTCGGCAAGCTGCCCGGCGTCGTAGATGTTGGGGAGTGTCGTGACGATGCGCGGCTCCGCGAGCAGCCACTTGAGCGCCGCCTGGCCGAGCGTCATGCGCGTCGCGAGGAAGTCGAGTGTGCGGACTTTCCGCACGCCGCCGGTGAGCCAGGAACGCGGACGGTGGCGGCGATGATCGTTCTCCGGGAAGACGGTGTCTTCCGTGTATTTCCCCTCGAGCATGCCCGACGCGTGGGTGACGCGAATGTTGAAGCAGCAGTTGGGCGCCGTTCGGCGCGCCGCCTCGAGCATGGCCGTACCGGGGTGCTGCTCGAGGATGTTCCAGATCATCTGGATGGTGTTGATGTCGCGCTCGCGCTCCATGAGCTCCACCGCTTCATAGAGCCAGCCAATGGCGGGCCCGAATGCGGCCCCCCAGGCGCGAATCTTCCCTTCGCGCGTGAGCGCGCGCAGGGTCTCCCAGATTTCGGGATTGCGCACGTGCTCCATCTTCACGTTGTGGAGCTGCAGCACGTCGATGTAGTCGGTGCCGAGCCGTTCGAGACAGCGGTCCACGGCGAGCCGCATGTAGGCGTCGTCGAAGCGCTGGGGCAGCTCGGCCTGTCCGCGGCGGGCCGTGGCGGCGGCACTGTCGTAAATGTCGTAGCCGATCTTGGTGGCGTACACGACCGTGTCGCGCATGCCGGCGAACGCGCGCGCGAGCTGCCGCTCGCTGCGGCCGTTGCCGTAGGTGTCGGCGGCGTCGAAAAAGGTGATGCCGCGGTCGTACGCGTCGCGCAGCAGCGTGACGGCCTCGTCGTCGCTTTTCCTGCCCCACCAGTCCGTGGCGATGGTCCAGAGGCCGAATCCGATTTCGGAGACGGAAATGCTGGTGGAGGGGAAGATTCTATGGTGCATGGTGGTTGGTAGCTGGTCGCTGGTCGCTGGTCGCTAGCGCAGGCGCTCGGCGGCGTCCACGGCGAAGTACGTGATGATCATGTCCGCTCCGGCGCGGCGAATCGCGAGGAGCGATTCCATCATCGCGCGGTCGAGATCGAGCCAGCCACGCTGAGCGGCTGAATGAATCATAGCGAACTCACCGCTCACCTGATAGGCAGCGAGCGGCGCGTTGAACGTGCGTTTGACGCGCGCAATCACGTCGAGATACGGGCCGGCGGGTTTCACCATCACCATGTCCGCGCCCTCATCGATGTCGAGCTGGACTTCGCGAATCGCTTCCTCCGCATTGGCCGGATCCATCTGATAGCCGCGCCGGTCGCCCTCGCGCGGCGTCGACTCGGCCGCATCGCGGAAGGGGCCGTAGAACACCGAGGCGTACTTGGCGGCGTAGGAGAGAATGGCGGTATCGGGGCAGCCCTGCGTGTCGAGCTCGCGGCGGATCGCGCGCACCCGTCCATCCATCATGTCGCTGGGCGCGACGACGTCGGCTCCGGCCTGCGCGTGCGACAGCGCCTCGCGCGCGAGCAGCTCGAGCGTCGCGTCGTTGTCCACCGTGCCGTCACGCAGCACGCCACAGTGGCCGTGGTCCGTGTACTCGCACATGCAGACATCCGTGATTACCACGAGCTCCGGCAGCGCGCGCTTGAGCGCGCGCACTGCCTGCTGCACCGGCCCCTGCTCGTCCCACGCGGACGAGCCGATGGCGTCCTTGGCATCGGGGATGCCGAAGAGCAGCACGCCGCCGACCTGTGCCTTCGCGGCCCGCTCCGCATCGCGCAGCAGCTCGTCCACCGAGGTCTGCGCTACGCCGGGCATTGATTCCACGTTCTGGCGCACGCCGTGACCGGAGCGGACGAAGAGCGGCAGCACGAGCTGATCGGGCGCGAGTCGCGTTTCGCGCACGAGGCGGCGGAGGGCCTCGGTGCGACGGAGGCGGCGGGGACGGCTGACGGGGAACGCGGGCATGCTGGCGGAGCTCGACGTGATGACGGTTGTGAGGAATCTAGCGTGCCGGCATCGGCGTCGAGATGACGCGGGCGTTACGAGCTGCGCCGTCGCTCGCCCGACCCGCAGGTGACAATGGACGCGCGGCGACGGTATCTTCGCTGCTTCTGGAGGGAGGCCATGAGCAAGCTGCTGTACGATGCCCGGTTCGCGTTGCGCGGCTTTCGGCGCACCCCCGGCTTCTCCGCCATCGCGGTGATCATCCTCGGTCTCGGCATCGGCATGGCCGTCGCGATGTTCACGGTCTTCCGGATCGTGCTCGTTCGCAAGCTCCCGGTCGTCGGGCAGGATCGCGTGGTCGTGATGTGGACGTACGGCGCCGATCCCTCGACTGACCTCGTGACCGGTACGAAGGACCTGTCCGTCGTGCGCGCGAATGCCCGGACCATTCAGGACGTGGCCGCGGTCGCGCACTGGCCCGCGTATCCCACGTCCTTCGACGACGGCGGGCGTGAGATTGCGCTCAATCGGGGTATGGTGACCGGGAATTTCTTCGCCGTGCTGGGTGCCCGGCCCATGCTCGGGCGCCTGCTCGAGCCGGACGACGATGAAGCGCCGGGAGCATCTCCCACCGATTCGTCCCGAACACGAGCGCTCGTGCTGAGCTATCGCGCGTGGCGCGACAAGTTTGACGGCGATCCCGGCGTGCTGCATGCGCAGCTCGTGGATCCGACCATTGGATTGACGTACAGGATAGTCGGCGTGGCCCCTCCGGGGTTCGACTACCCGGCCGGTGTGGACTACTGGATTCCCATGTGGTCCGGATGGCAATCCACGGTTTCCGCATTCGCGGTCGCCCGACTGCGGCCCGGTGCGACGGTAGCCGCAGCAGCCAGCGAATACCTCGCCATCGAGCGGCGCCTCGAGCCGACGCTGGGCCTGCGCGGCGCGCACGCCGCTACCTTCGCGGACACCGTGCTCGGCAGCGTCCGGCCCGCGCTCGGGCTGCTCACCGCCGGCGTCGCCGTGCTGCTCCTCATTGCGTCGCTGAACGTCGGCAACCTGCTTCTGCTCCGGGCCTCGTCGCGCCACCGCGAAGTGGCCGTCAGGCGTGCACTCGGTGCCACGTACAGGGACGTGCTGCGCCAGTTCATCATTGAGGCCGCAATGCTCGGTGCGGCGGGCGGCCTGGTCGGCCTCTGCGTTGCCCTCGCTCTCATTCGCGCACTGGTGGTGCTCGCGCCGGCCAGGCTGCCGCGCCTGGACGAGATCCAGCTGTCCCCGGCGCCTCTCGGCATCGCGGTCATGCTGTGCGCGATCGCAGTGCTGATATTCGGGATCGCCCCGGCGATATTCTCGGCGCGCTCCACCAGCACGTCTCTTCGCATCGATTCGCGAACCGGCGGCGAAACCCGGCGGCGCCGCATCGCCCGCCAGGCGCTGGTTTCGTCACAGATCGCACTGGCCATGGTCCTGCTCGGCGGCGCGGCGCTGCTCGTGCGCAGCCTCGCACGACTCGAGACGCAGGACACCGGCTTTGTGAGCGATCACCTCTCGGTATTCGGCTACTCGATCGATTTTCGGAAGTACGCGAGCTGGCCACAGACACTGGCGCTCGGTGATGCGGTCGTCCGTCGCATTGGCTCGATACCAGGCGTTGTGGCAGCCACGCAGATTGTCGTGCCGCCGCTGCTCGGCAATGGCGTCTGGCAGGTGCGATTCGCTCCAGAGGGCCAACTCGCCGTGGAGAGTGCGCGCTTTCCGGTGATGCCGGCAGAGATGGGCGGGCCGGAGTTCTTCAAGACGTT
The DNA here is from genome assembly GCA_035553215.1 of Gemmatimonadaceae bacterium. Taxonomy (GTDB): domain Bacteria; phylum Gemmatimonadota; class Gemmatimonadetes; order Gemmatimonadales; family Gemmatimonadaceae; genus JADGGM01. Next base: position 8,256 of record DATNDS010000016.1, read on the forward strand.
CGGTGTGCGCATCGTACGCGGCCGCGCGTTTACAAGCGACGATCGCGCCACTGCTCCGCTCGTCGCCATCGTCAGCGAATCCGCGGCGCATCGCCTCTGGCCCGGACAGGACCCGATCGGGAAGCGAATTCAGATTCCCGGAGCGACAGCGGCCAGCATCGTTGGAGGTGATCAGTGGCGGACTGTTGTCGGCGTGGCGCATGACACGCATTTGCGTACCTTCCGCGAGTCATCGCCCATGGTCTACCTGCCATCACTGCAGGGCTTCTGGCAGGGCTTCGTCGCGATACGGAGCACCGTTGCCCTCGACCGCCTGCTTCCCGCGCTTCGCGCCGCCGCGCACGATGTGGATCCACAACTCGAGCTGCAGAACCCACGCACCATGGACCAGATCCTCGCTCAACCGCTGGCCCAACCACGGTTGAGCACTCTCCTCATGTCGGGCTTTGGCGTGATGGCGCTGCTCCTTGCGGGGATCGGCCTGTTCGGAGTCATGGCATCGGTCGTTCGCGACCAGACCCGGGAATTCGGCATCCGGATTGCTCTGGGCGCGACTCCATCGCAGGTGCGGCGCCAGGTCCTGATCGGCGCATCATACATGGCGGGAATCGGAGTGCTCGCCGGGTTCGTCGTGGCATTGGGAACGTCGCGGCTGCTGTCATCGCTGCTTTTTCGGGTGAGTCCGGCTGATCCGGTGGCGCTCGGCGCCGCGTGTGCCGTGCTATTAGGCGTAGCGACGCTGGCGGCATACCTGCCAGCGCGGCGCGCGACAGCGATCGATCCCGTCCAGGCGCTTCGGGCGGACTGACGTTCGCGGGTCGGACGCTCCCGAGGCGCCGGACTCTGAGATGGCCGTGATCGTCCGGCAGGACTGAAGTCGAATCGCGTTCAAAGTCGGCGCCGAAATCGGTGCTCGCTCATTCTCGGTGACCGCCTTTCACGGCTTTCATCAATGCGCTGATGATGCATTCGGTCGGATCCGAAGCAGGGCACACGATTCGTCCGCGGTTGCGAATAGCGTACGGCGCGCCTGCAAACGGCGGACAGGATTTCAGGATTGACAGGATTTACAGGATTTTCATGGTGCTGTTCCCAAGGCAGTTGCGCTCAATCAGCGAACCTACCGGTATTGGGAAGTTCGGCTCCGCACGATCCTGTTGATCCTGACAATCCTGAAAATCCTGTCTCAATTCCATCTCTTCGTAGAATTCGGTCTGCGAGCTCGGGCCAATACCGCCTTCTCTCGGCATTCGGCGAGCATCATTAATGTGGATACCTGAAGATCATTAATGATCGTCGATGCGCCCGACCTTCCTCGGCCGGCGTCCGCCGATGCTGACGACGACACATTCCAGGCTCGCGCGCGAACCACTATTCCGGCTGCGGCGCCGGCACGCCCTCCTCTCCCCGCAGTCCCGCCAGAATCTCGTCCGCCCCCTCTTGCCGCAGCTCTTCAGCCAGCCGCGCTCCCGCATGTTCCGGATGCGCCGGATCGACCACCGCCGCGCCCCGCAGCACACGAGCGCCCGCGACGTCCGACAGCATGCCGTGCAGCACCCCCCCGCCGTCCTGCTCCACGACCAGCGCGCCGATCGGCACCTGACAGCCGCCTTCCAGCGCCGCGAGAAATGCGCGCTCGGCGCGCGTGGCGCATGATGTGGCCGCATGATTCAGTGACGCGATGAGCACGCGCACCGCATCGTCATCGGCGCGTACCTGTACGGCTATCGCCCCCTGACCCGGTGCGGGGAGCCAGCCGGGCGGCTCGAGATAGGCGTCAATGCGCTGGCGCACGCCCAGACGGTGCAGACCGGCGGCGGCGAGAATCGCGGCGTGCACCTGGCCGTCGTCCACCTTGTGCAGGCGCGTGGGGACATTGCCGCGCAGCTCCACCACTTCCAGGTCGGCGCGCGCATGCCGGAGCTGCGCGCGCCGGCGCAGGCTCGACGTGCCCACCCGGCTGCCGCGCGGCAGGTCGGCGAGGCCCTCGGCGGCGATCGCGTCGTTCACCACGAGCACATCGCGCGGATCCTCCCGCTCGAGTACCGCGGCAATGGCGAGCCCTGCAGGCATTTCCGTGGGCAGGTCCTTCAGCGAATGCACGCAGCAGTCCACGCGCCCCTTGAGCAGCGCGTGCTCCAGCTCGTGCGTGAACAGCCCCTTGGCGCCGATCGCGCCCAGCGGCTTGTCGGTGTTCCGGTCACCGGTGGTCTTGAATGTGACCAGGGTGGACGGCGTGCCGCGCGCGGCGAGCGCGTCGGCGACGAGACGTGCCTGGCGCAGCGCCAGCTCGGAGGATCGCGTCGCGATGCGCAGGCCGCCGTCGTCGCTCACGCAAACGCCTCGAGCACGGCGTCCGCCAGTGCGTCCAGCGTCGCCGTGCGCGCTTCGACCGTCACCTGGAGTCCCAGTGCGCGCGCGGCATCGCTCGTCACCGGCCCAATGGACGCGACACGCGTGCGCCGCGCCGCATCCACCCCCACCGCGCGCACGAGGTTCTGCACCGTGGACGCTGAGGTAAACGTGACCAGATCCACGCCCTCGGCCAGCGCGTCGCGCGCGGTGATCTCGCCCTCGGGGTCAGGCACCGTGCGGTACACGGGGACATCATCCACCACGGCGCCCAACGCGCGCAGCTCGGCACACAGCAATTCCCGCGCGCCCTCCGCACGCAGGTACAGCATCCGCGAGCCGCGCACGGCGTCGCTCTCGCGCAGCGCGTCCACGACGCCTTCGGCCACGAAGCGGCGCGGCACCAGATCAGGCGAGAGGCCGATCGCGAGGAGCGCGTCCGCGGTGGCGGGGCCGACAGCCACCAGCCGCACGCCGGACAGCGCCCGCGCATCGAGTCCCAGCCCGCGCAGCTCGTGCCACATGCGTTCTACCGCGTTGCTGCTCGTGAAAAGCGCCCACTGATACGACGCCAGCGCCTGCAGCGCATGCCCGAGCGGTGCGGTGTCGAGCGGTTCGATGCGTATCGTGGGTGCTTCGATGACGTCCGCGCCGAGCGCGCGCAGTCGCGCAGACAGCCCGGAGGCCTGCGCCCGCGCGCGCGTCACGAGCACACGCCGCCCGTGGAGAGGACGAACATCGAACCAGCGGATGCGTTCGCGCAGCGACACCACGTCGCCTATGACGGTGATGCACGGCGCCCTGACCTGTTCCGCGTGCGCCACGTCAACGAGCGTGCCCAGTGTGGCCGTGACCGTGCGCTGTCGCGCGTATGTGCCCCACTCGATCATCGCCACGGGTGTGGCGGCCGCGCGCCCGCCCGCGAGCAGCGCCGCCACGATCGCCTCGAGCCGGCTCACGGCCATGTACAGCACCAGCGTACCGCGCGTGTTCGCCAGTGCGTTCCAGTCCGTGTCGCTCGCGTCCCTGGCGGGATCCTCATGACCGGTCACGAAGGTGACCGATGTGGCGAGGCCGCGATGCGTCACCGGAATTCCGGCGTACGCCGGCGCGGCGATGCCGGCCGTGACGCCCGGCACGATCTCGAAGGGAATGCCGGCGCAGGCCAGCGCTTCCGCCTCCTCGCTGCCGCGCCCGAAGACGAAGGGATCGCCGCCCTTGAGCCGCACCACGCGCAGCCCGCGCCGCGCGAGTTGCACCAGGAGCGCGGTAATGTCCTGCTGCCGCACCGAGGCTTCGCCGCCCCGCTTCCCCACGAAGTGTCGCTCGGCGCCCGCCGCGACCGCATCCGCGGCGACGAGGCGCGGATGCACGAGCGCGTCGTATACCACGGCATCGCATGTGGCCAGCAACTCGCGTCCCCGTACCGTGAGCAGCCCGGGATCGCCTGGCCCGCCGCCAACGAGATGGACGATGCCGGACGCGCCGGTGTCGCGAGATGACATGCGTACAAGATGCCCCGGCCCGCATGCGTTCTCAACCGACAATCGGCGACGATGCATGCACACCCGGGGCCGGCGTGCATTATCATGCAGACTTATGGACGCCTCGGGACACGACATGAGTGACGTGGCAGTCGAGACCCCAGCGCCCGGCGACACGGCCGCCGGGCGCGTCACGATTCTCGCCGGCTGTTCCTTTGCGGGGCTCGAGTTTCTCTATCGCCTGTCGCGCCGGCGGCGGCTGGCGCCCGGCACGATGGTCGTCGTGGAGCCGCGCGCGCGGCACCCGTACATTCCGCTCGCGCACGAAACGGTGATCGGCCGGCGCGCGCCCGGCACACTGCAGTTCGACACACCGGCGTTCTGCCGCTCCATTGGCGCCGATTTCATCAGCGACTCGCTCGCATCGCTCCGCACCGCGGAGCGCATGGTGACGCTCACGAGCGGCCGCGTGCTGGCGTACGATCGTCTCATCCTCGCCGTGGGGAGCGTGCCGGATATTCCCGCGGCATTCGCGCAGTCGCCCTCAGTGGTCGCCGCGAAATTTCTCGATGACCCGGCCGCGCTGCACCGCAGGCTGCACGTACTTCGCGTGCAGGGCGCGCGTGTGCTGCGGGCGGTCGTGGTGGGCGGCGGCATCACCGCCGTGGAATGGAGCGCCGAGTCGGCCAGTGCGCGCGTGGACGGCGTCCGGATCGTGACGACGCTCGTGGGCGGCGACCCCCGGCTGCTGCCGCGCTTTCACCCGCGCGTGGCACGACGCGCGGCGCACGTGCTCTCGACGCTGCGCATCGAGACGCTGCTCGGCCGCCGCGCGTTGGACATCAGCGGCGACCACGTGGTGCTCGAGCAGAACGTGTCCATCCCGTTCGACATGATTCTCTGGGCGGCCGGCGTGCGCGCCAATCCGGTGCTCGCCGCGCTGGGCCTGCCCCTCACCGAGGACGGTCACGTCGTGGTGACGCCGCGACTGGCAGTGCCGGGCCTCGACGGGGTCTACGCCATGGGCGACTGCGCGCGCATTGCCGGTGCCGGTGCGGCTCGCCCCACGACCGACCGCGCCATCGATGCCATCTGGCAGGGCGCCTATCTTGCCCGGCGTGTGGCGGCAGGGTGGCGGCCCGATGCCGGTCCCGCGTTCCGGCTGCGCCGCACCTTTCCCTACGGCATGTCGCTGGGTCCGCGCCGGAGTGCCATTGTGTATCGGGGACTCCACGCGGATATGCGCCCCTTCGTCTGGTTTCGCCGCTGGTTGCAGTGGGGATACTACGCGCGCTTCCGGATCGAGGCGTGGCGCCGGGGATAGTGTTCTCCCCGCCACCCCGCCCGTCCCTTGGGAATGGGCAATCGGGAATGGGGAATCGGTAAGGCAATCCGCCCCCCGCCGCCTCACCCCGATTTCATCAAGAGCAGGGAATCGGCCTCCCCATTCCCCATTCCCACGATTCCCTATTCCCGATTGCCCATTCCCAGGGGCGGGGTGGTGGGGCGTGGAAGATTCCCTATCCCCGATTGCCCATTCCCAAGGGCGGGGTGGTGGTGATGGGCAGCAACGCCCCGCAACCTGAGCCAGACGCTCAGCGCGTACGCCCCGTACACCACTGCCACGATGATGTACGCCGCATGGTAGTAGCCCGCATTGTGTGGCATCAGCCGCGATCCTCCGCGTCGAGCTCGTCGCGCGCGATGGCGAGGTGATAGCGCGCCCGGAAGAGCGCGATGAACAGGATCGTGAAGGACACGAAGGCCAGCGCGAACGTCTCGAGCATCTCGTTGGGCAGCGACGGACGGCTCGGCTTGCCGATGATCGGCATCGGATGCAGCGTGCGGAACAGGTACACGCTCAGGTGGATGAAGGGAATGAGCAGCGCACCCAGAATGCCGAGCACCGCGGAGTAGCGGGCGCGCATTTCGCGGTCCTCGATCGCGCCGCGCAGCACCAGGTAGCCCACGTAGATGAACCAGAGAAAGAGCGTCAGCGTGAGCCGCGCGTCCCAGGTCCACCAGGTGCCCCAGATCGGCTTGCCCCACAGCGAGCCGGTGACGAGCGTGACGCTCGTGAAAACTACGCCCACCTCGGCGGCGCTCTCCGCCACGCGATCCAGCTTGAGGTCCTTGAGCCAGAGGTAGCCAATGCTCGCCAGCGCCACGATGCCGAACGCCATGAACGCCACCCACGCCGACGTGGGGTGCACGTAATAGATCTTCTGTGCCGGACCCTGGATGGCCTCGAGCGGCGTGAAGTAGATCGCACGGATATACGTGGCGGCCACCGCGAGCACGGCCACGACGAACCACCAGCTGATGCCGGAGCGCGCGCGACGCGCGCCGGCTGCCGTAGGCGCGTGCACGTCGCTCGTGAGTTGTGTCGTCATTCCTCGATCGTAAATGGAAACGCCATCATGCAGGCCGCGACGAACACCAGGTCGAACGCCAGGAGAATCTTGAGCCAGTTCGCTGCCTCCAGTACGGGCCGGCCGCTCAGCAGTCGCGCGGTGGCCTGCGCCGCGGGCATCACGATCGGCACGAAGAACGGGAGCGACAGCATGGGCAGCAGAAGCTCCGCGAGCCTCGTGTTCACCGCCATCGCGCTGAACAGCGTTCCCACCGCCACGAGCCCGATCGTTGCCAGCAGCGCCACGCCCGCAATCGCGAGCCAGCGACCGCCAAACGGCGTGTTGTAGAACAGCGCGACAGCAGGTATGGAGATCGCCTCCACCGCCCCCACGAACACAACGTTCGCCAACGCCTTGCCCAGGTAGATCGCTTCGCGCGGAACCGGGGCACCCAACAGTGCGTCGATGGCTCGATCCGCGAGCTCCAGGCTGAACGACCGGTTGAGCCCCAGAAGTCCCGCGAATGTGAAGATGACCCAGAGCACACCGGGCGCCAAGTCCATGCCGGTCACGGCGGTGGGGTCCCAGGCGAAGAAGAAGATCACGATGGCGAGGAGCGCGAACACCACCGCGGAAAAGAACGCCGTGCGCGTACGGAACTCGATCGCCAGGTCCTTGCGCGCGATGAGCAGCGCGGCAGCGAGCGTGCCAGGCCGCGCGTCAGGCGCCACGCGTCACCAGATCGCGATACGTGGCCGCGTACGCCGCGGCATCCAGTTCGTCGCACGGTTCGACGCGCACGAAGCGCCCCGCCTGCATCACCGCGGCATGCGACGCCAGCGCCAACCCTTCTCCGAGATTGTGGGTGACGAGAATGAGCGTAGCCCCGTGCGCGCGCAGTTCGGTGAGCGCGGCGGTGAGCGCCGCGGCGCCCGTGGCGTCGAGTCCGGTGAAGGGCTCATCGAGCAGGACGACGCGCGGCCCATGCACCATGGCTCGCGCAATGGACACCCGCTGCTGCAGCCCGCGGCTCAGCGAGCGCACCGGCGCATCGGCGCGGTCGAGCACGCGCATGCGTTCCAGCGCCACGTGCGCCGCGGTGCGCGCATCGCGCACGCCGTGCAGCCGCGCGGCGAATTCCACGTTCTCCCGCGCCGTGAGCGCGCCGTAGAGCATGCTCGCGTGCGAGATGAGGCCCACGACGGCGCGCACCTCCTCGCCACCCGGAAGCGTCACGCCGCCAATGCGCGCCGTTCCCGAGCTGGGCTTGAGCAGCCCCGCGAGCATGCGGAGCAGTGTCGTCTTCCCTGCCCCGTTCGGCCCGAAGAGCGCGAGGCAGTCCCCCGCCCTGAGCGAGAGGTCCACGCCATCCACCACCCGTCGTCCCCCGAACATCCGCGTGAGGCCGCTCGCTTCGACCTCCGCGTCGCCCGTACTGGTCGCGTGCACCCGTTCCGTCGCGCCTGTCACTTCCGGCGCTCCGTTTCCCGCGGGCGGCCCTTCGACCCGCCGATTCCCGCAGCCGGCCGACGGACGGTGCTTCCCGCGGGCGACCGCAGGTCGCCGCTTCCCGCGAAGTACTTCGCCGCATGTCGCGGTGAATGCTGTCGCAGTGCCACCCGCAACTCCTCCACTCCCATGGCCCGCGCCGCCAGATGCGCCGCGTACGAGTGCCGTAACGTATGGGGACCAATATGAGCGACCACGTCCGCCGCCAGTCCGGCCGCACCAGCCACGCGCCGCAACCGGTCCCAGGCCCGCTGGCGCGACGTATGCAAGCGCGTGCGAGGGTGAATGAATACGAACGACTCGTGCGCTTTCCGCGCGGGGCGCGGCCGCTCCGAGAGCCACGCGGCGAGCCAGCGCGCCGCGTTTCCTTCGAGCGTCACGCGGCTTTCCTCGCCGCGCCGTCCCACGACGTCGATCTTCATCACCGCGGGCCCGCCCCGCACCGCGTCCATGGTCAGTCCGATCGCTTCCGAGATGAGCAGCGCGGCGTGATAGCACAGTCCGTACAGCGCCAGATCCATGCGCTCCGCGGCACCGCCAGGCTCGCGCGCGCGCGAATCGAGCCACGCAAAGATCGCGTTCACGTCCTCCACCGGAATGACGTGCGGCGCCCGCGGTTCCGGCACGGGCTCCACGAGCGCATGCGCCGGCCCGGGAGCGCGCAGCTCTTCCTCGCCCACGAGATAGCGATAGAAGGCCTTGATCGCGTGCAGGTGACGCCGCACGGTCGGGAGTGCCCACCCCTCGAACTGCTGGCGGGCGCGCAGGTACGCGTCCAGATCGGCAGCCAGCAGCTCCTCCACCGGCCGCGGCGCATAGGCGCGAACCAGGTCCGCGACATCGGCGTGGTACGCGTCGATCGTCGCGTCCGCCTTCCCCATGCGCTCCAGCCAGGCGGAGAAGCGGTGCACCGGATCGAAGTTGGGTTGCGCCGCCGGCACCGGCGGCACGACGAGCGACGTGCCGTCCGGCATCATGCTTGCGACATCCGGTGCAGACTCATGCCTCAACAGTAGCGCGTTGCGGCGCGCTCCGCTTCGCGTCGCTGCGCCGCGGGGAAGCGGTCGCCGAAGGCGACCTGCGGGAAGCGCCAGCCTTGCGGCTGGCTGCGGGAAGCGGCGACTGAGCCTTCGGCTCAGCGCCTGAGGGAAGCGGCCTGCGTGGGAATAGGCAATGGCGAATCGAATAAGAACGGCGAGCGTAGGTCGTGGGGCGTGCCGCAGCCGCCGTGCCTTTGGCCCGGCGACGCTTCCCACAGGGCGCTCCCGAAGGGAGCCGCCCGCTTCCCGCAGCTGGCCGAAGGCCAGCGCTTCCCACAGTCGCGCTTCGCGCGACGCTTCCCCGCGGCGCAGCGACGCGAAGAGGAGCGCGCCGCCCTAGCCCTCCGCCCTCCACGTGGATAAATCACCCTGAACCCTCACCGCCCTGCACCATGACCGACATCGACGTCCTGCTCCAGGAAACGCGCACCTTCCCGCCGCCCGCCGCCTTCGCGAACAGCGCGACAGTGCACTCCGCCGAGATCTACGATCAGGCCGCGAAGGACGCCGAGTCGTTCTGGGCCGCCATGGCCAGCGATCTCGAATGGTCCACACCGTGGAGCACGGTCCTCGACTGGAAACCGCCCTGGGTCAAGTGGTTCACCGGCGGCACGCTCAACGCCAGCGTGAACTGCCTGGACCGGCACGTGCGCACGTCTCGCCGCAACAAGGCCGCGCTCATCTGGGAGGGCGAACCGGGCGACGCGCGCACGCTCACCTACTGGGATCTCTATCGCGAGGTGTGCAAGTTCGCCAACGTGCTGCGCCAGCTCGGCGTGAAGAAGGGCGACCGCGTGGCGATCTATCTGCCGATGATCCCCGAGGCCGCCATCGCCATGCTCGCCTGTGCCCGCATTGGCGCGCCGCACTCGGTGGTGTTCGGCGGCTTCTCGCCGGACTCGCTGCGCGATCGCATCAACGACGCCAGGGCCCGCGTGCTCATCACCGCTGATGGCGGCTACCGGCGCGGCGGCATCGTTCCGCTCAAGCGGAACGCCGACCGGGCGATGGAGGAAACACCCGGCATCGAGCACGTGGTCGTGGTGCAGCGCCGCCCGGGCTCCGGCGGCGATGAGGCGTTCGCGCAGATGAAGGAGGGACGCGACCACTGGTGGCACGTCCTCATGCAGAACGCGAGCGCCACGTGCGAGCCCGAGCAAATGGACGCCGAGGATGTGCTTTACATCCTGTACACCTCTGGTACGACGGGAAAGCCCAAGGGCATCGTGCATACCACCGGCGGCTACATGGTGGGCTGCGCCGCCACCACGAAATACGTCTTCGATCTCAAGGAAGACGACGTGTACTGGTGCACCGCGGATGTGGGCTGGGTCACCGGGCACTCGTACATCGTGTACGGTCCGCTCGCCTGTGGCGCGACGTGCCTCATGTACGAGGGCGCGCCCGACTGGCCGGAGAAGGATCGCTTCTGGGAGCTGTGTGAAAAGTACGGCGTCACGATCTTCTACACGGCGCCGACCGCCATTCGCGCGTTCATGAAGTGGGGCGACCATCTCCCCGCGAAGCACGATCTGTCGCGTCTGCGCCTGCTCGGCTCCGTGGGCGAACCCATCAACCCTGAAGCCTGGATCTGGTACAATCGCACTATCGGGAAGGAGCGCTGCCCCATCGTGGACACGTGGTGGCAGACGGAAACGGGCGCGATCATGATCACGCCGCTCCCGGGCATCACCGCCACCAAGCCCGGCAGTGCCACGGTTCCCTTTCCGGGCATCGTCGCGGATCTGCTCGACGCGAACGGCAAGCGCATCGAGGTGGGCGGCGGCTTGCTCGCCATCACGAAACCATGGCCATCCATGCTGCGTACCATCTGGGGTGACCCGGATCGCTACGTGCAGACGTATTTCTCCAAGTGGCCGGGCCGGCCGGACCTGTACTTCCCCGGCGACGGTGCCAAGCGCGACGAGGACGGATATTTCTGGATCCTGGGCCGCGTGGACGACGTGCTCAACGTGGCCGGCCACCGCATTGGCACCATGGAGGTGGAGTCGGCACTCGTGGATCACCCGTCGGTGGCCGAGGCCGCCGTGGTCGGCAAGGCGCATGACCTCAAGGGGCAGGCCATCGCCGCGTTCGTCACGCTTAAGGAAGGCGTGACGATCTCGCCATCGCTGCGCGACGAACTGCGCGATCACGTCGCGAGCAAGATCGGCGCCCTCGCGAGGCCGGACGACGTGCTGTTCAGCGCGGACCTGCCCAAGACGCGCTCGGGGAAGATCATGCGACGCCTGCTGCGCGACATCGCCGAAGGACGAGCGCTGGGCGATACCACGACGCTCGCGGATCCCGCGGTGGTGGCGCGACTCAAGGACCAGTACGAGGAAAAGGAAAGCTGAGGTGGCATGACGAGTCTGTTCCGGATGTATCTCGACCAGTGGCGTTCGCAGCTCGCGGGAACGCTGGGCACGTGGCTGACCTCGAGCCGCACGATCCACGGCATTCCCGTGACCGTGATCAACACCCGGAGCGACATCAGTACCGCGAAGGTGCTCGAACGGCTCGAAGGCGCGCTGGATCTCATCGCGGAGTATCAGCCGTGGCGCTTTCGGCGGCTGCAGCACGACTTCGCGCGGATTCTCGTGCAGCGCTATCCGTGTCGCGCCGCGTACATGCCGCAGTCGCGCACCTGCGTGGTGGAACTCACCTTTCTCGTCAACCCCGAATTCAACCTGGCGCAGATCGCGTCGTCCATCGTGCACGAGGGCACGCACGCGCGACTGGATCGGGTGGGCGTGCATGTGCCCGAGGATCAGCGCTACCGCGAGGAGCGGCTCTGCCGGAAGTCGGAGGTGGAGTTCGGACGGGCCGTGCCCAATGGCGAGGCCGTCGTGGCACGCGCGCTGGATGCGCTCCGGCTCTCGAATGAGGACGTGGCGCCGGTGATCGACTGGCAGGAGGCGCAGCGCCGGATCGAGCAGGCGGATCGCAATGCCCAGTCCTCCTCGTAAGGCGGTCGCCCACGTCACCCAAGAGCCGTCTCTTCTGGCCGATCCTCATTGCCGTCGTCATTGCCGATCGCGCGACCAAGCGCGCGGCCGTGGCGGCGCTGAGCCCGGCGCTCGTGCCGCACGACATCATCGGGAACACCGTGCGATTCACGCTCTCGTACAACCCCGCGGCGGTGTTCGGTCTGTCCCTGGGGCCGTGGTCGCGCATCGCGCTCATCGTGATCACGCTGGTGATTCTCGCGATCCTGCTCCGCATGTACGCGCAGGCCGCCGCGCGCGACCGCGTGCTGGCGGTGGCGCTGGGCCTCCTCTGCGGCGGTGCGCTGGGCAATCTGCTGGACCGCATCCTGTCGCCCACGGGCGTCGTGGACTTCATTGACGTGGGCGTTGGCGCGGTACGTTTCTGGACGTTCAACGTGGCGGACAGCGGAATCACGGTAGGCGCGATCCTGCTCGCCATCGTGCTCTGGCGCACCACGGGGCAGGCGCCCCGGGGCGAGTCGGAACCGGGCCGCCGCGAGTGACCGATCACCACTGTTGACGGGAGGGCGTATGGACGAGGAACTGTTCAACCTCGAGATCCGCAAGCTGCTCAAGAAATTCGGCGTGACCGCGCAGCGCGAGATCGAGCAGGCGGTACGCGCGCAGCTCGAAAGCGGCGCGCTCACGGGACGCGAGACGCTCGACGTGCACATCCGGATGACCGTGGACCGTGTGGTGCCCGACCTGACGGTGGACGGAACGATCGCGCTGGCGCGATGAGGGATCTCGCGGCGGCCGTGGCGCGGTCGCGCCGCGTCACACGCATCATGGCGCTGGTCGCGGGCATTTTTTTCATCGCGGCCGGTGTGCTGTACTGGATTGGCGGGCGACTGCGCCTCGCGATCTACCTCGTGCTCATTGGCGTACTCGTGATCCTCGTCCTCGGCCTCCGGCGCAAGCCGCCGGCGGCGTGAGCGACGTTCACGATTCCCCCATCACCATGCGAAGTCCACCATGCGTCTCTCCAGCCTGATCGCGGTCGCGTGCGCGCTGACCGCGGCATCCGCGTGCGACAGCGCGCGGCGCCAGAGTGCCCGCTCCGCGAGCGACGCGGCGGGCGCAACCGCCGCGGCCGCCCGGGCTCCTGGCGGCAACATCACCATCACATCCACCGACCGCGCCATTTCCCTGTCGTTCGTCAACGACACGATCAGCATGGGCCTGGCCGACAGTCTGGTGCAGAGCGCGCGGCACGACATGGACACGTCGGTCGCGGCGGACTCCGGAGCGGGGAGCTTCATTGGAAGGACCGTGAAGGCTGCGGTGGGATCGGCGCTCGCCACGCGCATCTCCTATCCGCTGTCGGACATCCGCGGCGTGCGCTACGAGGACGGCGAAATCCGGTTCGACTATCGCCACAAACACGCGATATCGTTCGAGGGGGTTCACGAAAATGGTGCCAGATCGGCGCTCGCGAGCTTCAGCCCCGATGACGCGCGCTGGTTCGTGGCATCGGTCCAGGCCGCGCTCGAGCGACAGGGCCAGGCGCAATAGCGCTGCCCGCGGGGCGCATGGCCCGGACCCTGCACGCAATGGCTGAGGCCTTTTCCAGACTCCATCCCGGGGGTGCGTCATGGCCAGATGTGAGGTGTGCGGGAACGACTATTACCTTTCCTTTCAGGTAGTCACCGCCGGCGCCACGCACGTGTTCGACAGCTTCGAATGCGCCATCCACAAACTCGCGCCCATCTGCGCGCACTGTGGCTGCCGTATCATCGGGCACGGCATGGAAGCAAACGGGACCTTCTACTGCTGCGCCAACTGCGCGCGAGAGGAAGGAGCCACCGCAATCAGGGATCGCGCATGACGACAACGACAGGCATTCCCCACCCCGACGCCACCGAATACGCGCCCTACTTCGCCAGGTACGTCGAGCGCGTTCCGTCGGGCGACATCCTCGACACGCTGACGCGGCAGGCCGAGGACACGGCCGCGCTGCTCGCCGGCGTCTCCGAACGCGACGCGGCGTTCCGGTATGCGCCGGACAAGTGGAGCATCCGGCAGGTCGTCGGACACATGACCGACACGGAGCGCATCATGCTCTATCGCGCGCTCTCGTTCGCGCGCGGCGAGCAGGCGATGCTGCCGGCATTCGACGAGAACGCCTATGTGGAGGCCGCGCGGTTCGACGGGCGCACGATGACGGGGCTCGCTGACGAATTCCGCCTGGTGCGTGCGGCCACCATTCCGTTCTTCGCCGCGCTCACACCCGAGGAATTGCGCCGCGTGGGAACGGCGAACAATCGTACCTACACGGTGCGGTCGCTCGCGTGGATCATTGCCGGACACGAGATGCATCACGTGTCGCTCCTGCGGGAGCGCTATCTGCCGGCCGTGCGCGCGGGCTGAATCGCGAAGTCAGGAGGGAGCAGATGCCCAAGTCACCCAGGAAGCCGACGCCGCCCCCGAAGGACGAGGACACGGCGCACGAACAGCACGCGGCACCGCGCACGGTGGATCGCGTGGACGAATCGTCCAAGGAGAGTTTCCCGGCCAGCGACCCGCCCAGTTGGGCGCCGCTGCGCTCCGGGCCGCCCAGGAAGCGCGCGTGACCGCTGCGCGGGGGCGCGCATCCACCACGGGGAGTGATTCGCACCAGCGCATTCTGGCCGTCGTCCGCCGCATCCCGCGCGGACGCGTGGCCACCTATGGACAGGTGGCGGTGCTGGCGGGGCTGCCGCGTCAGGCGCGTCTCGTGGGGTACGCCCTGCATGCGCTGCACTCCGACAGCGCCGTCCCCTGGCACCGGGTGATCAATGCGCAGGGGCGCGTGAGCCCTCGTGCCGGGCAGTCCGCCGCCGATACCACCCAGCGCATCCGTCTGGCGGCCGAAGGCGTGCGATTCGACGCCAGCGGCCGCACATCACTCAAGCGCTACGGCTGGCGAGCCACCGCGCGGCGCTCGCCCTGACGCCCGCTCGCGCTGACGCCCGCTCGCCCTGACGCCGCGCTCGCGCTACTTCGCCAGACCCGCTTCGCGGAGTTGCGGAACGGACTGCGGCGGAATCGAGATCATGTGGTCGCAGCGCGTGCACACGTCCACCAGCAGATCCGGCACGCAGAGCCGCGAACGCGCCAGACGGACCGTGCGATATTCGAATCGCGTGCGAACCATCGCGTGACAGCGGGGGCAATTGTTCGCCCCGTAATCGCCCGGCTTCCAGACCTGCTTCATAAGTCCCTCTCGGCATGCGGCTGGCCACAACATTGGTCGCGACCGCGGTGAATGCACTTCGTTCACATGGCCCTACGGCGCGCATCGCGGGAAGTTTCGCGTCCATTGCGCGCGGTGGATCACCGCTGCATCGTTGCCGCGATGCCGCAGCGCCTCCTCTCCAGACGCGCAACGTCCCAATCCGCCACGTCCATGCCGGTGACCAATCCTCACTTCCCTATAGGCAAATACCACGAACCCGCGACTGTCACGCCGGCGCAGCGCGCGGCGTGGATGGACGACGTCGCCGGGACGCCGGCGGCCATGCGCGCCGCGGTCTCCGGCCTGTCGCCCGCCCAGCTCGACACGCCGTACCGCGACAGCGGCTGGACGCTCCGGCAGGTGGTGCACCACGTACCCGACAGCCACATGAATGCCTACATGCGATTCAAGCTGGCGCTCACGGAAGATGTTCCGGTCATCAAGCCGTACGATCAGGCGCGCTGGGCCGAGCTGCCCGACAGCGCGGCCACGCCCATCGAGACCTCGCTCGCGCTGCTGGACGCACTGCACGCGCGGTGGGTGCGGCTCATGCGTGCCATGTCGCCAGCGGATTTCGCGCGGAGCTTCCGTCATCCCGAGTATGACCGCATCTTCACATTGGACAGTACGCTCGGGTTGTACGCCTGGCATGGCCGCCATCACGTCGCGCATATCACGGCGCTGCGGGAACGCAACGGCTGGTGACCGGGCGCCGGGACCGCGTATTCCGGACTGATTTTTCGTGGAGCATCGCGACATGCTGATCTTCCTGCCTCAACAGAGCGGCACGGCGACAAGCCAGGACCTGGGTGCGCAGATTCGGCAGCAGGTGCAGGAGCAGCTCAACAGCGCGCGCGAGCAGGCTCGCGTGGCGCGGGAACAGGCGCGTATCGCGGAGCAGCAGGCCCAGCAGGCCCAGCAGGCGCAGCAGGGTGCCACTGGCACCGCGATCATCGTCCCGCCGGCTCCGCCACCGCCCATGGACGCCATTCCGCCCCAGGCCGTGGATCTCGCGATCGCGTTCTTCATCATGATCGCCGCCATCGCGATCTTCACGCCGCTCATGCGTGCCATTGGGCGCCGCCTGGAGCGGTCCGCGCCGCCGCCCGCGCTCGACGCCGGGCTCGCCTCGCAGCTCCAGCGCATCGAGAACACCGTGGACTCCATGTCCGTGGAGATCGAGCGCATTTCCGAGGCACAGCGCTACATGGCGCGGCTGCAGACCGACAAGGACGCCGCCAGTCGTCAGCTCTCCGCGCAGGGCTGACCGCGGCTACGGGCGCCGCTCGCGCACGCCGCAGCGGCGAAGCAGCCGGCGCGGCTCCGGCGCCGCCGGATAGAGTTCGCGCGCGTTCTGCCCGTAGCGCCGCACCATGTCGCAGCGCCCGCGCGCCGCATATACCTCCGCCAGCCGGATCTGAATCCGATAGCTCCCTGGATCGTAGCGCGCGGCCCGGATCATGTCCGCCACGTGGCCATCGGGATCGTACGCCGTCATCGCCGCGATCTGCGCCACGCTGTGCGCAATGACCAGGGCGCCGAGTGCCGCCATGACGCCGACGAGCCAGCCGCGCCGGCGGCCGTCCAGGGTGATCGCGGCGCGCATGGCCGCGGGCGGCTGCAGCGTACCGAGCAGCGCACCGAGCAGCGCCCACAGCAGCAGCGCGGACGCGGGCAGCAGCACTACCGCATCGAAGGCGCCCACGACGACGGCGGCGGCGAGCGCGAGGAGCAGTGCGAGCGGGGGCAGCAGCTCCGCCGCATTCCGCGCGCGATACAGCGCCGTTCCCGCATTCACCGCGATGCCAAGAAACACGAGCGCAAGACAGAAGAGCGCCGGGATGCCGCGCTCCGCCACCACCGCCATCCAGTCGCTGCTCGGCCACGGGTTTGCCGTCATGCCGTCGTCATCGTCGAGCGACGGATCGGTGCCGCGCGCAAAGTCCGGATAGCGCACGGACCAGTTGCCGGTTCCCACGCCGAGCAGCGGGTGCGCCAGCGCCATGCGCAACGTGTTCTCATACTGCAGCACGCGACCGTGGCCGCTCCCTTCCTGGTAGTTCACCACGCCGCGCATGGAGTCCAGGTAGGGCGAGTCGCTGCGCCAGTTGAGCGTGTTCGGCAGCCAGATCGCGAGCGCCGCGCCCACGAGCGCACCCACGGCGATCCATCGCGCGCGGCTGCCGAGCGCGGCGCCGCGCCACTGGCGGCGCCAGATGAGGAGTGCGCTGAGCGCGAGGGCGGCACTCACCATGAGCGCGAGCCACGCGGCGCGCGAGCGCGAGAGCACCAGCGTGGCAGCGACTAGCATGACACCCAGCGCACCCAACACGCCGCCCGCTCCGGCGCGCGCCCGCAGCGCACAGAGGAGCAGTAGCGGGAGCCCGATCACCGCGATGTGCGCGACGAAATTGCGGTTGCCGAGCGTGCCGCCCGGCGCGCGGTTCAGGCTGATGTACACGCTGTCCACCCCGTAGGCCTGCAGCAGCGCGGTGAGTGCCGCCAGCACGACCGCGAGAGCCAGCGCCGCGAGGAGCACGCGCTGTATGCCGGCCTGTGCCGCGGCACGCGCCGACCAGAACACCGCCGCCGTGGAGAGCGAGATGGCAAGCGCGCGCCCCGCCAGCCACCAGTTCCCGGCGAAGATGGCGGACAGCCCGCTCAGGGCGAGATAGGCGACGAGCAGCATATCGACGCGCGTGAGGCGGAGCCGTGTCGCGGCGGCGAGCAGCGGCAGCGCGGCGGCGAGCGCCACGACGTGCAGCACCAGCTCCTTCGGCACGAAGAAGCGGTCCAGGTCGAACGCCTTGAACGGCAGGGCGGCGAGGATGACGGCCACCGCGCCAACCGAGAGCGCGACCGCCGCGAACCGGGTGCCGCGGGGAACGGCGGCCGCGCTCAACCCGTGGGACGCCCCGTGTCGGGCAGCGCCGCCATGTCGCGAAATGTCGGCGCGCGGCGCAGCGTTGACGCCTGTTCGTACGCATACGCCAGCCGGAGCAGCGTGGGCTCGGTGTACGCGCGCCCGATGAACGACAATCCCACGGGCAGCCCGAAGGCGTAGCCCGCCGGTACCGTGATGCTCGGATACCCCGCCACCGCGGCCGGACTCGAGCTCCCGCCGCCGCCCGAATCGCCGTTCACGAGGTCGATGAGACCCGGCGGCCCCTGCGTGGGCGCGATGAGCGCGTCCAGCCGGTGCGTGTGCATCACCTTGTCGATCCCGTCGGTACGCGTGAGGCGGTGATTCTTCGCGAGGGCCTTCCGGTACGCCGCGCTGGTGAGCGGTCCCTTCTTCTCCGCATCCAGCATGGTTTCCTGAGCGAAGAACGGCATCTCGCGGTCGGCGTGGCGGTCGTTGAACGCGATGACGTCGGCCAGCGAGTGCATGGGCGCAGCGGTGCCCAGCCATGCGAAGTACTTCGCCAGATCCGCCTTGAACTCGTAGAGCAGCACCTCGTATTCGGAGTCGCCCCACTTGCCGGCGGTCGCGATGTTGGCGGGGTCCACGATCACGGCGCCCTGGTCCCGCATGAGGCCAATGGCCGACTCGATGAGCGCATCGGTCACGCGGCTGTAGCCGAAGAACGTTTCACGCGCCACGCCAATGCGGGCGCCGCGCAACCCTCCGGCGTCGAGGAACCGGGTGTAATCCGTGTGCGACTTCCCGTGACTGGATGCGGTGGCGGCATCGTGCGCGTCCACGCCCGTGAGTGCGCCCAGCAGGATGGCCGCATCGGTCACGGTGCGCGCGATCGGCCCTGCGGTGTCCTGGCTGTGCGCGATGGGGACGATGCCGGTGCGGCTCACGAGTCCGAGCGTGGGCTTGATGCCCACCAGGGAGCAGGCGGCCGATGGCGAGACGACCGAGCCGTCGGTCTCGGTTCCGATCGCTGCGGTCACGAAGTTCGCCGCGGTCGCGGCGGCGGAGCCCGAGCTGGACCCCGATGGGGTGCGGTCGAGCGCGTAGGGATTCCGCCCCTGCCCGCCGCGTCCGCTCCAGCCGCTCGTGGAATGCGTGGAGCGGAAATTCGCCCACTCGCTCATGTTGGTCTTGCCGAGCAGCACCGCACCTGCGCGGCGCAGGCGCGCGGCCACGAACGCATCGCGCGGCGCGATACAGCCGTCCAGCGCGAGCGATCCCGCCGTGGTGGTCATGCGGTCCGCCGTCGCGATGTTGTCCTTGAGTAATATGGGAATCCCATGCAATGGGCCGCGCACCTTCTGCGCGCGCCGTTCGGCGTCCAGCGCATCCGCGATCGCCAGCGCATCGGGGTTCGTCTCGAGGACCTGATTGAGGGCGGGGCCGCTCTGATCCAGCTCGCCGATGCGCGCGAGATACAGTTCGGTGATCTGGCGCGACGTGTACTTCCCGCTCTGCATCGCGTCCTGCAGTTGCGCAATGGTGACTTCATCCAGCTCGAACGGGTCCGGCGCGCGCGGCGCCGCGGCGGGCCGTGCACGTTCGGCGCCCCGCGTCAGTGAGGCGAGACCCGGCGCGTGCCGGTCCGCCAGCGCCGCCGCGCCGCCCAGCAGCCCCGCGCCAACGAATGCGCGGCGCGTCATGTCGCCATCGTCGTGATGATGTTTGCTGTTCGTGTCCCGCATTGCTCCTCCCGGATGCTCGTGTTCGGGCGGGATAAGCATGTACGGACACGGCAGCCGGCACAATGGCGCCGGGCGCGGGGTATTTCTACATTGAACCATTCCAACCGGAGAGGGCATCGTGTCGCCAGCAGAGGGAGGGTCCGCCGACGCGTTCATACTGACCGCGGAAGACCGTGGCCGGCTGCGCACCGACATCAACCTCGACGCCTTCGAGCGGTTGCTCGCCGTGCTTCCCCTTCCCGCCCGCCGCCTGCTGCTGCAGCTCGCCGCGCGCTCGCCCGACCTGCTCGCGATCTGGAACGAGGCGCCCGCGCTTCGCGACAACGAGCGCGGCACGTCCGACAACGACGGTGGCTATAGCATGCCCCGGCTCGACGCGCACGCCGTGCCGCGACTCGAGGATGTCACGCTGTCGAACGAGGTACTGCAGCAGATGCTCGCGGACGTCTTTCATCACGAGTCGTGACGCCGGGCCCGCGGGGTAGACGGTTGGTATGACAAACGGCCCGCTCAACGCGGGCCGTGTCTGTTTCAGTGGTGCGTCGGCGCACGATTACGCACGGCGGACCGCGCGGAACTTGCCATCGGACGCCTCGTTGAGCCGGAGCGGCGGGCGCGCGCTGTCCTCGACCCGCGGCTCCTCGGGCGCACGGCGCCGATACGGCACGAGATCCTCGCCCAGTGTCACCAGCGAGCGGGTGACCACCGTGCTGGCGAGCGGCTCGGGAATCCCCATCACGCGCACGTACGTCTCGATCGCGCGATCGAAGGGGAGATCCTCCGCCAAGGTGTCCACGAACATCAGCGCATTGTCCACGTGCGCCCGGATGATGGACTCTTCGGCGCGCGCCTGCGCCAGCCGCATGCGCTTCTCGGCGGCGGTGTTCAGCTTGCGCGCGAATATTCTTTCAGGAAACAGCTTGCCCCACATGGTCGTGACTCCGGACTGGAGTGTTGTGCTACGGTGCATCAGGGTGCGACGGCGATCGTACGGGTGTGAAAGCAGGGATCGTACCACCACACTACGCGCGAAACACGCCGGGAGTTTACCGGCCCATTCGCCGGCCTGGACGCCGGCCCGGCCACTCTGACCGGCGGACGCGGAACATTTCGAGCCGGCTGCCGGCGCCGGAGGACACGATGACTCAGGCCAGTCGTCGCTCCTGCCGCAACGCCACCAGACTCGTGATGAAGATGAGCGTCATGATCGTGGCGGAGGTGAGACACCAGATGCAGTAACCCTTGATGACGAACGACTCGAGCCAGGTCAACCACGCCGAGAAAAGCACGCCCCACCCGGAGAGCAGCGTCGTGAGCCACGCCGTGGCGCGGACCGCAGCGCCCTGCACCCCAAACAGCGCCAGCGCGAGCAGCAGAACATACGTGACCAATCCCCAGGCCGCGACCGGCGCGCCCAGCAAGGTGGCCCAGCGGCTGGAATTCACCCGCTCGCAGGAGCCCACCGAACAACTGAGCGTTCCAATGAAACCGAGCTTGTACAACGTCAGATACGCCGCGACCAGCACGCCCAGGAGCGCGAGGATCGCAATGATCATTCGTGGTTTCACTGCGTGGCGCGCGGCGCCGGCTGTGAATCCGGATGGGCCGGCGCCAGTCGCGCGCGAGCCGAGTCGACGAGGATCTTGAACTGGTCGTACGAGAGCGCACCCGCCACCATCTTGTCGCCTATGACGAATGTGGGCGTGGACTGCACGTGGCGACGCATGCCTTCGGCGCGATTGCTGAGGATGCGCTGCATGTGACTCTCCGCTGCAACGCACGTCTTCCACGTGTTCAGGTTCACGCCGATCTCGCTCGCGTATTTTTCGAAGAACTTCTGCGGTCGGTCGGTGGCCTCGCTGTTCCACTCGGGCTGATTATAGAACAGCTTGTCGTGCATCTCCCAGAACTTTCCCTGGTCGGCGGCACACGCCGCGGCATTCGATGCCGCGAGCGAATTGTGATGCTGCTCCAGCGGGAAATCGAAGTAGCGATAGCTCGCCAGGCCGGCGTCCACGATGCGCTTGCGCACATCCGGTTCGGTGATCGTGGCGAACGTCGCGCAGAACGGGCATTCGAAGTCGGCGAATTCGTAGATCTGCACCGGGGCGTCGGGGCTTCCCATCAGATAGCCTTCGGCCTGCGCCGGCGTGGCCTTGACGTCGATGGCATTGGGCATTCCGGTGCTGCGCCGGGCGCTGATGGCAATGAGCGCGACCCCGGCAATCGCAATGACGCCCAGTGCGATGTAGAACGGCTTCATGTTGCGCGCCTGCTGCTTTCTGACCACGTTGGCGCGCTGCTGCCGCCGTCGTTCGGTTCGATCGCGTGCCATGGATAATGTCTGTGTGGAATCAAGGGTGTCGGGTGGCACGCGAACGGCCGCGCGCTGCCCGCTGCTGAAAGCTAGGAGCGACGCCCCGATGCGCAAGCAACGACGCGTCCGCAGCGGCGGACCATGGCGCGCCCGCTTGACCGCGGCGGCGAAAGCAGCGAGCATCATCGCGCGCCACGATCGGGCGCCCGTCACGATTTCCTCCCGGAGCAGATCATAGACGCCGACCTTCTGCGCGTGCCCGCGGGTCCGGGTGCGCTGCACGTGGAGCGCTACGGCCACGGCGGCCGCGCCGTCATCCTGCTGCATGGCTTCGCCACGTCGGGATTTCTCTGGCGCAACGTGGCCGCCGCCATCGCCCGCGAAGGCCACAGCGCATACGCCGTGGATCTCATGGGGTACGGCGAGTCGGACCGCCCGCTCGACGGCGACTACTCGATCGCGGCGCAAACGGACTACCTGCAACACGCGATGGCCTCACTGCGTATCCCATCAGCCATGGTCGTGGGACTGGGCATTGGCGGCGGGATCGCGCTGCGACTCGCCGTGCTGCACCCCGCGCTCGTGGAGCGGTTGACGCTGGTGAACAGTGTGGCATTCGACGAATGTCCGGGACGCGACGTGCGCATGGTGCAGCTCGGCGCGGCGCGCTTCGCCATTCGCGTGACGCAGGGACTGCTGGGTGCGGCGCCCGTGCTGCGCCGGGTGCTCGAAGAAAGCGTGACCCGCGCCGATGCGATGCCCGCGCGCCTCGTGGCCCGCTACCTCGCGCCCTACGTGGGAGGCGATGGCGTGGCGCACCTGCTCACGCTGGCGCGGGCACTGCACGCCGCCGACGTGGAGGATCTCGATCTCTCCACGCTGCGCATGCCAACAGTGATCATCTGGGGGGAAGCGGATCCGTGGCTCGATCCGGGACTCCCCGAGCGTCTCCAGGCCGCGATCGCATCGAGTGCCCTGGTGCGATTGCCGGACGTGGGCCGTTTCGTTCCGGAGGAAGTTCCCGACGTCGTGAGTCAGCTCCTGATCGAGGAACTCGAGGCTACAAATCGCACGTCGTTCTGAGTATATTTATTGGTCTCCAACCAAATTCCATTTGCATGGGTAAACAGAGAAACAATCATCGTCGGGAAGTGACAGCGCCAGCGCCATTCGAGGAAGCGCGCAACGAGTTGTTCCAGCACATCATCCGGTGCGGTGTCCTGCAGGCCGCCGCCGAGCACCAGGCCGAGTGGTTCGATGAAACCATGGCGTACCTGGAAGATCGGTATCCGGAACTCAGCCCCGAACAATTTCAGGATCTGAAGAGCGCGGGCCAGCGATTCTGCGCCCCTCCCAAGGTCAATACGGAAATCGAAACCGCGGACGCGGCGAGCGCGGCATAGCAGGCGCGCTCCGCGCGCCTGCTATGCGCGCTCGCGGGAAGCGGCGGCCTGTGGCCGCCTGCGGGAAGCGGTCGCCGAAGGCGACCTGCGGGAAGCGCCAGCCTTGCGGCTGGCTGCGGGAAGCGGCCCGCCGCCTTTGGCGGCGGCCTGCGTGGGAATAGGCAATGGGGAATCGAATAAGAACGGCGAGCGCAGGTCGTGGGGCGTCCCAGCCGCGCTTCGCGCGGCGCTTCCCGCAGGGCGCTCCCGTGAGGGAGCCGCCCGCTTCCCACAGCTGGCCAAAGGCCAGCGCTTCCCGCAGTCGCGCGTCGCGCGACGCTTCCCCGCGGCGCAGCGACGCGAAGCGGAGCGCGCCGCCCCGCCTACCGCTGTCCGGCCCGGGCCTTCCGAAATCCCACGCCAATGCGCGCGCCGCCACCGTAGCCCGCTTCCACGAAGGGCACGGTGCCGCCCCATTTCGGGCCCTCCACGCCGATCACCAGCGACAGCACGCCGCGCCAGTCGCCCACGCGATCGTAGCGCGCTCCCACGCCGCCGCCCACGTACGGTGCCCAGCGCGCGCGGAATTCGGGGTCGAGCAAAAATCGTCCGGTGAGCTCGGCGCGCGCGCTCAGTCCGCTCGCACCGTCGCGCCACGACTCGCCCGCCGCACCCACGAGGGCCAGGCGCAGATTGCTCCCCGCGGGTGCACTCAGCTCGAGACCGGCCTGCACCGCCGTGATGTCGGCCAGGAAGACGTCAGCGCGGCCGGCCGGCTGCAGATGCGATGTCCATTGCGCCGCCGCGCACCGGGCACCGGAGGCCGCCAGCAGCGCCACCAACAGCACGGCGCCCCGGCGCGCGCGCATCAGGAGCGAACCCGCGTACGGTGCAGCATGAGCGTATAGTCGGCTACGGCCCAGGCCGACGTGAGGGCCAGCAGCGGAATCAGCGCCGGCAACGCCGCGGGACGCACCAGGAGCAGGAGCAGCACGAGCAGTTGCAGCACCGTGACGATCTTGCCGGAGAGTCGCGCCTTGAACATGCTGGCCTTGAGCCCCGGCGTCACTGTCGCCACGAAAAAGCCGATCACTGTCATGATGTCGCGCGAGAGTACGACCAGATAGTCGCGCGCCGAGATGGCGCCGTCGGCCAGGAACGCGGTCACCGCAATCAGAACGAACGTCTTGTCGGCAATGGGATCGAGGAGTGCGCCGAGCTGGGAGGACTGTCCCCGGCGTGCCAGCCAGCCGTCCAGCAGATCGGTGAGTGCCGCCAGCCCCAGGATCCACGCGCGCGCGCGTACGCTGCTGCTGGCCAGGAAGGCCGCCGCCAACGGGAATCGCGCAAGCGACAGCAGGTTGGGAACCGTCAGGATGGTCGTACTGCGCACGCGCGAAAGCTACGGGAGTACGCTGGCGCGAGGAAGACGCGTGAGCGATGCGTCAACCGCTGGCAATCGGACCGCATCACGGCTAACGTCTGTCCACCCGTGACGCCGGGGTCGGATTCCGCGTCCCGGGAAAGATCGCAATGTCCACGGTACCCGCCTTCACGCATCTCATTGCCGACCTCGTCGGCGTGTCGCCCGCGCAGCTCGCCGATTCCGCGGCACTGGGCGGGCTGCTCATCGCCTCCGCGAGCGCCGCGGGATTCACGACCGTGGGCGCGCCCGTGGTGCGACAGCTTCCCAGTGACGATGTCGCCGGCGTGCTGCTGCTCGAGGGATGCCACATCGCGCTGCACGCCTTCCCGGCGCGCGCGCTCCTTCTGCTCGATGTCCTGACCTTCGGCACGCACGATGCGCGGAAGGCGCTGGACGTCTTCGCTCGCCGGCTCACGCCCCGGGAAATCCGCAGCGAGACGCGCGCGCGCGGATGAGCGGACTGCTCGATCCGCGGCACCTCGCCACCGCGCATCTGGTCCTGTGCGCCGTGATCCTCCTCTGGAATCTGTTCACGGCGGCACGGACGTCCACGATTCGCTCCATTCCGCAGCCCGTGGCGGTCGTGAGCGCCTTCGCCGGCCTGCTGCTGCTGCCCGCGCTCGTCGCGCTGCTCGTCACCGATTCCACGGTGACCGGGCGCGTACTCTACTCCATCGCGTGGCTCTGGCCGGTGACGGTCCTGCTCATCACGGCGCAGGCGGTGCTCTCGGCGCGCTTCAAACTGGCGTCGCCGGCGGTGACGTTCTTCGTTGCCGCATACGATGTGCTGGTGACGCTCATTGCCGTGTCGCGCTACTGGATATCCGTGAGCGACGCGGTGCCGACGGCACTCGTGGCACTCGTGGCAGCGGAACGAGGCGCCATCGCGTTCAGCGCCCAGCCACTGGCGCTGCTCATGCCGTGGTTCCTGTACGTTCCCATCTTCGCGCCCGTGAGTCCGGGGCGCGCGGGGCCGGCGGCGGCGTTCCGGACGCTCCTGGCGACGCTCGCGGCGGCATGGACCGCGCTCGTCGTCATGAACCTCCCGGCCGGTGCACGCGCGGTCACCAGCTACACGCGATATGCAGGCGAGCGACTGCAGGAGCGTCCCGACAGTGACTTTGTCGTCGGGCTCAAGATCCTTCCGGTCATCGCCGGTGCGCCGCAGCCCACGGTGCTGCGCAACGATCTCGCGCTCGCGGACTCCGTTGGGGCGGGCGCGCTCAGCGTGTACGTCTCCCCCGCCGGCGCGACGAACTTCGCCCTGGATTCGCTGGCGCGTGCCCTCGATGACGTGCGCGGCGACAAGGTGCTGATCGTCGGCCTGGATCTCTCCGGTGCGGATCCGACGCCGCCCGCCGCGCGCACCCGATATTTCCGCGCGCGCGTGGCAAACGTCGTCCGCATCGCCAGCCTGTTGCGCCCGGATTACGTGGTCCCGGTCGTGGACCCGGCGGGTGCGGCATCGCGCGCACTCGGCGGCGTGCCCGCGGCCGTGTGGATCGACTACCTGCGCAATGCAGCCGACGCCGTGCACCGCGCGCAGCCCAGAGTGCACGTCATGGCGCACGTGGGGGGATTCGGCGCGCGCGACAGCAGCATCTTCGCCTGGGCCGCGTCGGGCAGTTCACCCGTGGACGCCGCCGCCATCTCCCTCTTCCCGTGGCTGGGCGGCGCCGCCGCGCTCGACGCCCGAACTCGCACGGCGACCGGCTGGCTGCGCGCCGACCGGACGGAAAAGCCCGTCTGGGTGCTCGCGGCCGGTGGGTTCCCGCTCGCTCAGGGCAGCCCGAGCCAGGCGCAAGCCATTTGGGGAGCTCTCGTCTGGGCCACGAGCCAGCAGCCCGTGAAGGGGCTCATCGTGTACGAAGCAAGCGACTACGCCGAGCCCCTGGGCCTGCGGTCCGCCGGCGGCCGCGTGCGGACCGCGGCGTTGACCGTGCGGCAGACCGTGCGTGCGCTGGGGGAGTAGGGGCGCCCATGGCGCAGCCCAAAGGGATGCCCCATGGGCTGCCCCTTGAGGCCCCTTGAGCCCCCTTGAGGCGCAAACTTGCGGACGGCACTATATTTGAAGGATGGCCTTGCGGCGCCGCCAGCCACGACAGTGGCCGGGCGCGTGACCGCCGGCGCCAGAGTTCGTCAGTTCATTGACATCCTGTTCACCTCTTTCGTCAATCATCGTTTGTCAGATCAGTACCACGATTCTCCGTACCGCGACGTTCCAGCACCAGCAGCATCCAGGCACTCGCCGTCAACCCGACAACACCGCGACCCTCCTGCCTCCGGCAGGAGTTCCTCGACGCGCCGCAGCTCGTCGCGCCGCTCCCGCCGTGGATCGGCGCGCGTCAAGCCGGCGCCGGTCGTCCACCTGACGTCCCACCCCACCGGCCGCAGCGCGTATATCGAAACGCGCAGTTGGCTCCTGGCCCAGCACGGACCCGTGTGCGCGTATTGCGGGCGCCCCTTCAAGGCATCCGTCATGACGCTGGACCACGTGGCGCCGCGACGCGGACGCACGGCGTACGATCGGCGCGACAACCTCGTACTCGCCTGTCCGGGGTGCAACAGCGCCAAGCGTGACCTGGCGCCGATTGCCTTCCTGCTCGCCCGTCGCAGCCGCGCGGTGCACCTGCTGCGCTACGGCGCGCACCTGAGTCCCATGCTGGTCGAGCTGGCCCGGTCGCTCGTTCCGCCGGACGCGGACGCCGAAGCGCAGTGGGACGCGGTCGACGACGACGAATCGCCGTACCGCGACTGAACGGCCGCGGCGCGACAGGCACTCGCCCGCCCCGCCGTTCGAGATTCGTTCGTCACCCATACACGGTCTCGGCGCCTTTGCCACGGCGCGCATTCCGGCCGGAACGCGCCTCATCGAGTACACGGGCGAACGTCTCACGCCCGCGGCGGCGGACGCGCGCTATCCCGACACGCCTCTCGAGCGGCACCACACCTTTCTCTTTGCCATTGACGATGACGTCGTCATTGACGCCGCCGTGGGCGGCAACGACGCGCGCTTCATCAACCACTCCTGTGAGCCGAACTGCGACGCGGTGATCGAAAACGGTCGCATCTGGATCGAGACGATGCGCCCGATCGCGGTCGGCGAGGAGCTGGCGTATGACTACGCCTACGTGCTCGACGAGCGCCACACACCCGCCGCAAAGCGCCGCTATCCCTGCCACTGCGGTGCGCCGGGCTGCCGGGGAACCATTCTGGCGAAGAAACGCTGAGCGCCCGCACCCGGTGACGTCGAGCCGACATGATTTTCCGGTCTTACCAAATCGGCGGCCCGGCGTATAATCTGCCGTCAGCCGTCTCAGCCGTCCGTTCGTCACACTTCCGCACGTCGCGCGCGTCTCTCGTTCCGGATGCGTGCCCGGAGCGCGCACGCACACCAGGGGCACCATGCCTGAGCCGAAGATCGCCACCAAGCTCATAGAGTACAACGACTGGATGAAGCACACCGCGTCGGTCGGCCGACCGCGCAGCCGTGAACTGAAGGCGCTCGATGCCGCGATTCAGGCGCATCAGACGCAGATGACAAAAACCACGCTGCTGGCCGTCAGCTCAAAATTCACTGCCTGGAAGAAATCACACGGCCCGGGCGCGGAATGGAAATCTTCCACGCGGAACAAGGACAAGTATCTCGACCTGCTCGAGACGCTGCTCGTGTCCGGAGCGGACAGTGACGAGGCATGGGGCACGGTGCCGAATTTCATGCACGAGAGCCTGATCAATTCGCGGCTCGGCGTGCTGTATCTCTTCGGGAATCTCAGTGTCAGCCCGAGGCTGTTCAATGTCATCCTCGAAGGCGGTATG
>DATNDS010000017.1:0-6429 GCA_035553215.1 Gemmatimonadaceae bacterium
ACCAGCGACCAGCGACCAGCGACCGTTGTCAATCCAGCCACCAGCGCCCAGCTACCGTAGTCAATCCAGCTACCAGCCACCAGCCACCAGCGACCACCCACCAGTGACCAGCCACCAGCCACCAGCCACCATCATAGGCTCCGGCCTCGCCGGCAGTGAAGCCGCATGGCAGCTCGCGGAGCATGGACACGACGTCGTGCTCCACGAGATGCGGCCCGTGGTCGGCACGGAGGCGCACCGCACCGACCGGCTGGCGGAACTCGTCTGCTCCAACACGTTCAAGAGTACCGAGCTGTCAAACGCGCACGGTCTGCTCAAGGCCGAGATGCGGGAGCTGGGCTCGCTCATCCTCTGGGCCGCGGATCAGGCGCGGGTGCCCGGTGGCACCGCGCTGGCCGTGGATCGCGATGTGTTTTCCGCGGCCGTCACCGATCGTATCGCCGCGCATCCGCGCATCCGCCTCGTGCGCGGCGAGGTCACCACTCTCCCATCGCCCGGCATCATCGCCACCGGTCCGCTCACGTCGAGCGCACTCGCTGAATCCATTCGTTCGCGGCTGGGCGCCGCGGCGCTCGCCTTCTACGACGCGATCGCGCCCGTGGTCGCGCGCGAATCGCTGGACGACACCGTCGTCTTCCGCGCGTCGCGCTATGGAAAGGAAACGATGGAGGGGCAGGGCGAGGGCGGCGCGTACCTCAACTGTCCCATGTCGCGCGAGCAGTATGACGCCTTTCTCGACGCGCTCGCCGCGGCGGATCAGCACCAGGGTCATGCCTTCGACGAGGTGCCGTACTTCGAGGGGTGCATGCCCGTGGAGGAAATGGCTCGGCGCGGGCGCGAAACATTGCGCTTCGGCCCGCTCAAGCCCGTGGGGCTGCGTGATCCGCGCACCGGTCGCGACGCGTGGGCCGTGGTGCAACTCCGCCAGGAGGACCGCGCCGGCCGGATGTGGAACATGGTGGGATTCCAGACGCGACTGCGCATTCCCGAACAGCAGCGCGTATTCCGGATGATCCCGGGTCTCGAAGCGGCCGAATTCCTGCGTTACGGCTCGATTCACCGCAACTCGTACCTCAACGCGCCCGGCGCACTCTCGCCGCATCTGTCGCTGCGCGACGACCCGCGGGTGCTCTTCGCCGGCCAGATCACCGGCGTCGAGGGGTACACCGAGAGCAGCGCCACCGGCCTCATTGCCGGGATCAATCTGGCGCGCATGCTGGACGGTCTCGATCCGGTTGTGCCGCCGCCCACCACCATGCTGGGCGCGCTGTATCGCTACCTGCGCGAGGCCGATCCCGCGCACTTCCAGCCCATGAACGCCAACTTCGGTCTGCTGGATGACCTCGGCGAGCGCGTACGCGACAAGCGGCGCAAGCGCGAGCTGTTCGCCGCGCGCGCGCTCGGCGATCTCCAGGCTTGGCGCGCCGAGCACGACATGTCGGCCGCCGCGCCGTGAGCGAGCGCACGACGCCGGCCGAGCGCGGGAACGAGCGCGAAACCGCGAACGGAACCGCGACCGGCACGTCGCTTCCGCCCCTCCCCGAACACGTCGCGGGCTTTCTCGAGTACATCGAGAAGGAGCGCAACGATTCGCCCAACACC
The DNA here is from genome assembly GCA_035553215.1 of Gemmatimonadaceae bacterium. Classification (GTDB taxonomy): domain Bacteria; phylum Gemmatimonadota; class Gemmatimonadetes; order Gemmatimonadales; family Gemmatimonadaceae; genus JADGGM01. The sequence goes on from DATNDS010000017.1 coordinate 1,603, forward strand.
GTCATTGCGTATCGCCGCGACCTCGCGGCGTTCGTCGAATTCCTGAGCGGCTACTACGGCGCCGAGGGGTGGAGTTGGAGCGGGCTCGATCGCCTGGCGATCCGCGGCTTCATGGGGCATCTCACGCGGCGCGGGCTCAGCAAACGATCCGTGGCCCGCGCGCTCTCCGCCGTGCGGAGTTTCTACCGCTACCTGCACCAGAGCGAGGACGTTGAGGCCAACCCCGCGCGCGGCGTGTCAACGCCCAAGGTGGAGAAGCATCTCCCCGCCTGGCTCGACCGCGCGCAAATCGACCTGCTCTTCCAGATCGCGGAAGTCCGCGCCTGGGGCGGGCGCTTCGTTGACGTCCGCAATCTCGCGATGCTCGAGCTGTTCTACTCCACGGGCATGCGCCTCTCCGAACTCGCCGGGATCAACGGCCGCGACCTGGACCTGGTATCGCAACAGGTGAAGCTGCGCGGCAAGGGACGCAAGGAGCGCATCGTCCCCGTGGGCGACCACGCCGTGCTCGCGCTCCGGAACTACGAGGCCAGGCGCGACGAGCTCACGCGCGTGCTCGGCGGCAGGGGAAGCGTCGATCGCGCCGCGTTCTTTCTGGGCCGCACCGGCCGGCGCATTGGCGTGCGCGCCGTGCAGAACGCCATCACCGCGTTTCTCCGCGAGATCGATGAAGACGCCGGCCTCACCGTGCACTCGCTGCGCCACACCTTCGCGACGCACCTGCTGGACGCCGGCGCCGACCTCCGCGCCGTGCAGGAGCTTCTCGGCCACGCCTCCATTTCGACGACGCAGATCTACACCCATACGAGCGTCGAGCGCATCAAGGCGGTCTACGTAAAGGCGCACCCGCGAGCGTGAATGGTCGCTGGTTGCTGGGTTGACTACGGTCGCTGGTTTCTGGTCGCTGGTCGCTGGTCGGATCAATGGGGTGAATGGTCGCTGGTTTCTGGTCGCTGGTCGCTGGTCGGATCAATGGGGTCAGAGTCGATTGGTTTTCAATCGACTCTGACCCCATTGATCTTGATCTGGCCAGCTACCAGCAACCAGCGACAAGCTACCGCAGTCAAGCCAGCTACCAGCAACCAGCGACAAGCTACCGTAGTCAAGCCAGCCACCAGCCACCGTAGTTAAACCAGCTACCAGCGACCAGCAACCAGCGACTATCTTCCATTCATGCCCCTCCTCCCCCCCGTCCGCTCCACCACGATCCTCGGCGTCCGCCGCGACGGCAAGGTCGCGCTGGGCGGCGATGGGCAGGTGAGCGTGGGCGAAACCGTCATGAAGTCCAACGCGCTCAAGGTGCGCACGCTGCGCGGCGGCCGCGTGCTGGCCGGCTTCGCCGGTGCCGCGGCTGACGCCTTCACGCTCTTCGAGAAGTTCGAGGAACGGTTGGAGCGCTACCCCGAAAATCTGCCGCGCGCCGCCGTGGAACTGGCCAAGGACTGGCGCCGCGACCGCGTGCTGCGCCGCCTCGAAGCGCTGCTCGCCGTGATGGACAGCAATCACGGCCTCGTGCTCTCCGGCACCGGCGACATCATCGAGCCCGACGATGGCATACTCGCCATCGGCTCGGGCGGCTCCTACGCGCTCGCCGCCGCCCGCGCGCTCGTCGCCAACTCCTCGCTCGCGGCCCGGGACATCGTGCAGAAAGGTCTCGAAATCGCCGGCGACATCTGCATCTACACGAACAAGAACATCACCGTCATCGAGCTCTAGCAACCAGCAACCAGCAACCAGCTACCGCAGCTAAACCAGCTACCGCAGTCAGCAAATGCCCTCCAAACGCACGCAGCAAGCCATCGCGCGCCTCGCCGACCTCACGCCACGCCAGATCGTGGCGGAGCTCGATCGCTACATCGTCGGCCAGGATGAAGCGAAAAAGGCCGTCGCGATCGCGCTGCGCAATCGCTGGCGGCGGCAGCAGGCTCCGGACGACATTCGCGAGGAAATCTCGCCCAACAACATCATCCTCATCGGCCCCACCGGCGTGGGCAAGACCGAAATCGCGCGCCGCCTCGCGCGCCTCGCCGGCGCACCCTTCATCAAGGTGGAGGCCTCCAAGTTCACCGAAGTGGGTTACGTGGGCCGCGACGTCGAGAGCATGGTGCGCGATCTCATGGAGAGCGCCATCGACATGGTGCGCACCGAGCGTGAGAACGAAGTGGAGGACCTCGCCTACGAGAAAGTGGACGAGCGATTGCTCGACCTGCTGCTTCCGCGTCCCGCCGAGCCCGCGCCCGAGGAGCACGCCGCCGCGGCCGCGGGTGCACAATCCGCGTCACAGGGTCCGTCGCTCTTCGTCGTCTCGTCCCAGGGCGACGTGTCGCGCGAGGACGCCGAGCACGACGCGGCCACCGAGCGCTACCGTCGCACGCGTGACAAGCTCAAGGGGCTGCTGGTGGACGGCAAGCTCGAGGAGCGCGAGGTCGAGGTGGAGGTCACGCAGCAGGGCGGGCCGATGTTCGACATGCTCGTGCCGCAGGGCGCGCCGGAGGGCATCGAGAACTTCACCGGCATGCTGCAGGACATGATGCCGCGCCGCAAGAAGAAGCGCACCGTGAAGGTGTCCGAGGCGCGCCGCATCCTGCTCGACCAGGAGCTGGAGAAGCTCGTGGACATGGACGATGTCACGAGCGACGCGCTCGAGCGCGTGGAGAAAATGGGGATCATCTTCCTCGACGAGATCGACAAGATCGCGGGCGAGCATTCGCAGATGGGCGGACCCGACGTGTCGCGCGAAGGCGTGCAGCGCGACCTGCTCCCCATTGTCGAAGGCTCCAACGTGCAGACCAAGTACGGCATGGTGAAGACGGACCACGTGCTGTTCATTGCCGCGGGCGCCTTTCACGTCTCCAAGCCGAGCGATCTCATTCCCGAGCTGCAGGGGCGCTTCCCCATTCGCGTGGAGCTGAAGCCGCTCACCGAGGCGGACTTCGTGCGCATCATGCGCGAGCCCGAGAACGCGCTCACCAAGCAGTACACCGCGCTCGTGCAGGCCGAGGGCGCCGCGCTCACCTTCTCGGACGACGCCATCGCCGAGATCGCCCGCATCGCCGCGGCCGTCAACGAGCGCATGGAAAACATCGGCGCGCGCCGGCTGCACACCGTGATGTCCTCGCTGCTCGAAGACGTGCTCTATGATCTCCCCGATCGCGGCAAGGCGCCGATCGCCATCGACGGCACCATCGTGCGCGACCGCCTGAAAGCGATAGCGGAAGACGAGGATCTGCGCAGGTATATTCTTTGACTACGGTGGCTGGTCGCTGGTCGCTGGTGGCTGGACTCTCCACGCCCCACCAGCGACCAGCGACCAGCGACCAGCGACCAGCGACCAGCGACCGCAGTTAAACCAGCCACCAACCAGCATGCACTTCCTCGCGATCCCCGACTTCTCGACCGCCGAGCTGCACACGCTGTTCGATCTCGCTGATCGCATGCGGCGGGGCGAATACCACGACACGCCGCTCGCCGGAAAGTCGCTCGCGATGATCTTCATGAAGTCGTCTACACGCACGCGCGTCTCGTTCGAGGTGGGCACGTGGCAGCTCGGCGGCCATGCGCTCTTTCTCTCGCCCCGCGACATCCAGCTCGGCCGCGGCGAGCCCATCGCCGACACCGCGCGCGTGCTCTCGCGCTACGTCGATGGCATCATGATCCGCACCTTCGCGCACGCGGAAGTGGAGGAGCTGGCGAAGTACGCGAGCGTTCCCGTCATCAACGGACTCACCGACCTGCTCCACCCCTGCCAGATCCTCGCCGATCTGCTCACCGTGCGGCAGCACCTGGGCGGCTGGGACGGGAAGCGCATCGCCTGGGTGGGCGACGGGAACAACATGGCCAATTCCTGGATCAACGCCGCGTATCGTCTCGGCTTCCAGCTCACGCTCGCCTGTCCCGACGGGTACGATCCTGACGCGGCCATACTCGCGCGGGCGCAGCAGTGCGCCACCGTGCGCGTCGTACGCGATCCAGCGGAGGCGGTGGCCGGCGCCGACGTCGTCAACACGGATGTATGGGCGTCCATGGGTCAGGAGGAGGAGCAGGCCAGGCGCGCCGCCGCCTTCCGGGGCTACACCGTGACCGAAGCGCTCATGGCGCGCGCCGCACCCGACGCGATCTTCCTGCACTGTCTCCCCGCGCACCGCGGCGAGGAAGTGACCGCCGCCGTCATCGACGGCCCGCGCAGTCGCGTCTGGGATGAGGCCGAGAACCGGCTGCACGTGCAGAAGGCCATCATGACGATGCTCATGAGCGGGCCGCGCACGCGCCGTGATGCATAGTGCGCCCATGGAAAATACCGGCGGCAGCCCGCTGGCGACGATCCTCGCGGCACACCTGCGCGACGCCCGCGAGGAGCTCACCGGACGCTGGCTCGAGCGCATCTCCAGCCGGGTGACGCTGGAGCCGGGGAAGGTCTTTCCCTCGGAGGGCCTGCTCGATCACGTTCCGCGTCTGCTGCTCGGCATCGCCGATTACGTGGAGAGTCCGGCGCAGGCCATCGGCGCGGACGACGCCGTGATTGCCAAGGCCCGCGAGCTGGGCGAGCTGCGCCACACGCAGGGCTTTGGCGCCCATGAAATCCTCAAGGAATACGAGATTCTGGGCGGCATTCTCTTCGCCTTCTTCGTGCGCATCGTTGACGACATCGATGCATCGTGCACCCGCGGGGAGCTGCTCGGCTGCGCCCAGCGCCTGTTCCATGCGGTGGCGCTGGTGCAGGAAGCCACCGCCAACAGGTTCCTGGAGCGCATGCAGCAGCAGGTCACGGACCGCGAAGAACGTCTCCGCGCGTTCAATCGCACGCTGATGCACGAGCTGCGCAACCGC
>DATNDS010000018.1:0-25603 GCA_035553215.1 Gemmatimonadaceae bacterium
TACATGAACGTGCACACGCAGATCAGCGACTACCTGGCCGCTCAGCCGGAGCGCAAGCGCGGTGAGATGCAGACGTTGCACGGCATGATGTTGAAGCTGATGCCCGACTGCCGGCTGTGGTTCCTGGATGGCAAGGACGAGCGCGGTCGAACGGTCTCCAACCCGAACATTGGGTATGGACTCCGTACCATAGTCTACGCCGATGGGCGAACCCGGGAGTTCTATCAGATAGGTCTGAGCGCCAACACGACCGGCATCTCCGTGTACATCATGGGGCTCGAGGACAAGACCTACCTGGCTGAGACCTACGGCGGTGAACTCGGCAAGGCGAGTGTGACGGGGTACTGCATCAAGTTCAGCACACTTCGCAACATCAACCTCGCCGTGCTCGAAGCGGCGGTCCGAGACGGAATTGCGCAAACCAGCGCGTGACGACGCGCGTCGTGTCCGTTCACCTGCCTGCGAGTTCGTAGTACCGTAAGAGACCTTGTCGGACATCCACGTAGAGGAGTGAAGGCATGGCCAAGCTTGTCTTCGGCATGATGCAGTCCCTCGACGGCTACGTCGATGGCGTCGCGGGCAACCTGGAATTGCCCCCACCCGGCGCTGCACTTGGCCGTCATTTCATGGATCACGTCCGCGGCCTGGCCGGCTGCCTGTACGGTCGACGGATCTACGAGATCATGCGCTACTGGGACGAGGATCGACCGGAGTGGGATGCCGGCGACCACGACTTCGCGGCGGCATGGCGGGCGCTGCCGAAATGGGTCGTCTCGCGTACGCAGCCATCGGTCGGCGCAAATGCCACGCTCGTCGCAGAGAGCCTCGACGCCTTTGCGCGCAGACTGAGGAAGGACGTCGCGGGTGAGATCGACGTCGCCGGGCCCGCCCTGGCATCGAGCCTCACCGACCTCGGTCTGATCGACGAGTATCGTCTCTACTTCCGCCCGTTCGTACTCGGCGGCGGCAAGCCGTACTTTTCCGGCGCCCGGCCCCAACTCCGCATTGTCGCCAGCGATCGCATTGGCGAGGACGCGGTTCGCCTGACGTGTGTCCCAGCCTGAGCATGTTATGTCGTCCGAACCGCTCGCGCGTTCCAAAGTGCCCGCGCCGAGAGGATGATGCCAAACGTCCCCGTCACGCCAAGGGCGTAGACCGTCCAGACGAAAAAGAAAGCTCCGGCCGACCGTTTGACGCCAACGCCGGCTCCCGTCATATGCATGACCGGCATCGCGGCAGCCAGGAGCGACCCGAGAAGGAGAATGACCAGGCCCAATCGGCGATCGCTCCACAGCAGCGTGCCGCACAAATAGACGACGAGGACGGCAATACCGATGAGATTCACGAACCCTCCCCCCGCGAATCCCAGCACGACGTCCTCCGCAATGTGGAGCGACAACAAAATGATCGAGAGCAGCGACGTCACGACGAGCAGGACGTTCGGTTTCATCGCGCACGCTCCGGACAGGGGGTTCGGGCCAATTCCGCCGTCCGTACGAGTAGGCGGTGTCCCGGTTTCAACGTCAATGCCCGCAGTTTGCAGATTGAGCAGGGAGTCGCCATCGTATCGCCTGTGCATCGCTGGGACCCCAGCGCGCTGGCGAGTAGTTCGCTTCGATTCCTCTCGCCCGCCAGCTGACGAACGTTGAAGCCGACAAGGAGCCTTCGGACTGGCGCGGGCTGCGCCCGTGCCTCCTATCAGGCTGCCTTGCGGCTCAGCTCTGGCGTTAAGCGACTACCAGGCATCGCATGAAGGACGGCTTGTGAGCGAGGGTGAGGCAATCCTCTGGCGTCGTCTCGATTTGCCCGGGCACGACGCGGCCACAATCAAACCGATTGCCCATGGGTGGCGCGTCAGTGGCGTAGCCATCCTCGTGGACTCCGCGCGTCCCTGCCGCGTGGAATACGACGTCGACTGCGATACGAGTTGGCTTACGCGCCACTGCTCGCTTCGCGGGCACGTTGGTGCCATGCCGGTCGCGCTGGATGTCCGCCGAGGTGTGAGCGGTACCTGGACGGTGGATGGGGCGGATGCGCCAGGCCTTCGGGGATGCATGGACATCGATCTCGGTTTTACTCCCGCGACGAATCTGCTACCGATCCGCCGGCTCAAGCTCGACATCGGGCAGCCGGCGGTCGTTCGTGCTGCGTGGATCCGGTTTCCCGAATTCACGGCCGAGGTGCTGGATCAAGTCTATACGCGACAGGCTGAATATCGATATCTCTATGAGAGTGGTGGTGGCGTCTTTCGGTGCGAGCTCCAGGTCGATCCATTCGGATGTGTCGTGGACTACCCCGGGCTCTGGCGCGCCGAGGCGACGCTTTCGCTCTCGTCGCCGCTACCTCTCTCGTAGCCTCCGATACCTGATGAATACATCGATGCCAGGCCTGTTGCGGATGGGAAGCGCAGCGCGTGACGCGCTCGCCGAACTATTGGTGATATCTGCCGCTTGCTGCGCATTTCTCGCACCGGGCGCAGTTGGCCAAACCTTACCAGCACGCGCGGTCAGCGGTATCGAGGCAGCGGACTCGCTCGTGTCCGCGGAATTCGCCAAAGATAGCATCGGCAGTAACACCGTCGGGGTGGTTGCGGACTCTCAGCTGGTCTGGACGCGCAGCGTTGGTTTCGCGGACATGAAGACAGGCCGCCTGGCGAATCGCCATACTATCTATCGAATCGGCTCGATCACGAAGCCATTCACCGCCGTCATGTTGATGCACCTGGTCGCTGCCGGACGGCTTCAGTTGTCCGATCCAGTCGAGCGTTATCTTCCGGAGGTCAAGCAGATTGCCGCTCGGCCGTCAGGTGCACCGCCATTCACGTTTCTGCAATTGGCGACGATGACTGCCGGGCTGGCGAGAGAGCCTGACGAGGCTGGGCCATTCTGGACAGGTCCGGTATCAGCGTGGGGAAAGACGTTGTTGGCCGCGCTGCCTCACACGCGGTACATATCATTCCCCGGCACCGAGTATTCGTACTCGAACATCGGCTACGCGATTCTCGGTGCCGCTCTCGAGCGCGTGGCCAGCCAACCGTACGTCGAGTGGGAACGGTCGCACGTGTTCAAGCCGCTCGGGATGGACCACACGCGATTCGAAATCGATCCGGCGATCGCATCCGATGTGGCGGTGGGATATGAGGTCAGGGGCGACGGAACGCTCGACGACTCTACCGCGACACAAGAGGCTCGAGACGGGCGTGGCTACAAGGTGCCCAACGGAGCGATCTTCACGACCGTCGACGACCTCGCTCGCTTCGTGGCGTTCGAGCTGGATCGGGGCCCGGACAGCATCGTCCCCAAGGCGATGCTCGATGAAGCGTTCGGCGGCCTCGTGGCGACCGACCACTTTCTGCAGACTGGGTACGGATTGGGCTTTATGGCGATGAGTCACGACGGCTATTCCTACCTTGGACACGGCGGCAGCGTCGCGGGATATCGTGCCGCCATGTACTACGACCGCGGAATGAAACTTGGCGTGGTCGTCTTTCGGAACGTCGTCGGCGGCAAGCAGAATCCCGACCGGCTCGCCGTGGACATCCTCGCCTTGCTTGCCGCGAAGAAGGGCGCCGAGATCCAGGCGGACATCGACAAGCGATTCAAGGCGCAAGTGGCATCGCCAGGAAGCGCAGCCGCCGTTCGTAGACTCATTGAAGAATTGCGAATCGGGAAGCCCGACTACGAGCTCATGAGTTCAGCGGAGGCCAGAGAGACGCGGCGGCAGCTCACGCAACACGAGGCCGTGATTGCGAAGCTCGGTGCACTCCAGTCACTGACCTTCAAAGGTGTCGGCCCGGCCGGTCCAAATATTTATCTGGCGACGTTCGAGAAAGGTTCGTTGGAATGGCGGGTTTGGATGAACCTGGATGGCAGCGTCGACATTTTTCGATACCGGGATGTTTCGCCGCCGAAGTAACGGCTCGCGGTTCAGGCGTCGGGCTTCGGCTGCGTAGGAGGACCATTGCTCGCGAGAGCAGCGGTTGGAGCTCATCGAACTGAGGCGGACGCAGGACGTCGTGTTCACTGATTCTGGAGGCTCGCGCTTGCATGAAAATGGCGTATCGAGAGCGGTGGAGGGCTGAGATCGCGGCAATGCGGCGCGTGCTTGCCGGCCTGGCGATGACGGAGGAGTGTAAGTGGGGTAAGCCCACCTACACCGTGGATGGAAAGAACATCGTCATCATGCAGGGCTTCAAGGAGTACTTCGCGCTGGGCTTCTTCAAGGGCGCCCTGCTGAAGGATCCCAGGAAGGCGCTGGTGCAGCTGGGCCAGGTACGCGCCGGGCGCGTGATGAAGTTCACCAGCGCGAAGGACATCACGGCGAAGGCGGCGACCATCAAGGCCTACGCGCGCGAGGCCATCGCAGTCGAGCAGGCGGGGCTGCGGATGACGCCGAAGCGGACCTCGGATTTTCCGGTTCCGGAGGAGTTGAGCGAGCGGTTCCGAAGGGACCCGCGTTTCAAGCGCGCCTTCAAGGCGCTGGCACCGGGACGGCAGAGGAGCTACCTGTACCACTTTGCGGCGGCCAAGCAGTCAGCGACGCGGACGGCGCGAATCGATAAAGCGATGCCAGCGATCTTCGAGGGCCGAGGGTTCCTGGAGAGACGTTAAGCAGAGCGGACGTCAATCGCGAGCATCAGAGCGAAGTGCTCGCTGTGCTCGCACTTTATACGATTCGGCCGCTACTTACCTTCGAGCATCCTCGACGAGGTGGCACATGCGCAAGGTCCTGATGTTCGCTCTCGCACTGGGCTGCGCCCCGGCAGCGCTGTTCGGCCAGGGACTGCATCCTGACTCGCTCTTCTCTCGCCTTATCGGGCATTGGGTGCTGCGCGGCACCATGGCCCGCCAGCAGACCGTGCACGATGTGAGCTTCCAGTGGCTGCTTGGCCGCGAGTACGTGCAGATGCACGAGGTCTCTCGCGAGCGAGCGCCAAATGGCACTCCTGCCTACGAAGCGGTGGTGCTCTTTGGTCGCGATCCCGCGAGCGGCGCGTACGCGTGCATGTGGATGGATAACACCGCCGCGGCGGCTTTCCCGCCCGAGGGCACCGGCCGCGGTTCGGTCGCCGGCGACTCCATCCCCTTCCTCTTCAACTACACCGCGACCACGAGCTTTCACACGACGTTCGTCTACGATCGTGCGAAGGACTCCTGGCAGTGGCACATGGACAACGACAGTTCCGGAGTGCGCACACCGTTTGCGCGGGTCACCCTGACGCGGCGATAGGCGGCCCATGGAGCGCTGCTCCTCTGAAAGGGGACTACAGTGAGAAACCAGACAGCCACCGCACTCTTCGTAGCCCTGCTGATAGTCGTGATCGTCGCAGTGGACGTGTTGTTCTTCAGGTACCGATTCCGGGAACGGCTGCTGGTGAACGTGGGAATCGTTCTTGTATTCGCGGCCTTCTTCCTCAGATTCATGAAACGTCCCTAGCGCTCGCATATCAATCTGTGCAGTTCAGCTCATGCGTCAGACCGCCGCCCCCCCGAATGGAGCGATGCATGCTGAGGCCCCCTGCCAGACTGTCGGCTGTCGTGTTGAGTGCCCTCGCGAGCGGCGCGGCGACGACCCGTGCTACGGCGCAGCAGGGCGCACGCTTCCGATGCAGTGCACCGCAGACGCATCGCCGGGCCATGCGAGTGGCGTGGATCTTCCTAAGGCCGGACAAGACGGAAGTGGCGCACGGGATGGACTTCCACGAGCTCGCCGCAGACGGCCGTATCCGCCGTGTCACGGGTTTCTTTGGAGCGCCGCCGGTGATCACGCCGTAGGCGGAATCGCGCGCCGCTACGCCGCATTCCAGCGCGTTGCCGTGCGCGGACAAGGCAAACTGCACCATCGAGCCCGAGGTGACGGCTGAGTAACGTCTGACAAGGCGCCCACGTAACGCGTGTCTGCGAGTATGGGCTTCGTGCGACGGGACCACTGCCACCAGGAGGAGTACATGTCGCGTTGGACAGCACGATTGGCCGCTCTCGCCTGTGCCTTGTGCGCAACGAGCGCTTGCTCGAAGGGCGGTGTTCAGACTGCGTCTGCAGCAACCGCAAACCCAGCCGGCTCATCCGCGTCCGTGCGCGCGAATACCGACACCGCCGGGCTCGACTGCCGCAAGGTGCTCTCGCCTGACGACGTGGCGGGACTCATGAAGCCACCGGTGACGGTGAGCCCGTTTTCCGGCGGCGTCGCCTGGTGCCATTTCACGAACGACCTCTCGGGCGACATTACCATGATGGTCGGCAGTGGCAGGAACATGGAGTATTTCTGGAACGATGCGAACGTGCCGTCCGATAGCCACAAGTCCGTGCCGTTACCGGGTGTGGGCGACAAGGCGGTGTTCGAGGTGGACACTCACGCCGGAATCCCCGAGATCGCGAGCAGGAAGGGAAGCGTATACTGCATCGTCACGTACAATGGTGGCACTGTCGACCAATTCAAGGCGTTCAAGAGTGTCGGGGGAGAGGAGCTTGCGAAGAGGTTGGGCGCGCTGTGCAACAAGTCGTTTGTCGCGTTCCGAGCATAGCAATTTCGGCCACAGGGTCAGAACAGGCACTGCGCCGTATTCCAGGCGTGCATGCTATCAAACCCGTTTTCATTGTGACGAGCATCGCCGACGCACGCGCCGCCGCCGCTAACGCCGGCGGCCTCATTAACGCCGCTCGTCACGAATGGCGGTATCGCCTGCTGACACCGCACAGCCGCTGCGTCGCGCTCCTGCTTCCCTTGAGCCTGTTCGCGCTGAGCGGCTGTACACGCTCGCCTCAGCAACGCAGGGGCAGCGCAGACACGGCCTTCGCTGCCACGCAGGCGCGTGGCCAGGCGGTGATGGGCGTGGATCAGTACACGTCGGCGCATGTCTTCGAGGACCTCCCGGATGGGGGCCGCATCGTGCTGGATCGCACCGACCCGCGAGACTCTGCCGGAATTGCGACGATTCGGCGGCACATGCGGAGCATCGCCGCGGCGTTTCAGGCCGGAGACTTCAGCAAGCCGTTCCAGGTGCACGCGCAGGTTGTCCCTGGGTCCGCGGTCATGGCCGCGCGGCGTAACCTGATTCAGTATGAAGCGGTCGACCGCCCGCGCGGGGCGGAGGTGCGCCTTCACAGCTCGGATGCGGTCGCGATCGCGGCCATCCATGAGTTCCTCGCGTTTCAACGGGGGTCCCATCACGCGGCCGGCCACGAGGGTATGCCGGTCGGTTCTCACTGAGTGAACAGCCGAGACGGTCGGTAACAAAGCGTCCGGCTGGATGCGTATCACTTCTCGACACTCTCACGGCGGCGCGTACGGTGTCTGCCCCTCGGCGTCGCGCACGGCGGCCTTCCCGCTGTCTACTCCTGCCGCAGCACCTGCATGGGCGCAATGCGAAGCGCCAGTCGCGCCGGAACGAGGGCAGCGAGGGCGGCTACGGCGAGCAGGAGGAGCGCGAGTCCGACCAGCATCGCGGCACCGAGCGCCGGCACCGGGAGCACGAGATGGGCAATGAGCCGCCCCTCGCCCACCGCGAGCACCAGGCCGACCACCAGCCCGATGATGACGAGCCGCATCTCGCGATCGAGCACGAGCCGGAGCACCTCGCGGGTGCCGGCGCCCATGGCGACGTGTACCGCGATGTCGCGCCGTCGCTGCCGGACCGCGAGCCCCACGATGCCGGATAGGCCGACGAGCGCCAGCGCGAGACCGAGCGCGCCGATCACGGCCACGGCCGTGGCGCCGTAACGGAAGGGCATCATCTGCAGGCGGCGCTCGGCGAGGAGCGGGGCAACGTCCAGGGGCAGATCGGGAGCCAGTTGTGTCGCCACGTCGCGCAGGGAGCGCGACAGATCCGGTGACGTCGCACTCCCCCGGGCGAGCACGGGCATCGTGCGGTCGGCGAGATCGCGTCCGGTGGCGGGGAAGTAGATGTAGCCGTTCGCGTCGTTGTCCCAGAGCATCCCGTTATGCGCCGGCGACGCGACGCCCACCACGCGCACGAACGTGTCCGCCGAGTCCTGGTCGGAGACGAGCCGAAGCGTCTGGCCGATCGGAGTCGTCCCGGGCCACAGCCACCGCGCCGCACTCTCGCTCACGATTGCGACGCGAGCGCTGCCCATCGTGTCGGCCGCGGCGAAGTCGCGCCCGCGAAGGAGACGTTGCCCTACGACGGAGAAGTAGCCCGGGGTGATGCGGTTGTAGAATACGCCGTGAACTCCGCCATCCGCACCGGCCACGTGCATCCATGGCCAGGCGGTGAAGGGCGCCGTCATTGCGCGGGCGCTGGCAACCACGCCGGGCGTTGCGGCCACGCGCGTGGCGAACCGCGCCCGCGCTGCCGCGAGTGCCTGGGACACGTGCCCCTCCCGCGTGAGCCCGAGCGTGGCCGTCACGACGTGTGCCGGCGACAGCCCCGTGTCGGTCGCCGCGAAGTCGTGCATCGCTCGCACAAGCGTCGCCGCGGCAGAGAGGAGGACCACACACCCCGCCACCTGCACCGCCACGAGCGCATCGCGGAAGCGCGACCGGCGAACTCGCATCCCGAACAGCGTGTCCTCCCCCTTGAGCTCCGCGCCGAGCGCGACGGACGTCGTCCTCAGTGCGGGGACGAGCCCGAAGGCGAACACGCTCGCGACGGCGAGTACGATCGTGTACGCCACCGTATGCCAGCTCGGACGGATGGAGAGCGCGATCACCCCGAACGTATCCGGCACGGCGGCGAAGAACGTGCGTGAGGCGACGCGCACCGTCACGTCGGCGAGAAGGAGGCCGAGCGCGGAGCCGGCGACGGCGACGAGCAGGCTCTCGGTGAGCAGCTGCCGCACGACGCGCCCGCGCGACGCGCCAATGGCGAGCCGCACGGCCATCTCGCGCCGCCGCGCGAGGGAGCGGGCGAGGAGGAGGATGGCGAGGTTTGCACAGGCGATGACGAGGACGAGCGTGGCCACGAGGAGCGCCGGCGCGATCATGAGCGCGATCTGCGGGTCGGGCGGGATCATGGAATCGTTCGGTTGGAGATGCATGCCGACGATCCGCTGCTGCTCGGCCATCGACCCCGGCGCCCCGGCTGGCTCGGCGACGATGCCGGAGAGCTCCGCGTCGGCTTGCGCCATCGTGACCCCCGGGCGGAGGCGCGCGTGCAGGAAGACGAAACGATTCATCGGATCATCGAGCGTGCCCGGTGTGATCCCGGCAACGCTGCCGGCGGGAAGCGCCATCCAGAAGTCAGGGACGAGAGGGTTGATCCCGATGAACTCTGGCTGCGCCACGCCCACGACCGTGACGTGAACGCCATTCACGATCACATCGCGGCCGACGGCCGTGGGGGCGCGGGCGAACCCCGTGGTCCAGAGCCGGTCGCTGAGCACGATCGCCGGAGGCGCATCCGAGCGCGCATCCGCGGGCGAGAGCACGCGCCCAAGGCCGGCCGTACCGCCGAGCGCGGAGAAGTAGTTGCCCGAGACCAGCCCCACGCTCGCCGAGCGCGCCGGCGCCCCCGAGGTGAGTTCCACGCCCACCGGTTCCGCGTCGTAGGCCACGACGTCGCTCACCGTGCGGGCATGCGCCGCGATGCGCTCGGCGTCCGCGTACGAGAAGCGAACGCCGTTGCCACCGTGCGCGTCCACCGTGAGCAGCTTGACGAGCCGCTCGGGACGCGCGACCGGGATCGGTTGCCACAGAAACGCATCGACGAGCGTGAAGAATCCCGCGTTGACGCCAATGCCGATACCCATGGCGACGACGGCGATGGCCACGAACGTCGGGCTGCGGCCGAGCGTGCGGACGCCGAACCGCGCGTCGCGCCAGAAGTCCTCGAGCGCGGGGAAGCCCCAGGCATCCGCGCTGCGCTCGCGCAGCACGAGTGGATTGCCGAGCCGGCGCCGGGCGCCGAGGCGTGCCTCCTCGGGCGTGGCTCCCGCGTGCACGAGGTCGCGGGTGAGCATCTCGCGGTGGAACGCCAGCTCGTCATCGACCTCGCGCTCGAGCGCGGTGTGGCGGCCGAGCGTGCGCACGCGGTACGCGAGCGCACGGGCGCGGAGCATGAACATCGCTCACCCCTCCGTGGCGCGCATGATGCGCGCGATGGCCTGCATGGTTCGCTGGAAGCTCGAAGACTCGAGGCCGAGCTGTTTGCGCCCGGCTGCGGTGAGGCGGTAGTAGCGGGCGCGACGCTTTGTCGGGGTCAGCTTCCACTCGGACGCGACCCATCCCTTCGCCTGGATGCGCTGCAGGGCGGGGTAGAGCGATCCCTCCTCCACGGTAAGCACCTCGCCCGAGAGGCGGTGGATGTGCTGCGCGATGCCATAGCCATGGAGGGTGCCGAGGCTCAGCGTCTTGAGGATGAGCATCTCGAGCGTGCCGGGCACGAGCTCGGCGGGGGCTGACATATATAGGCCGCCTATGGGTGTGCCGTCTATGGTATGCCGCGTGTGGCTGGGTGTCAAGCCGGCCGCCTGCTCTCCGCAGTGTACGACATCACGACGGCGCTCCTCGGCCTCCGTGGCGCCTTGACGGCCGCCGACAGGACCGCGATCGTGATCGGATCCGGCCGCGCCGCTTCACGGCTCGCGCCGGCGCCAGGTTCCCTCTACCCGACAGCTGACGGCGTTATACCGCCATGAGCACTCCGATTCGCCGGAGGAGTCAACCGTGAAAGCCGCCGTCCTGCATACGCGTGGCGAAGCACCCCGGTTCGAGGACTTTCCTGACCCGCGACCCGAACGCGACGAAGTACGTGTTCGTGTCAGCGCCGCGTCGCTGAAGAACAGCGACAAGGCGATGGCGAGCGGCGAACACTACGACAGTCATCGCGCACTGCCGATGGTCTGTGGTATCGACGGTGTCGGTGTCATTGACGATGGGACACGGGTCTTTTGTGGTGGGGCGCGGCCTCCCTACGGAATGATGGCCGAGCATACCGTCGTGCCCAGGGCGTGGTGTCTGCCCATTCCTGAAAATGTTGACGACATCAGCGCTGCGGCCTTGCCGAATCCGGCGCTGTCGTCCTGGCTTCCACTCGTCTGGGGCGCACGACTCGAGCCAGGGCAAACCGTCCTGATTCTCGGTGCGACGGGAGTGGCTGGCAAACTCGCCATCCAGATCGCAAAGCATCTGGGTGCCGGCCGGGTCGTTGCCGCGGGGCGCAATGAGCAGGTCCTGGAGACACTGCCCGGTCTTGGTGCGGATGCGATCATTTCCCTCGACCAACCGGACCAGAAGCTGGCCGCGGCCTTCGTGCGCGAATCCGGTCATAAACGATTCGATATTGTTCTTGACTATGTGTGGGGTCACCCGACGGAAGTTCTCCTTGATGCCCTGACCGGTCATGATGTGAAGGCAGAGTCCTCCAGGATTCGCCTGTTCGAGATCGGCGACATGGCTGGCCCTCGCGTCTCCGTTTCCGCCGCGGCACTCCGCAGCTCTGGAATCGAGATCTACGGGAGCGGCGGTGGTGGCATTCCGCATACCGCCATCCTCGACGCCTTCCCGCAGCTTTGGGCCCTGGCAGCCAGCGGGAAACTTACCATCGATACCGAACCTGTCCCGCTTGCCGCCATCGAGAGCGCCTGGCGACGACATGACCTGCGCGGTCGCAGACTTGTCATCATTCCGTAGCCGACGGAATGCCTGGGCATTACGGAGCATCCGGCACTTGCGCATCAAGCCGTGCTGCATCAACCTACGCCAAAGCGAGGCTGCTCGCGGAATCATCCGCGCTACGTGTTGAATGCGGACGCGCATCCCGGTGCGCACCCTGATCGGGGTGCCTGCCAAACGGCTTCACAGCCACCTGCGATAGCTCGATGCCTTCACGGACAATCCCAACGGGCGCGGACGTTACACGCGACGTCTTCAGCGTCTATACGGTGTGCGCCACGATCTGGCTCGTATTCGCGACCCTCATCGGTGTCCTGCTGAGCCTCAAGTTCGCGTATCCGGATTTCGCGTCGCACACGTCATGGCTGACGTTCGGACGTCTGCGTCCGATCCATACCAATGACACGTTCTATGGCTGGGCGAGCATTGGCCTCGTGGGTCTCGCCTACTACATCGCAGCCCGCAGTTCGCGCACTGAACTGTACAGTGGCCGCCTCGCCTGGCTGGGGCTCGCGCTCTTCAACGTGGCGGCGATCGCCGGCACGATCACACTCGGCATGGGCATCAACGACGGGACGCTCGAATACCGTGAATGGTGGTGGCCGATCCGGCTGGTGTTCCTCGCGGCCCTCATCGTCAGCGCGTGGAACCTGCTCGCGACCGTCGCCCGACGGGACACGGAGGACATCTACCTCTCGAACTGGTATACCATTGGCGGCGTGCTCTGGACCTGCATCATCGCCATCGTCGCGATCCTCCCCTGGTATCAGCATGGACTCGGCCAGGTCGCGGTCTCCGGCTACTACATGCACAACGCCGTCGGCCTCTGGTTCACACCGCTGGCGCTTGGTGTCCTCTACTATGCGATCCCCAAGCTGTTCAGCCGGCCCATCTACTCCTACGCGCTCGGCGTGTTCGCGTTCTGGACCAATCTGGTGTTCTATCCGATCATCGGCTCGCATCACTTCCTGTTCAGTCCACTGCCCTGGTGGTTGCAGACCACCGCCATCGTATTCTCCGTCGCGATGCTGGTGCCGGTGTGGGGCGGGAGCGCGAACTTCCTGCTCACCATGCGCGGTCAGCCCGAGCGCCTCAGCCGGTCGCCGGCCATGTTCGTGCTGGTGGGCGTGCTCGGCTATCTGTTCGGCTCCACGCAAGGCACGTTCGAGGCGTTCCGCTCGCTGCAGGAGATCTGGCACCTGACGAACTACACCGTTGGACATTCGCACCTCACGATGTACGGGTTCATCTCGTTCGTGATCTGGGGCGGCGTGTACGGCTTGTTGCCGCGCGCCACCAAAAAGGCTCCCGACAGCCTGCTCATGGGCATTCACTTCTGGATGGCCACGGTGGGCATCGTGATCTACGTCGGGGCGCTGTCGATCGGTGGCACCGTCCAGGGGCTCGATTGGATACATGGGTTGCCATTCATCCAGTCCGTGACGGACATGGCGCCGTTCTGGCTGTGGCGCGCCGTGGGTGGCAGCCTGATGTTCCTGAGCCACCTGGTGTTCGCGTGGAACGTATGGGACATGACCTACGCACGCGGCCATGTTAACCTCGAGGCGCCGCGGGCGGTGGAGGCGGCATGAGCAAGCTCACTCTCATTGCCGGCGGCTCGACGCTCGTGTATGCGGTCCTCGCGGTGCTCATGGGCGTGCTTCCCGGCATGGTCCTGTCACGCACGAAGCCGGGACCGGGCGTGATGCCGCTCACGCCGCTCCAGCGCGAGGGGCGCGACGTATTCGTCGCCAACGGTTGCAGTTATTGCCACACGCAGCAGGTGCGGCCGTTGGCGGAAGACGCCGTGTTCGGCCGCCCATCGTCGGCCGGTGACTACGCGTATGAGACGCCGGAACTGCTCGGGTCGGAGCGCAATGGTCCCGACCTCACCAACATCGGCGTGCGACAGCCAAGTGAGGTGTGGCAGTACATGCACCTCTACAATCCGCGAAGCGTGGTGCCGCAATCGATCATGCCGGATTTCAGCTTTCTCTTCGAGGTGGTGGCGAAAGCCCCGGCGGGAGTGACACCGCTGGCCATCCCGAAGCCCTACGCGCCGGAACACGGTGTGGTCATCCCCACGCGGAAGGCGCAGGCACTGGTCGCCTACCTGTTGTCGCGCAAGCAGGCGACGATTCCCGGCTACAGCCCGCCCGCAACCGCACCATCGGGCACGGCGGCCGCCGCGGCCGCGGCGACGTCATCGGCGACGGCGGCGGGAAAGGCGTCGTTCGACGCCGCCGCGGGTGCGAAGTTGTTCGCCGCCAATTGCCAGTCGTGCCATCAAGCGAGCGGTGAAGGCATTCCCGGCGTGTTCCCGCCGTTGAAGGGGGATCCGGTGGAAACCGCCGCCGATCCGACCGAGCAGATCTCAATAATTCTGCACGGCCTGGAGGGGAAGACGATCGGCGGCGTTGCATACCCCGGCCAGATGCCAGCCTTCGCGGCGCAGTTGGGGGACGATGAGATTGCCGACATCATCGGTCACGAGCGCACGTCCTGGGGCAACAACGCGCCGCTCGCGACAGCGGCGCAGGTTGCCGCCGAGCGCGCCAAGCCGGCGCATTGAGGGCAGCCTGATGCAGAGTTTCTCGGCTCACTGGCTGGGCAACATCATCATCGTAGTAGTCGCCGGCGCGATCACCATCGCGTGTTTTGTGGCGGCGACGTGGATGCTGGTTCGTCCCGGCGAACGCGACCGGCGACACCCCAAATACCAGGTGCTCAACGATGACTGACGAAGACGTTGTCGCGCCGGCGAGCGCCCATGTCCAGGTATTTCTCGACGGGAGCGAACAGCCGTTCGTCGAGCAGGACCTGCCGACATCGGTCACCCTCGATACGGCCACCCTGGCCGACGGCCCGCACCGCCTGATCGTGCGGGCGACCGACCGGACCGGCAGGGTCTCGGTGCACGAGGTCCCGTTCAAGGTGCGCAACGGGCCGGGCGTCACCGTGACGGGGCTGGTGCCCAACACGGTGCGCCATGGCGTGATCGAGTTCGGAGTCAATGCGTTCAGCGCGGAAGAGCCGTTCGAACCGCAGCGCGCCGAGACGCACTCCTCGATCCCGGTGTGGGTGTGGGTGATGACGCTGGCGATCGTGGCGTGGGCGGCGTGGTACGGCGCGAGCATGTGGAGGGTTCCCGCCAAGTACGCCACGACTCCGACCTACTCGACGGCTGTGGCGACGGGCGCAGCGGACAGCAGCACGAAATAGCGGCAGTCGGTCCGGCTCACACCCAGTCAGGTGGGTCATTTCACCAATGCTGGATCATTTGACCCACATCCCGCCAGTTCAGCCGCGCGGAACATCACGCAGCGGGTGGGAATAACACACCACCACACTTGACGTTGTAGCAATGCTCGCGGTCGCCGACCCGGGGGCATGGTCGGTGCATGTAACCGGTGCAAGCGACGTCACTCGGTGGGTGCGCCGTCCGCGCCCTCCTGGAAAATTCCGGGTCGGCGATTCGCTGCGTGCGCGAAGAGCGGGCAGACGACGCGATACACCCGATCCCACCAAGGAAATACGTCATGAGAACGACCTGGTTGCTGAGCGTGGCTGGCATCGCGCTTGGCTGCACGCATAGTGCGCGTACGGTGCCGGGCGTGGTGGATCCTGTTCCCGTACTGACCGGTAAGGCCGCCTTCGTGACGTCCAGCGGCATCGAGCCTGGCACGTTCCGCCGGCTCACGGTCGCTGACCTGCCTGCACCCTATGAAACGCAGTCCGTCTCGACGCGCTCGCGCATCGTTGCCAGGCCGGAGGGCGTGCTTCCCAGAGCGCCAACGGGGTTCGCCGTCGGGCTGTACGCGAGTGGGCTGAGCCAGCCGCGCGAGATCAAGGTCGCACCCAACGGCGATGTGTTCGTGATGGAAACCCAGGCTGGCCGAATCCGGGTGTTCCGGGGCATTACGCCGGATGGCACGCCCCGCGAGAGCTCGGTCTTCGCCACTGGCTTCAACGAAGCGTACGGCATGTTGTTCTATCCGGCGGGCGACCAGCCGCACTGGCTCTATGTCGCCAACACGGACGTCGTCGTGCGCTTCGCATATCGGAACGGTGATCTCACTGCCACCGGCGCGCCCGATACGGTGATCACCTCGCTGCCATCAAGTCGCCGACGTGATGTGGTCGCCTTCAGGCAATACGACCGCGCGGTCAATGCGGGCGCGCTTCCGCCGGACCACGGACACTGGACACGCGATCTTGCGCTGTCGGCCGATGGAAAGCGCCTCTTCGTTGCGGTGGGCTCGGCGTCCAACGACGATGATCCGGCGGATCACCCCACCGAGACGCATCGGGCCAACATTCTCGAGTTCACGCCCGAAGGCAATTTCGTCAAAGTCTACGCGTCGGGGATTCGCAATCCTTCCGGCATCGCGGTCAATCCCGTGACGGGACAGCTCTGGTGTTCCGTGAACGAGCGTGACGGGTTGGGAGACAATCTCGTTCCCGACTACATCACGCACGTCCAGGAGGATGGCTACTACGGCTGGCCCCTCTACTACCTCGGCGGCAACCCCGATCCGCGGCATGCCGGCAAGCGGCCGGACCTGCAGGCAACCGTGATCGTTCCTGACGTGCTGCTTCAGCCGCATTCGGCATCGTTGCAGATGACATTTTACGAGGGGAAGCAATTCCCGGCGGAATATCAGGGCGACATCTTCGCCGCGCAGCACGGATCGTGGAACCGCTCCGTTCGTTCGGGCTACGAGGTGGTACGGGTGCCGCTGAAGAACGGCAAGGCGAGCGGCGTCTATCAGGATTTTCTGACGGGCTTCCTGACTCCCGCTGGCGATGTGTGGGGACGGCCCGTAGGTGTGGCTGTCGCGTCCGACGGCTCGCTGCTGGTGTCGGACGACGGCTCGGGCTCGATATGGCGAGTGGTCTATCGGGGCCGCTAGGACTTCCTTTCTCGCGCCGGCGCAACGCGGGCACGTCGCCCATCGTCGCAGGATACCATGTCTCATAGCTTCGTATTCGCATCACTGCTCACGGTCCTGGGCGCTGCCGGTGCTCTCGCGGCCCAGGTGCCGGATACTTCTACCTCGCGGGCCGATACCACCGTGCATGGTGATACTGCCCGCGCACCCCAGCGACTCCAGCCCGTGCTGGTGGAAGGCACGCGTACCCGCCAGCGTCTCTCGCGCGTTCCGCAAGCGGTCAGCGAAATCGGTATCAAAGAGATCCAGCAAGGAAGGCGGGAAGCCGGCCTCGAAGAAGCACTCGAGGGAATTCCCGGCGTGATGGCCGAGAACGGCGATAACTACGCGCTCTTCAGCGGACTCAATCTGAGCATCCGCGGTGCACTGCCAGGCGTGCAAGTTCTGCAGGACGGCGTGCCGCTCACGATGGCTGACGGCACGACGCAGTTGGATAACATCGACCCCGGTTCCGCGGGGAGTATCGAGGTGATCCGCGGTCCGAGCTCGGTACTCTACGGTAACTCCGGCGGCGGAGTCGTGAGCATCACCACGCAGTTCCCGGCGAATACGCCGATCTTTGTGCAACCCGCAATCCAGTTCGGCTCCAACGGCTACAACCGGCAGCAACTCAAGTTCGAGGGCTCCTCCGGCAGCTTCAACTATCTGGTGAATGCCAATCGCATGCAGACCGACGGCTTTCGCCAGTACGGCAGCGCCGATATCCGGCGGCTGAACGTGGTCACGCGCTCCCAGCTCACCGATCGCACCTCCTTGGGCGTGGTCTTCAACCTGAATGACATGCCCTTTGCCGAGAACCCGAGCACGCTCACGCGCGACCTCGCGCTGAATGATCCGACCAGCGTCAGACAGGCCGCGATCGACCAGGGCTGGGGCAAGACGTCGAGGCAGGGACAGGGTGGCCTTCAACTGGAACACTCATTCGACCCGGGCCGTGTGCTTCGCATCAACGCCTGGGGAGAGTGGCGCAGCAGCTGGAATCCGATCCCGTCCAGGATCATCGACCTGACCAGGCGGGCTGGTGGCGTGCGTTCCGCGTACCAGCACTCCGCGGTCGTGGGCTCGCTTCCGCTGGAGCTCACGGCAGGAGTCGATCTCTCGTATCAACGCGACAACCGGCATGAGTTCGACAACGACGGAATAGTGACGCCCGGCGGGCGGGCCCAGGAGGGAGCGCTCCAGATCAGTCAGATCGAGCGCGTGGTCTCACTCGCTCCCTTCGCGCAGGCTACCCTCGATCTCACCCCACAGCTGGCGGCAACAGCGGGTGTGCGCTACGACAGCTATCACTTCAAGGCGACCGATCTTTTCCTTTCCGACGGCGATCAATCCGGCACACGGGATCTCTCGGCGGCGAGTCCCATGGTGGGTCTCAACTACTCGCCGCGACCTGAACTGAACGTCTACGCCAACTACGCGGAGGCGTACCAGACGCCCAGGATGCAGCAGCTCTCCAACCGTCCCGACGGAGGGGGCGGCTTCAATCAGTCGCTGGGCCCCGAGTACCTCCACAGCTACGAGGTGGGCATGCGCGGACTTCTCGCGGGCCCACGGCTGGACTACAGCCTCAGCGTCTACACATCCCGCGTGAAGGATGCACTGGTGCCGCACCAGGGAGTTGGCGAGCAGGTGTTCTACGAGAACGCCGGTGAATCTTCGCGCCGCGGCATCGAGCTGGCGCTCGGCTGGCGTCCCACCCCGCAGCTGAGCACGCGCCTCAGTTACACCTATCAGCACTTCGTCTACGACCACTACGTGAGCGATGGCCAGGACTTCTCCGGCAACCGCGAGCCGGGGATCTCGCCAAACAGCGTGTTCGCTCAGGTGACCCACAGTGCACCATGGGGGCTCACCTCCACGCTCACCGCGCGCTGGGTGGATTCATACCCGGTGGACGATGCGAACACCGAGTCCAACTGGGCTTTCACGGTGGTTGGCGTGCGCTTCTCGCTCGACAGGCAGCTGGGCCGCGTCGCCGCACGTCCATTCGTCGGCATCGACAACCTGTTCGACGAGATCTACAATGCGACGGTGTCGGTGAATGCGGTGGGCAGCAGGTACTATTCGCCTTCCGCGGGGAGGAGCGTCTATGTGGGACTCCAGTTCGGCGCCCCGAAATGACGCGATCACACCGATAGCGTCACGCCAGGACGGAGTACATCACATCGCCTGAGCGGCCGAGGGACGGCCGGCTGTCCTTCGGCCGCTCAGGCGAGCGCGGATCGAACCGCCGCGACGATGTGACGCGCCGAGAGCCCATAGTGGTCGAGCAGGTCCTTCGGCTTCCCGCTGTGGGGAATCTCGCGCACGGCCAGCTTGTGTACAACGCAGCGTTCTTCCGCCAGTGCCGCCAGCACCGCGTCTCCTATGCCGCCATGCGCGTAGTGATCTTCCACCGTGATCACCACGCCGCCACATGCGTGCGCCGACACGAGGAGCGCATGATGTCGAAGAACAGGACCGCCATGACCTCCGCGGCAGATGCGCAGCTCGTCGGGTGACTGCTCCCGGCGGCGGTGGTTGCCTGCACGGAATCAATACGAAGCTGGGTGGCGATCTCGTGCAAAGCCGCCACCGAACGCTGCGCCGCAGGTGGACGGCTGGTGATGTGTGTGGTTACGGTGTCCATGAAGGATCCTGCGTTGGATTGGACGCTGCCCAGCGCCGCATGATCCCATACAGATTGCTGTTGCCGATTGCCGAATCGTCGCTCGCGCGACTCGTTCCCGGCACGCTGCCACCACGCTGTTTCCGTTCACGCCGGCAGGCGGCCCGCGAGGTCTTCGGGTTGAAGTTCTTCGCCGAAGGCGATCAATCGCCGGGCGGCATCCACCTGCCCATAGATATTCCAGAGCAGCACACCGCGCACCCGGCTGTCGCGCAGGTAGTAAATGACCCCTTCGCGACACGGCACAACCCAGTCCGCCACCATCTGCAACCGTGAGTTCACCTCGCCGACAGCCTCGTATCCCAGCTCAAAAATGTCGGAGTAGAAGAACGGCAGATGATCGTAAAACACTGTGTGGCCGGCCATGGACACGCCCGCATGCCCCCCCATCATGTTGGCGCTGTCCTCGTGTTCCACGCGGCGCCACTCGTTCAGGGACGCGTCATGGACGCTGGCCACATCGCCGGCGGCATAAATGCTCGGATCGCTGGTGCGCAATCCCGCATCTACGCGAATGCCGTCGTCCACCACGAGGCCCGCTGACTCCGCCAGTGCGACGTTGGGCCTGGTACCAATCCCTGCCACTACGCCGTCCACCGCTATCTCCATCTCTCGCCCGCCAGCTGATGGGTCACCGTGAATCTTCAGCACGGTCCTCCCACCGCGCAATTCGCAGGTAGTCATCGTCGAGGCGGTCAGCAGTTCGACGCCTCTCTCCCGATAGAAGTCGTTCAGAAATGTTGCCAGCTCAGGTGGATACATCCGGCCGCCGATGCCCTGCTCCGGAAAGATCAACACGACCTGCGTTCCCGTGCTCGTGAGGGACGCGGCCAGTTCCGAGCCAATGAACCCGCCACCGATGATGGCGATGCGCTTCGCTTCACCCGTCAGGCCGCGCAAACGCTGATAATCGTCAACGGTGCGGAAGTACATGATCTGCCCGTCACCGAATGGCAACCGGCGTGGTGTACAACCCGTGGCCAGCAGCAGCTTCCGGTACGTGTACATGGTGCCTTGGTCGTCAGTGACCTGCCTGGTCCGTGCATCGAGACCTTGCACCGTCCGGCCCATGTGAGCGCTCACCCCCTGGCTCTCTGTGCTCAGCCAGATGCTGTCCAGCGGATCGCTCTTCCAGAGCGTCTTGGAGAGAGGCGGGCGACGGTAGGGCTGGTGCGATTCAGAACCGATCAGACCAATGTTGCCCTGGCGGTCCACCTCGCGGATACCCGAGATGGCGGCAGCGGCGGTCATCCCGCCACCTACAATGAGATAGGTATAGGCTGGCATCAGGCGTTCAACACGTTTTCTGCGCCTCCTGGGGGAGCGATGCGCCCGTAGCGGCCGGTGCTGCGTTCACCGTCGCAATGAACCACAAATGTTAACCGGCGTGGGCTCTCTTCAGCGTAGAGAGACTCCGCCAGGTTGGCGGCACAATGCGTACCGGCTTTTTTCATCAGCCGCAACCGGACGGTGAACCATTCCGGATCATACGCTCGTGCGCCGACGTCCCTCAGGTCGGCAGTGTGTGTGCTTCGAGCGTCGCGAGCGACTTTCGCCGGGGGCGGGCGTCGGCTTTCACCGCACACAACCGGGTGCTCTCCCCGACTCCCAGGCGGGACGGACACGCGCACATTCAATCTGAAAGCACATCGGCCAGGCGGTGCGACCCGATGGCGGGGGAACGCGGTTCCCGTGGCGGTCAAGCGAGTGGGAGTGGTGGGGGTCGCGACCGGATCCGGCCGAAACAGCGAGGGAGGTGTTCCCATGCGCAACCAGCACCAGCATGAGAGTCGCGGATCGTTTGACGACCCGCACTTCGGCGCCTTGATGGCAAACGCCGAACGGCCAATCACGCGGCGGACGTGGCTCGGAGTGCTGGCCGGCATTGCCGGCGGCGCAGCGTTCGGCACTGTGGCCACGGAGCGGCTGTGGGCCTCGGCGCTACCCGCGCGACTCAGCCCCGATCCGATCACTGCATACGTCTACAGCAACGCCCACAACGGCTGCTGCAACGGCTGGATCGCCCACCTCGAGCTGAACGGCTTTCGCGTGATGACCGGGAACGTGGAGGATCTCGATACGTTCAAGCGACAGCTCGGTGTGCCCAGAGCGCTGTGGTCGTGCCACACCGCGCTCGTTGGGAACTACATCATAGAGGGCCATGTGCCGGCCGATGTGATCAGCCGCGCGCGCAGGGATCTACCCTCGATCAGGGGACTGGCGGTGGCCGGGATGCCTCCGGGAGCCCCGGGGCTCGAGGGAACATCGGAGGTACCGTATCAGGTGGTGGCGTTCACGACGTCGGGCGAGACGTTCGTGTACGCCGATCGTTGAGGCGGCTCGCTGCCACCGGCGCGGTATGCGCTGGTGGCGGCAGCCCGTGCCGGTTGACACCGTGCCTTTGCCGGCTCAGCGGGTCAAGGGGCTCTCCCAGACGCGCACCAGCAGCGTCTTGAGCTCGGCGAACCGTTTGGCCCCGAGTTCGGCACGCCATTCGCGCTCGATCTCGCGCAGGATATCGTGGATCTTCGCGTAGGCGGCTCGCCCGCGTTTGGTGAACCGGATGAGGCGCGCGCGGCCTTCATCGGGTGCATCGCTCCGCGCGATGTAGCCCTGCGCCTCGAGACTGCGCAGCAGCTGGTTCATGGCCTGCTTGCTCATGCCCGCGCGCTCGGCGAGGGTGCCGGGGCGTACCCCTTCTGGTCCGGGGTACTGCAGCACCGCCATGTGCGGCAGGCGGAGCGCGGCGAACCCGGCGGCATTGAGCTCCCGGATGAGACGGCGCTGGACCGCCTGCGCCGGCACGCGCAGCAGGGCACCGATGAGCATGTCGGTGGTCCGGCCCGGGGGCGTTGACGTTACAGTAAATGGCATTTACTATTTTACGATAGTAAACACCATTTATCAAGAGGAGACACCCCATGACCCCGCAGCCCGGCGCCCCGCACGTCAACCCCGCCGACGAGACCATCCGCCTCGGGCCGCTCGCGGTCCGGTTCCTGGTCGCCGGCGACGACTCGAGCGGCAGCATCGCGGCCTTCGAGCTCACCGTGCCCGGCGCCGGGCGGCTGGCCGCCCCGGCGCACAGCCACGATCACTATGAGGAAACGATCTACGGACTCGACGGCGTGCTGACCTGGACGGTGGACGGCGTGCGGATCGACGTCGGGCCGGGCCAGGCACTCTGTATTCCCCGGGGCGCCGTGCACCGGTTCGACAACGGCGGCAGCCGGGACGTGAAGGCGCTGTGTGTGATCACGCCGGCGGCGATAGGCCCAGCGTATTTCCGGGAGTCCGCCGCGGTGATCGAAGCGGCGGCCGGCGGGCCGCCCGACCGCGCCCGGATGGCCGAGATCATGCGCCGCCACGGGCTCACGCCGGCGCCCGCTCCGGCCGCGTAGGCGCGCGGAGAACACGGGGAGCGGAATACGCGGCGGGGAGACCGCGCGAAGCAGAGCTGGAAACTCATGCCATTTCCGCGAACGGGTTGACTCGGGTCGGTATCGCGGGGCGGCCATTTAGCGAGCGTTGAAGCCGTCGGGCGAGTTGCGCAAGCTCGCTGCGGTCGCATTATATGGGATGTGCCCGCGGCTTCGCTGGGGCGTTAGGCCGCCCAGCACCGCCGTTCACCAGGAGGATCTCACTATGGCCAAACAGTTCGCATGTGACGACATCGTCAAGGGGTGCAACTTCGTCGCGAAGGCACCAACCGAGCAGGACCTCTTGCGACAGGTAGCCGCGCACGCGGCGCAGGCCCACGGAGTCAAGGAGATCAGCCCCGAGCTTCTGGCCCAGGTGAAAACAGCAACGAAGGAAGTGCGCGCCTAGGATTCCCTCAAGGCGCGGCCTGACAAGCGCATGAAGCCGTCGGCGCAGGCTCCCAAAGGAAGCGTATGCTTCTGAATGTTCTGAGTCGCGCCGCAGCCCATGCGCGGTTCGTCAGGTGACCTCGCTCCAGCACCGAGCCCGCGCAGTGTTGCCGGCCCACGCACTCCACCTCGGAGCGAGACAATGTCGAGCGCTGATTCCCGAGTCACGATCCACATGGCCGCGAGTCTCGACGGCTTCATCGCTCGAAAGGACGGGAGCGTCGACTGGCTCGAGACGTCCGACGTCTTCGAAGCCGGCAAGGTGATGGCGCCGGAGTCCGTCGCCGAGTTCCTTCGGACGATTGACTGCTACGTCATGGGCTCGCGAACGTATGAAACCGCGTTGAATTTCGAGGCCAGGGGGCTGGGTTGGCCCTATGGCGACAAAGTGACCTTCGTGCTGACCCATCGCGAGCTGCACAAAACCAGAAGTGCCGTCGAGTTCTATGCGGGCGATCTCCAGCGCCTGGTGGAAGAGCGGCTGAAGCCGAATTTCCGCGGCATCTGGTTTGTCGGTGGTGGTGCGGTCTCGGGCGAATGCCTGCGCCGCGGGCTGGCTGACGAGCTTCGCTACTCCATCGTGCCCGTCGTGATCGGCGACGGCATCGCCTTCTTCGAGGGACTCGACCGGGACGTCGCCCTGCATCTGCTTGAAGTGGAGGCATACCGGAGCGGCATTGTCGCGGTTCGGTACGACGTGAAGCGGCCAGCTACTGCGTCGAGATGAGGAGAGTTGCGAGCGCGGCCATCGTCCATCAGATCCGCGTGCAATCCCAATTCCTGATTGTCGTCGCCCTGCTGTGTGGCGCGCATGCGATACTGGCGCAGTCCGGACTCTCGCCCCAGTCAGTCCGCCGGCTCGCTCCGGCCGCATTTCCGGCGTTGCCGGTCGCGATCCGTCACGATCTGGAGCTCCGACGCTGTCTCGTTCCACAGCCCTTCGACGCGCACGCGCCGACAAACATCATTCACGGAGCCTTCACCTCGGCGAAGACGCTCGAGTGGGCAATCCTCTGTTCCGCGCATGATACGTCACAAATCCTGATCTATCGAGATCCGATCAGCGGAGATGCCCGTCTGCTCGACTCGCTGCAGCGCGCAGCGGACATCGGCTGGATGCAGCGAATCGGCGACGCCAGATGGAGCTTCTCACGGTTGCTTCGGACGCTGCCGCTCGAGCGCATCCGGTCGTGGCGTCGCGATGTTGATGGTCGCACCATTCCACAACCGATCGATCATGACGCGATAGAACAGATATTTGTCGGAAAGTCCGCCGAAGCGTTCTATGGTGCGGCGGGGCGGTGGCACCGTCAGATCACCGCGGACTGACAGTAGGGTGTTGCGGTGCCGGGCGTGAAGTGCTACCTGAACGGCAGGCTCGTGCCGTTCGACTCGTCCGGCATCCGGATGAGCGGCCGCCGGAATCGCACGCTGGTGGTTCCGTGAGTGGGCTGCGCGTCTGTTGGTGCATTCGGTGAATAACCCTCGATAATCAAACCAGGTTTTGTCATGCCAACTTGCCGCAGTCGCTTCGTCGCGATCGCTGCCGCGGTGCTGAGTGCCGCGTTCCCGTGTCCCGCCGCCGCTCAACATGGTCTTCCCGCGACTCCGGCCCACGGCCAACCGCTGCCGATCCCCGGCCGCTCGATGGTCATCACGCGCTACGGCATCGTAGCGGCGAGCCAGCCGCTCGCGGCGAGCGCCGGTGTGCACATGCTGGAAATGGGTGGCAACGCCGTGGATGCCGCCATCGCCGCCAACGCCGCCAACGGACTCATGGAACCGGCGATGAACGGAGTGGGTGGCGATCTGTTCGCCATCGTCTACATCGCGAAGACGGGAAAGATCTACGGACTGAATTCGAGCGGATGGTCGGCCAGCGGGATGACGCCGGAGCTGCTGGCGACCAAAGGTCTCACGCGCATTCCGATTCGTGGCATCTGGGGCGTGACGGTTCCCGGAGCGGTGGCGGGGTGGCAGGCGCTGCACGACAGGTTCGGCAAGCTGCCACTCTCCACCGTGCTTGCGCCTGCAATCCGCTACGCCAACGAAGGCTTTCCCGTCACCGAGGTGATCGCCGACACGTGGGCTGAGTACCTGAAAGCGCTCAATGCCACGCCCGATGCTGCCAGGACGTATCTCATCGATGGCCATACGCCACGCGAGGGAGAGATCTTCCGCAATCCCGATCTCGCACGCACGCTCAAGCGCATCGCCGAGCATGGACGCGACGGGTTCTACACGGGCGCCACGGCCAATGCCATTCTCGCCACGGAGCACAAGCTGGGCGGCACAATGACCGCCGCCGACCTGGCGACCTTCCGCCCGGAATGGGTGACGCCGCTCCACGTCGACTATCGCGGCTGGACGGTGTACGAATTGCCGCCCAACAGCCAGGGCATCGGCGCGCTGATGATGCTGCAGATCATGTCGCACTATCCGATGGCTGCGTACGGATTTCACGCCGCGCAATCGCTGCACGTCACCATGGAGGCCAAGCAGCTTGCCTACGCCGACGTGTTGCGCTACGTGGGTGATCCGCG